>NZ_JBLZIO010000014.1:0-98066 GCF_048553315.1 Legionella sp. ST3F1 | reverse complement strand
CGTCCAAAATGCTGCGCCACGCTTCGCGTTCTTCGCTTCGCATTTTGTCGAACCTCTCGGTTCGAACACTTCCGGGCCAAGTACATCCGTGCATTGGCCTTGATTTCGGAGTGATTTATCTTTCAGTGTGTTTATCTAAAATGGCGCGCCCGGAAGGATTCGAACCTCCGACCCCCTGGTTCGTAGCCAGATACTCTATCCAACTGAGCTACGGGCGCGTGTACTGGCGGAGAGAGAGGGATTCGAACCCTCGATGGGATTTCTCCCATACTCCCTTAGCAGGGGAGCGCCTTCGACCTCTCGGCCATCTCTCCAGTCAATGGAGGCGAAGTATATCAGGTATTTATGTGGCGTCAACACCCATTATCAGTTAATAAAAATGATTTTATTTAGATAAATTCCAAAAACTTAGGATTACTGTTATCTTTGACATGAAAAATTTGGCGCTTGTCAGCTGCATTGACATGTATCAGGAGGAGTAATGAAACAAAAGTCGAATTTAAACGGTAGGCGGGTCTATATAGTAGATGGTAGTCGAACACCGTTTTTAAAAGCAAAGGGAGTTGGTCCTTTTACTGGGTCAGACTTAGCAGTAGCTGCGGGTATGCCCTTGTTAAATCGTCAATCTATTAGCCCCACTGATTTGGATGAGGTTATTATTGGTTCTGCAATGCCGGGTCCTGATGAGGCGAATATCGCGCGAGTTGTTGCTCTGCGTTTGGGCTGTGGAGAAAAAGTTCCCGCCTTCACTGTGATGAGAAATTGTGCCTCTGGTATGCAGGCTCTTGATAATGCAGCGTTGCAAATTGCCAATGGTCGTAGTGACCTGGTCTTGGCGGGTGGTACTGAGGCTATGAGCCATGCGCCCTTACTATTTAATCAAAAGATGGCATCCTGGCTGGCTAATTGGTTTGCCGCTAAAAGTGTTGGTCAGCGCCTCGGTTTGGTAACTCAATTTAGACCTTCTTATTTGGCACCGGTAATTGCTTTACTACGCGGTTTGACTGATCCCATCGTGGGCATGAACATGGGACAAACCGCCGAGAAGGTCGCTTATCGCTTTAATATTAGCCGAGAGCAGATGGATGCTTTTGCCAGTGAGAGTCATCAGCGTTTAGCGCATGCCTTTATAGAAGGACGTATGGATGAAGTTGTTCCTATTATTGACACGAAAGGTCGTGTCTATCCGCAAGATGATGGTATTCGTCCAGATTCTACGGTTGAAAAATTAGGTAAATTAAAACCTTTTTTTGATAAAAAATATGGCATGGTAACAGCAGGTAACAGCTCCCAAATTACCGATGGCGCCTGTTTGTTATTATTGGCTAGTGAAGAGGCTGTTAAAAAGCATAAACTTCCTGTCCTTGGTTGTATTGTCGATTCGCAATGGGCTGCTCTCGATCCTTCACAAATGGGATTAGGGCCAGTGCATGCGGCTACACCGATTATGCAGCGTCACAATTTGAAACCCGCCGATTTTGATTGCTGGGAAATTAATGAGGCTTTTGCTGCTCAGGTATTAGGTTGTCTAGCAGCCTGGGATGATGAAGACTATTGCCGTACCCAACTAGGATTGAAACAGGCAATGGGGGCTCCATCTCTTGCGCAACTGAATAAAGATGGCGGAGCTATTGCTGCTGGCCATCCAATTGGCGCTAGTGGCGCTCGTATCGTGCTGCATGTATTGCAATCATTGAAACACGGTAATGGAACTCGCGGAATGGCTGCCATTTGCATTGGTGGAGGGCAAGGCGGGGCAATGTATCTGGAACGCGTGACAGAGGTGAAAGGACATGAGTAACTATAAACATTGGGAAATACAAACAGATGCAGACCATATTGTTTGGTTAGGTATTAATCGCAAAGATACGGCGGTAAATGCTATCAATAGCGATGTTTTAGATGAATTAAATGGTCTTTTGCAAGAGATCGCTCAGAAATCAGATCTAATAGGCTTGGTTATTTACTCCGCCAAACCCAAAGGTTTTATCGCCGGTGCTGATGTAAACGCTTTTTCGAAGTTTGATACACCAGCAGAAGCAGTTGATTTTTTAAGGCAGGGACAAGCTGTTTTTTCACGACTGGAAGCTCTCTCGATGCCTACAGTTGCTATGATTGATGGTTTCTGTATGGGAGGTGGTTTAGAGTTAGCTCTTGCTTGTGATTATAGGATTGCTACTGATGATAAAGATACCCGGTTAGGTTTGCCTGAAATTATGCTCGGTATCCATCCTGGCTGGGGTGGAACAGTACGCTTGCCACGTTTGATAGGTGGGTTTGATGCGTTATCTAAAGTTATTTTGACTGGTGCGCCGATCGCTGCTGCCAAAGCCAAGCAACTAGGATTTGTTGATGATGTAGTACCTGTTCGTCAATTAAAGCGTGCCGCTGTTTATTACATTAAAAATAAACCTGCCAAGCATAAGCCAAGCTTTATACAATCGTTAAGCAACTACTCGTTAGTACGGGCTATCCTTGCCCCTATACTTCGTTATAACGTCAGCAAGCGCGTACTTAAAAAGCATTATCCTGCGCCTTATGCAATTATTGATTTGTGGGAAAAGGAAGGTGGAGTAGGCGAACGAGCTTATTTAAAAGAGGCCGATTCTGTTGAGCAGTTAGTAAGTCAAGGGGATACGGCAACAAACCTAATACGTGCTTTCCATTTGCGGGAACGCATGAAAAGCTTCGCTAAAGACAGTGACTTTAAAGCCCAACATGTTCATGTAATCGGTGCCGGTGTTATGGGGGGAGACATTGCTGCCTGGTGTGCTTTGCGCGGTTTACGAGTGACCCTGCAAGATAAGTCTCACCAGCAAATTGCGCCTGCGCTTGTACGAGCTCACGCACTTTTCAAAAAGAAATTGCGCCAACCACGATTAATTCAAGCGGCCATGGATCGTTTGCTTGCTGATCCAGATGGTTACGGTATTACTAAAGCAGATGTGATTATTGAGGCTGTGTTTGAGAATCTTGCAGTTAAACAAACAATAATGAAGGAAGTCGAACAAAAGGCAAGTAAAGAAGCTATTATTGCCACGAATACGTCAAGTATTCCGCTCGATGAAATCAGCCAAGTCATGGAAAATCCTACTCGGTTAATTGGTATCCATTTCTTTAATCCAGTTGCCAAGATGGATTTGGTTGAGGTAGTCAGTAGTAATAAGACCGCCAAAGAAGTCACTAAACGTTCTTGTTCCTTTGTTAATCAGATTGGCCGCTTACCATTACCTGTAAAATCGAGCCCAGGATTTTTGATAAATCGCGTTTTAATGCCTTACCTCATGGAGTGCGTGCAGTTATTGGAAGAGGGATATAGTGGTGAAGAAATTGATGAGGCAGCCAAAAATTTTGGTATGGTCATGGGGCCTGTTGAGTTAGCGGATACGGTTGGGATGGATGTATGCTTGGCTGTTGCTGAAAATTTGACAGCGCATTTTGGGGGCTCAGTACCGCAAAAATTGCGTGATATGGTTAAAGAAGGCAAGCTTGGACGTAAATCAGGTCAAGGCTTTTACCGTTATAAGAATGGCAAAGCCATCAAACAAAGAGTGAAGCCTGCAAAATCAGCTAAAGGAAAAGATATTGCTAATCGCTTGATTCTACGTATGGTCAATGAGGCTGCCTCTTGCCTGCGTGAAGGGGTTGTTGCGGACAGTGACTTACTTGATGGAGGAATGATTTTCGCCACTGGTTTTGCTCCATTCCGTGGCGGGCCGATGAATTATGCTAAGCAATTTGGCCATGACAAATTAAATGAGCTTTTCGCTAAATTGGAAGCTCAGTATGGTGAGCGTTTCAAAGCCGATACTAGCTTATAAGGTATTTGTGCTCCTTTTTATGGCAAGGTATCATTTCCTTGCCATAGTTCATTTAGAGTAATTATTCATGTTTATATTAAGTCCTTTGCGCCTGCTGTTAATATTTCTATTAATGATTACTTTGACAGATATCTCGTTTGCCCTTACTTTTGTACTTCCTACTGAGGGTGATGTTATTGGCGAGATGCAATATGCTCGTCCCCAAGTTGGTGAAACACTGAGTGAAGTTGGTATTCGTTACGATATCGGCTATTACGAAATGATGAGAGCCAATCCACAGGTTGATTCTACAAGACCCTTGCCGCCACATACCCGTTTGCTAATTCCCTCACAATTTATTTTGCCACCCGTACCACGGGAGGGGCTGGTTATTAATTTAGCTGAGTATCGTCTTTACTATTATCCTCCAAACGATAATGTAGTGATAACCATGCCTGTAGGAATTGGTAGGGAAGGGTGGACAACGCCAATCGGTATAACCAAAGTCACTACCAAAGAACGTGATCCAATTTGGCGTCCTACCGCAAATGTACGTGCCGAGGCTGCAAAAAACGGCATACCTATACCGAATGTTTTTCCACCCGGTGATGGTAATCCTTTGGGGCGGCATGTATTGAGATTAGGATGGCCAACTTATCTTATTCATGGTACTAACCGTCGGGATGGTGTCGGAGCACGGGTAAGTGCTGGTTGTATACGCATGATGCCGGAAGACATTGAATACCTCTTTGATTTTGTTAGTGTAGGTACTCCAGTACGTGTGCTCAATGAGCCAGTAAAATTTGGTTTCGACAAAGGTACACTCTATATTCAAGCGCATCCTTTACTTGCTGAGCAAAAAAATAATTCTTTGCAAGCATTGGCTTATGAGCAATTAAAAAGAATGTCTGCTCTAAATAAAGTCAATAAGAAAGTGGTCAATTCAGAATTAAGTAATCCGAGTGGTATTCTTAAAAAAATCAGCACTTAATTTATTACCGACTACAGAATTTTTTGAGTTTTTTTCCTGTAATAAAAATACAAGCCATGAGCGGGAAGAAGAATCAGGAAACTGCCAAACAGGTCAATTGGATAATGCCAGCCAAGCAAAATACAGGAAGCCAGTAAGAGGACATTAATTGGCAGCAATAAAATAAATACAATACGCCAACAGCGAACCAGGTACAAGCAAAGCCAGGCCCAGATAGCATGGAAAGAGGGCATGGCAATCATACCGCCCTCAATAGTAGAGGGCTGGATGTAACGATGAATTTCAGTAAATTTAATACCAGTTGCATGCTGTTCAGCCATAAAGTAAGGGCTTGGAATAAAACTTGCCGGTCCCATGGTGGGCAGATAATAGTAAAAGGTAAAACCAATTAAAACAGTAACAAGCAAAAGGCAATAATGTTCACGAATATAAGAAAATTTTCCTGTAATAATGACAGCTAATGGCAAAATACTCATTTGCAGGTGAAGGCTATCGTAAATATAAGCCAGTAATAATTGCAAGCGTGGGTGATTCGCTGTCCATGCAACGATTGCTTGCATGTTGATCCCCATGGTTGCTTCGATGGCTATTAGTTGCTTATCTATGGGTTGGAATGGTGTATATTGCACCGCATTTGTGGCAAAGGCAATCACAACCAAGACCAGGAAAAAATAAAAAATTTCACGGACTGTACGTACAAAACGGCCATGTTTACCAAATTGCAGAGAGCCGCCTATCATGGCCAGGAGCAAAACTATAGCTATTAAGGAAGTACTGGGAGGGAAATAATTGTTGCCTGGGAAGCGGTAAAATAAAAAATTAACCGCATAGGCTACGATAGCCAAACTACAAATAAAAAAGGCCGTAATTAGGGGACAATATTTAGCAAAGTCCTGTATAGGCGTAGCCAGGCGATTATTCGGCATCACCACTTTGTTGTTTCTGCTTGATAGCGTGATAAATTTCTTCACGATGGACTTGGATTGATCGAGGAGCTTCCACACCGAATTTAATATTACCGTGTTCTGAGGTCTTAAAAGCGACTATTTGTACAACAGTACCATTCACATGAACAGTCAATGGTTCTTCAAATGGGATGGTCACAATATTCATGCAAAACCTCTTTTGTTTTTAGTACGTTATATCGTATGGAAAGTTTAAAAGCAACGATTTTACTGGGGGCTGTTGCCATTTCGACTATCTTGGCTGAAAAGCGTTAACTTCTAGTGCTTTGCTGCTCATTTACTCGCATGTAAACCAGGATGAGATGCTCGTAAAACAACGCTTTTCGACAGATAACCACTGCTGAGGCAATTCTGAAAGTAGAAAATAGATTTTTACTAATTCGTTGTTGCCATCGATCAATCAGCCTACATTTGTCTATAATTTAGTCTTTGTAGGTATAAGGACTCACTCTTAAGCTGTTTAATTTACCGGGAAGATTTGCTCCGTAGACGAAAATCAGTTAAGATTGTGCGTTTTTTTAACCTTGCCTTACCTCAGCTCATATGAGGAAGGCTATAACCCATAAGGAGAAACTATGAGACATTATGAAATAGTGTTTCTTGTACACCCTGACCAAAGCGAGCAAGTACCAGGAATGGTCGAGCGCTATGAAGGGATCATCACTAAACAAGGCGGTAAAATCCACCGTAAAGAAGACTGGGGACGTAGACAATTAGCTTACCCAATCAAAGAAGTACACAAGGCACACTACATATTGATGAATATTGAATGTAATCAAGTTGCTTTGGACGAACTGAAAAATGCGTTCAAATTTAATGACGCTATCTTGAGAAATTTAATCATCAATCAGAAAGAGGCGATTACCACTCAGTCTGTGTTAATGAAGAAAGAAAAAGACGACCGAGCAGCCTAAGGAGTAGTTAAATATGTCAGCTTATTTTCGTAGAAAAAAAATGCGTCGTTTCAATGCCGAAGGTTCATCTGAAATAGACTATAAAGATATAAATTTGTTAAAAGATTACATAACAGAAACTGGTAAAATTGTACCAAGCCGTATTACTGGTACGCAAACCCGCTTCCAGCGCCAGTTGGCTAAAGCCATTAAGCATGCGAGATTCCTGGGTTTATTACCTTATTGTGATAGCCATAGATAATAATGACTCGTTTGGGTGACTTACTACGTAAACAAGGTCATTTCCTTTTGGAAAATGACTATTATGCCTTGTTGTATATTGTAATTTGCGCATTAATACCGTTTACAGCGTGGTTATCCGCGGCCATTGTTGCATTAGTGACTTTGCGTAAAGGTTGGCTTGATGGGTTTAGAGGATTAGCCCTCGGGATTAGCGCATTGCTGATCTTATCATTGATGTCCATGCCTTTATTTGGAGCCCTTGTTACCACTATGATGGCATTTCTACCCTGTTATTTAGCGGCTGTTGTTCTGCGAGCAACAGCCAGTTGGCGAATAACGGGGGGATTTATCGTTTTACAGGCACTGCTGGGGATTATTCTGATTCACTGGTTAACTCCTGAGTTTATCACTGCTCAATACCAGTATATTCAGGTAATGCTTAAACAACTGGAAGCTGATAGTTCCGTTAATAGTCTGTTAGATAATCAAAATCAAGTAATTTTTTCCAATTACTTAGTGGGAATACAGGTTGTGAGTGTTGTGGTATCGACACTCGTTTCGCTAATGCTGGCTCGTTCTGTGCAGGCCAGGATATTTTATCCTGGTGGTTATAGACAGGAAATGCTTAATTTCCGTGCAAGCGGGTGGGGTGTTGCCTTACTAATCCTTGTCGCTATTGGAGCATATCAGTATAACCCTATTGCTCTAAGTTGTTTGCCGGTGCTTGTTTTATATTATGTATGTGCAGGGCTTAGTTTAAGCTTTACTATTTTGGCTAAAGGCAGAGGAATTAGTACCTTACTTTTATTAGTAATACCGTTAGTACTCGTGCCTTTTGTTATGTTGCCTGTCTATGTGATTTTTGGTGTTTTAGATAGTTTGTTTAATTTTAGAATACGCTTGCAAAATGTAGGTGGAAAATAGAATAGGGGTAATAAGATGGAAGTTATTTTATTAGAAAAAGTTAGAAACTTGGGAAATTTGGGTGATAAAGTGGATGTTAAACCAGGTTATGGCCGTAATTTCCTAATTCCACAAAGCAAAGCTGTGTTTGCTACTGAGGAAAATATTGAAGCATTTGAAAAACGTCGTGCTGAACTTGAGAAAAAAGCACAGAAAACGTTAGCTGCTGCAGAGCAACGTGCTGCGCTGTTGAACGATACGACTATTGTTATTGCTGCTATGGCAAGTGACGAAGGTAAACTGTATGGTTCTGTTGGCCCTAATGAAGTCAAAGAGGCTTTGATTGCTAAGTCTATGGAAGTTAGCAAGCGTGAAATTGTTATGCCTGAAGGTCCTATCCATTCAATTGGTGACTATGTAATTGAAATTCATGTTCATAGTGATGTGATCGCCAACCTGCAAGTACAAATCGTTCCCGCAAAATAGTTGAAGCTAAAAACCTGCTAAGACCTAGCAGGTTTTTTAAGTTATAGAATGAGACAAGCTGGCGATATTGCTGCTAACTTACATACTGTATTGCCACTTATCAGTTTCTGTAGTCTCGGCGTTTTCTCTATTCTCTGTCTTGTCTGTATCCTCTATGTTTTCTGCCAGAGTAACTGCAGGGTTATTTTTTTCTAATTCCTTATTACGTGCATCTAGCATGATTGTTGTTAATTGCTCAATATTTCCTTCGGGTTCCCAAACAGACTCTGGAAACATACCCTTTATACATACTCGGGCAATTCGCTCATCAGTCCAGCTTTGACTGATAGCCATAGGGGATTTTTTTATACTTTCGAATGAGAAATTAAAGGAGCTAATGCGGTCTTTTGTAATCTCCTGGCCTGCAAAAGTGATATTCTCTTGATTATGAGTTGTAGAAGATTGAGAAGACAGGGGCTTATCCTCAGGGCTTTCCATTCCTCTCAATTGATTAATAGCTTGAGGATCTTTACGTATAGTCAATAACATAGCAGCTAAAGATTCAAGATTATCTTCAGGCTCCCATATCTCTTCACCGAAAACAATTTTTACTGCACGTTTGCTTATCTGTTCTTCATTCCATCCGGTAGGAATTTTTTGGGTTTGTTCAAAGGCGTTGTTAAAAGCTTCAATATCGCGTGGTGTAATCTCATTGCCCTTAAAGAGTAGTTTCTGAGGAGGGGACTCACTTCCAGCTGCTTGCTCTTTAGAGAGAGTAGCTGTAGGGGCTTGTTGCTCTTTAAATTGTTTAATAGCTTGAGGATCTTTACGTATAGTCAATAACATATCGGCTAAAGATTCAAGGTTATCTTCAGGCTCCCATATCTCTTCACCGAAAGCAATTTTTACTGCACGTTTGCTTATCTGTTCTTCATTCCATCCGGTAGGGAGTTTTTGGGTTTGTTCAAAGGCGTTGTTAAAAGCTTCAATATCGCGTGGTGTAATCTCATTGCCTTTAAAGAGTAGTTTCTGAGGAGGGGACTCACTTCCAGCTGCTTGCTCTTTAGAGAGAGTAGCTGTAGGAGCTTGTCGCTCTTTAAATTGTTTAATAGCATTTGTTTCAGGAATTTCTATATACTGCACGGCATCAACCCACTCGTTTATTTTATTAGCGCCAACAGAGCCCTCAAAAATGTCTCTATCTATTTCATTTATTTTGCCACGTATTATTTCCTGAATGGATTGCATTAACTCTTCGTCACCTTGGTATAATTCGACTTGTTCTTCATCACTTAGATTTTCAACAGCATTTATAAACTCTTTATTTGCCAAGTCAGAGAGTATTTCTGTCCCTCTTATAATTACAACATCTGGATGAATAGCTTCCAGGGACTCTACAATTTTATTGATAGTACCTCCACGGCAAGCATGTCGTGATTCACCACCTAGATCTTTACCATTATTATCTAAATTATATTCTCTATCGGATAATGCCATGTTTTTAGCAATCAGATTGCATCTTGCTAATGTATCTTCGTTATGAGTATCGCTCGCTGGATAAGCAGCCTTATCTTTCGCTGCCAACCACATTGTGGTTAAAGAATCGAGTATGGATCGACCCGATTTGCCATCCTTAATTCGGTCTGTTTTAGCCCTTTGCAATGTATTTAATGCGTATGTTTTTTCATCAGCATTTAAATAGTCAGTTGATTTAATGAATTTTTCAATATCAAATAAAGTTTTCTTTTGTAGCAGTTCATTTTGGGATGGTGACAAAACATGGTGTCGTGCATCTAATTTATCCATAGAGCGTTTAATAGAACGTTCAACGGAATCCAAGTGGGTACTTTGAGCAATATCTTGGAAGTCTTTTCCTTCTCTGAGCTGTTTCTTCAAGGTTATTGAATGATAAAGACTGCTCACCTTATCCTTTATGCTATTCTTTAGACTTTTAAAGGGTGCCAAGAATGCTTCTATTGTCTTTTCTCTTTTTTGTTGTCTGATGTCACTTTTAAATGCTTTATATAATTCATCCAATTGTTTGGTTTGATTAAAAAAAATACCGGCTACCCCATTCATAATTTCTTTATATTGATTCGGATTTTTAGAGGTTTTTTCCCGTAAAGCGGTCAAAGTTGCAGAAATTTCTTGGTAATTGTCCGTTTGCGGGATCTCAAGATCCCACTGTTTGGCTAAAGCTCTTGCTGTTTCTAAATACATTGACCTGGCTTGGGTTTCAAAGAAAACCTGGCCTTCTTCATTCTTAAGTGAGCCTAAAGTATCTTGATCCAGGTTTTTGGCAATATATTGATCATATTTTTGGATTTTTCCGATCAAGGAAAAAATAAAAGCCTCATCATCACTTGGTTCAGTTCCTTGCAGTCTTAGATGGCTGGCCATGTTATTCACCTGACTAATTGGTACATTTCTCAAAGTATAGTTTATTAGCGGAATGAATATACAAGAATTGAATTAATACGTTTCTTAAATGCAAATTTTAGTTTTCTAAACGAATGACATCAAAAGCTGGTTCTTCGTAGGGATGGCTGGTTTTTAATGCTTGAACTGCGGCGTTAAGAAATGCACCAGAACAAAGCATCTCGACTTTATATTCTGGAACAAAGGTCAGTTTTTGTAGAGTACCGATACTTGGATTTGCGCCTTTCAAAGGTCGAAATTGACCTTGACCAAGACATTGCCAACAGGCTTGATCATAGTCACCTTGCCTTCCTGCGCCGGCATCAAACAAGGCCTGCTTAACAATTTCCAGATGACTTTCAGGCACATAAAAATTTATTTTATAATGAGAGGCTAATTTTTCCATTTAATGTTGCACCCCAAACTGGGTTTTTGGTCTGAGTTGATAGGTTGGTTTGCAAGCAAGCAATCCAGAGCATCACGAACAGACTTGCCAGTGACCTCAATTTGGTTACCTGGACGAGAGTCATCTAACTGTCCGCGGTAGACAAGATTCAGATTGGAGTCAAAAACATAAAAATCAGGGGTGCAGGCCGCATGATAAGCTTTTGCAACTTCTTGTGTTTCATCATAGAGATAGGGAAAGGGATAAGCCTCTGCCTGGGCAGTTTTTTTCATATTATCCGGGGAGTCGTCAGGGTACTTTTCTACATCATTGGAGTTAATCGCTAAAAAGTAGACTCCTTTACTTGAATAATCATTGGCAAGTTTGGTGAGCTCTTTATTAACATGTTTTACATAGGGACAATGATTGCAGATAAACATAATTACTGTTGATCTGGCTTGATGGGAATTATCTAATCCTATCTTTTTATTACTAACTACATCCAGCAAAGAAAATTGAGGGGCAGTGGTACCGAGAGGTAGCATACTGGAAGCTGTCTTAGCCATTAAAGTCTCCCGCCTGATGAAAAGATTAATTTCAAGATTGCAATCAAGGCAAATAGTGAATTAAGAAAAGCCCATAATAAAGTGATTCGCTTACCTTTATAGGCACTGTAAAAAGCATAAATTGCGACAGACAAGCTTCCTGCAAAGAACACCCATTGGTTTTCATAAGCGAAACCGACAGATAGAACAGCAATGCCAATAACTCCAATTAAAAGGAAAAAATTATTTATTTGACCGCTTAACAAATAAAAGCAGAGAAGCTGCAGACACAAAAGGATTGGCAAAGCCATCTGTAGGGCTGTACCAATCCCTAAAAGAATTGCACCGTGACCAGCAATAAGAATCATTTCCAAGGCTATAAAATAAATCAGCTTGAAATGCAGAGAGGTGAACAATAATAGGAGGGAGCCCACCACATAATAGCTTTGCGCTGGAGTCTGTGTTAAACCAACCAATAATATTATTGAACCAATAATTCCAATCAGCAGAAATAATTCATCTTGGGTCTTTGTATTCACTTAATCACCAGCGTAGGTAAATGCCTTTTCGAGTTGCCTCATTAATAACATCTTGTTGTGACTTATTCGTGGAAACCCAATAATTACCCATATTGCTTAAGGCAAATTTAACCCGAGGATATTGGCAAACGTCTAATACTGTACGGCAGTCAACTGGAGTTGCACTAGGCGTATCCACCTCATTATTAGTTTCATTTTCCGGTGTATTTTCTTGTTTGCGAGAAAAACATTGGAAATTTAAATTGGCGATGTCAGATGCAAAAGCGGCCCAATTAGATGGGTCGAGCTTGACAGTTAGAGAAGGGCTCATGAAGACTTCACGTGTTTCAAAACGTTGTAATTCGATTTGTACGTTACTGCGGTTTTGAATTAAGTAAAAAGTTTGTTGGCCATCATCATTGACAACCAGACGATCTTGGCTAAAGCCGAAACCTGATACCTCACAACCATGTGGAAAGTTGTCCGCGGCTACCGTGCTGCAGAAAAAAACAGTCATTACAAATGTTGACATGATTATTCTACAAAGTGACATGAAAATCCTCTTAAATAAATTGAAACGGGATATTCTAATGATAACCGCATTAAAAGTGAATCAACTTCTTTCTTCTTTCCGTAGGATAGTTTTCACTTTGAGCATGGGTGAATAAGTACGATACATACTAAGAGTCAGATACATAATGACATAGCCCAGGGATAAGGATAACCACAGCGAATCCATGCGTGGGTAATTTAATAGCACAAAGGCTGAACTGACACCATAAATCAAAGAGAAACTGTGCATAATTATTTTCAGAAACCTGGAATCAGTCAGGTAATCAAGACGAGATGGGTAGACATATTTAATTGGTACAAATATCAATACACATAATATTGAGAGGATCCAGGCATTTGTATTCATCGAAGTATCGAATATAAACATGTAAAAGACTGCAATGTTCCAGTAGCAGGGGAATCCTTTAAAGAAATGATCCGGTGTTTTTGCATCTGCCTGACAGAACTGATAAGAAGAGGTCAGTGTAATTGCGACAATGATAAAAAGCAAAAAATGAGAGGGTAGCATGCCGGGTTTTACAAACAGGAAAAAGCAAGGTGTTATCACGTAGTTTAAATAATCGACAATATTATCGAGTAAAGCACCATCCATATTGGGGAGTACTGATTTTACTTGCACTAATCTGGCTAAGGTCCCATCCACGGCATCTATGACCACAGCTACAGCCATAAACCAAAGAGCTTGCACGTAATCGTGTTGATAGATTTTGATGAGGGTAAGAATACCAAAACAAGCTGCGCTCGCAGTGAATGCATGCACAGCCCAGGCAACCAGGTAGTGAACAGGATGGTAGCCTAGAATTTTGTTTGTCATCGCGTGTCCTAAGGTTAGTGTCATACTACTGTATAAGGCTGTTATGCCAGATTACTTAATTGCTAACAATGCCGATACAACGAAATTAGCAAAATAGTAACAACAATCAAAACCCCTGTGCAAGAATACTGATGTGTTGAATGAGTGATTTGCCCATTACATACAACGAACTGCCTTAGAACAGAACTCTTTGGTAAAAGTCTATCTAGTCAAAAGTAGTAAACGCATTACTGGATCGCATATAGGCGAGCTTACAGGAAATGGATGATTTAAATTAGTTTGCGTCTTCATTGGCATCGGCTACACTGGTAAAAATAAGAATAGAGGCTGATGCAAATGATTATAAAAACTATCAATCCGGCGACGGAAGTTGTTTTGCAGGAGTATTCAACGCTTAGTGAAAAACAAATGGATGCTTTAATTGATGCAGGTCATTTAACTTTCAATATCTGGAAAAAAACAACTTTTTTGCAGCGCAAACAAGCCATGTTGAAAATGGCAGCTTTATTACGGCAAAAGAAAAATGATTTTGCCTTGCTGATAGCAAACGAAATGGGTAAGCCTATTAGTGCTGGAAAAGCTGAGATTGAAAAATGTGCCTGGGTCTGCGAGCATTTTGCTGAACATGCTGAAGATTATTTACAACCAAGGATAATTCAAACAGAAATGAAAAAAACCATGGTTTGTTATCAGCCTCTAGGCATTGTATTTGCTATCATGCCCTGGAATTTTCCTTTTTGGCAGGTCTTTCGTTTTGCTGCTCCAACGTTGATGGCTGGGAATGCAGCTATTTTAAAGCATGCTCCTATTTCAACGGGTACTGGCGAGGCGATTGCTGCTTTATTTCTGGAAGCCGGTTTTCCAGAACACTTGTTTCAGCATTTTATTTTAGATAATGAAATGGCCGCCAAAGTAATTGCGCATAAAAAGATCGTTGCTGTCACTTTAACGGGAAGTGAGCGAGCAGGCCAGATAATTGCTGCTAATGCAGGCAGCCACTTAAAAAAAGCAGTGCTAGAGTTAGGTGGTAATGATCCTTATATTATTCTTGAGGACGCTGATCTTGATTTGGCTGCAAATTGTATTGTCACTTCTCGATTGAATAACAGTGGCCAAGTTTGTATTGCCGCCAAACGAATCATCGCGGTAAATTCTATTTGTGATCAATTGGTTAAAAAAATAAAAGAGAAAATGATTGGTTATCAAATGGGGAGCCCTCTAGATGAGAAGACCCATTTAGGTCCTATGGCTCGTGATGATCTGCGAAAAACACTTCATCAACAGGTATTAAAAAGTGTAAAATTAGGAGCAAAATTGGTCATGGGTGGAGAAATACCAAATACCAAGGGTTTTTACTACCCGCCAACCTTATTACTTGATGTGCGAAAAGGTATGCCCGCTTTTGATGAGGAATTGTTTGGTCCGGTCATTGCCGTTATTAATGCAGACAATGAAATTGATGCTGTACAATTGGCTAATCAAAGTGAATATGGCTTAGGCTCCGCAGTATTTACGAGGGATTTGACTCGTGGGGAGCGGATTGCTCGCTATGAATTAGAGGCTGGCGCCTGTTTTGTGAATGCTTTGGTGGCCTCAGATCCAAGAGTGCCGTTTGGGGGAATTAAACATTCTGGTTATGGAAGAGAATTATCGAAGGAAGGTATTTTAGAATTTGTTAATACAAAAACGGTTGCAATCAATGACCATGATAACAAATAATCAATTGATTTTTATTTCGGCAACTGAACAAAGGATGCATTGTTTTGACAATAATAATGTTTATAAATCTTACCTAATATCAACAGGAAAAAACGGTTTAGGTGAATTAAGTGGCAGTGGATGTACCCCTCGCGGCTGGCATCAAATATACTCTCGTATTGGCCTGGATGCCCCGATAAATAGTGTTTTTATATCTCGTGAGTGGACAGGAGAAATTTATACGCCTGAGTTAGCAGCTCTTTATCCCGAGCGAGACTGGATATTAACTCGTATTCTTCAATTGGATGGTTTAGAGGAAGGACGCAATAAAGGCGGTAAGGTGGATAGCTTACAGCGCTTTATTTATATTCATGGCACGCCTGATACATCCGAATTAGGTAAACCAGCTTCCCATGGTTGTATTCGTATGCAAAATTCGGATTTAGTCGAATTAGCTGATTGGGTTGCTGTGGGAACACGCGTGTGTATTGAATAAGTTATGCAATTGTTGGTATGTCCTCTATCTTGCAGTTATGTCTTGATTTTCTGTGCTTCGCATGCTCACATGCTAGTGTGTATGCCTCCGCTGCGATGCTTTAAAATCAAGCCATAATCACTCAAGCTAGTGGAAGGTGAATAGCTCCTGGAGCAAAAAAATGCATTACTGGCGGTGTAACTTATCGCGTAGAAGTATATAATGCGCCGCAATTTATTTTCATGCCTAATGAGGTGATTGAATGTCTTACAAATTTGAAGAAGGCAAAGATTTAATTATTGAAGCTGTAGTGGACAAATTAAAGCAAAAAATGAGTGGTGAGCAAGCTGATTTTTGCTCTCAATTTGTTCGCCAATTTTATGGCACGGTTGCCTTGGAAGATTTACGTGAATGGGATATCGATGATCTGTATGGGGCTGCAATTAATTTTTGGTCGCTTATTCAACAACGAGCACCGGATGAAACAAAAATTCGTATTTATAACCCTGACTTTGAAAGGCATGGTTGGCAAACAACTCATACGGTTGTAGAAATTATTACTGAGGATATGCCTTTTCTGGTCGATTCATTGCGGATGGTTATCAATCGCTTAGGATTGGTTTCACATCTCATTATGCATATGGGCGGTTTATCTTTACAACGGGATAAAAACAACCAGGTTACCGCAGTTTTTCCACGTAGTTTAGGTAGTAATAGTGGCAAATTAACAGAAGCTGCGATCTTTATTGAAATTGATAGGCAAACAGATGCTTCTATTCTTGAAGACTTGCATCGTAATTTTGAACGTGTGTTAGAAGATAATCGCGCAGTTGTTAAGGATTGGATCCTTATGCGTGAAAAAGTTCGTGAGGCCATTGCCGAACTTGACCACGCATCCGGGATTTTAGAAGCCAATGAAGCCGCAGAAACGAAAGCGTTCCTAAATTGGATTGAAGATCACCATTTTACGTTTCTGGGTGTACGCGATTATGAACTTGTTCAAAAGGGACAGGAGACTATTTTACAGCCACTGCCTGAAACTGGGTTAGGTGTACTTCGCCAAAGCATAAGTAAATCCAGTGCGCGTAGTATTTCTGCGATGACCCCGGAAGCACGTGAGCATACCTTATCTTCACGCGTTCTGGTTATGTCCAAAACAAATACGGAGGCTACTGTCCACCGTCGTGCGTACACAGACTATATAGGTATTAAGCGCTTTAATAAAAAAGGGCAGGTGATTGGAGAGCGTCGCATTATTGGTCTGTACACGTCTGCCGCTTATAACACAAGTCCTAAACACATTCCGTTTTTGCGTCATAAAGTTGCCATGATTATGGAGAATTCCAAACTTGATCCTCGTGGTCATGCTGGTAAGATTCTATTAAATATCCTGGAAACCTTGCCACGTGATGATTTGATACAAGCATCAGAGGATGAATTATTAGAAATCGGTATGGGTATTTTTTATATGCAAGAGCGTCGAAGAATTCGTATGTTTGCGCGTACAGATGTCTATCGCCGTTTTATTTCCTGTCTAGTCTATGTTCCTAAAGAGCGGTACAACACTGAATTAAGGCAGGAGATGGAAAAAGTCTTAAAAGACAGTTTTAATTCTGATGAAATTACTTTTTCTACCCGATTTTCCGAAGAATCAATTTTGGCGCGTATTCATTTTATTATCCGTACTAATCCTCAGGATAAAACAGTATGGGATTTCAAAGAAGTTGAGAAAAAATTGATTGATGTTGGCCGTACCTGGTCTGATGATTTACAGCATTTCCTTTTTGATACTTTCGGTGAGGAAAGCGCTAATCGCCTCTATGTGCGTTATAAAAATGCTTTCCCAGTTGCTTATACTGCTAATTTCCCTCCAAGAACAGCAGTGTATGACATAAAACATATGGAAGCACTCTCTAAAGAAACTCCTTTGGTAATGAATTTCTATAAATTAATGGATGAACCACCGGAAAATTTCCGTTTTAAAATTTACCAGCATGATAACACGATTCCCTTGTCTGATGTGCTGCCAATCATTGAACGACTGGGGATGCGCGCAATCAGTGAAAGGCCTTACGTTTTAAAATTGGAAGATGGTAAAGAAACCTGGATTAATGATTTCGCGCTTCAATATACTCATGGTGCTAAATTTGAAATTGATGAAATAAAAGAATTATTCCAAAATGCTTTTTCCAGTGTATGGTTTGGCGACGCAGAAAATGATGGATTTAATCAATTAGTTCTTGCTGCTGAGTTGAATTGGCGCCAAGTTGCAGTGATGCGTACTTATGCAAAATATTTCAAACAAATTGGGTTTACTTTTAGCCAGGAATACATTGAAACTGCATTAAATAACAATGCTCATATTGCTAAAAGATTAGTAGAACTATTTGAGCTTCGCTTTAACCCAATCGTTGATGAAACCAGAGCTGAAAAATGCATGGATCTGGTCAATAAGATTTTGGCAGCTTTGGATGAGGTGAGTAATCTCGATGAAGACAAGATTATCCGGCAATATGTACAGGTGATTATGTCTACATTAAGAACTAATTACTATCAGGTTGATGAGAAAGGAAATTATAAAAATTACATTTCTATTAAGCTTGATAGTAAAGAAATTCCTGGTGTACCTAAACCTTATCCAATGTTTGAGATTTTTGTTTATTCACCTAGATTTGAAGGTGTTCACCTTCGGGGTGGTAAGGTTGCACGAGGAGGCTTACGCTGGTCTGATCGTAAAGAAGATTTCCGTACGGAAATTTTAGGATTAATGAAAGCGCAGCAGGTAAAGAATGCGGTGATTGTACCTAGTGGAGCAAAAGGTGGCTTTGTTCCCAAACATTTGCCTGTTAATGGTACACGTGAAGACATTTTAGCGGAAGGCATTAGTTGTTATCGTTTATTTATCCGTGGCTTGTTGGATATTACCGACAATTACAAAGAGGGAGCCATTGTTAAGCCTGCTAATGTGATGTGTTTTGATGAGGATGATCCTTATCTGGTTGTGGCTGCTGATAAAGGTACAGCGACTTTTTCGGATATTGCCAATGCAATTTCACTGGAATATGGTTTTTGGTTAGGTGATGCTTTCGCTTCAGGCGGTTCCGTTGGTTATGACCATAAAAAGATGGGAATTACGGCTAGGGGTGCTTGGGAATCAGTTAAGCGTCATTTCTACGAAATAGACCGTGATATAGAAAATAATGATTTTACGGTTGTTGGTATTGGTGATATGGCTGGGGATGTTTTTGGTAATGGCATGTTGTTATCACGCCGTATCAAATTGCTTGCTGCTTTTAACCATGTGCATATTTTTATTGATCCCGATCCCGATCCTGAGATCAGTTTCCAAGAAAGAGAGCGATTATTTAATTTGCCGCGTTCCAGTTGGACAGATTATGACAAAAAATTGATCTCTAAAGGCGGAGGTGTTTTTAATCGCAGTGCCAAATCGATTCCTGTCAGTAAAGAGATGAAGGATATTTTTAATATCAAGCAGGCAACAATTGAACCCAATGAATTAATTCGGGTGATTTTACGTGCGAAGGTTGATTTATTGTGGAGTGCAGGTATTGGTACTTTCGTTAAAGCACAATCAGAAACGCATGCTGATGTGGGAGATAGAACGAATGATGCAACCCGAATTAACGCTAAACAATTACGCTGCAAAGTAGTTGGTGAGGGTGGAAATCTTGGTTTAACTCAATTGGCGCGTGTGGAATATTCACTCAATGGTGGCCGTATTTATACTGATTTTATTGATAATTCGGCTGGAGTTAATTGCTCTGACAAAGAAGTGAATATCAAAATTCTCTTGGATAGTATCGTAACTGCCGGTGATTTAACTGAAAAACAGCGCAATGAACTATTAGGTGAGATGACTAACGAAGTTGCTGCCCTTGTCTTACGTGATAATTTTGCTCAGCCGCGTGCAATTGGTATTGCTGCAGCGCAGGCAGTGCGCTCCATAGAGTTGCATGGTCGTTACATTAATGAATTGGAACGAAGTGGTAAGTTAGATAGAACTATAGAGTTTTTACCGGATGAAAAAGCGTTATTAGAGCGTAAGTTAAGTGGAACCAGTTTAACCCGTCCTGATATTGCCGTACTGATGTGTTACAGCAAGACTTTGTTGAAAGAACAAATTCTGGACTCAAATGTCCCTGAAGATGCTTTCCTTAAAACAGTCTTGGTTAGTTGTTTCCCTAAACCCTTGCAAGATTGTTTTAGTAAGCAGATGCAAAGTCACCCTTTAAAACGTGAAATTATTGCAACAAAACTCAGCAACACTATTGTCAATGAAATGGGATTCACCTTCATATACCGCGTCCAGGATGAAACAGGTGCTCCGGTTTCATCTATCGTACGAGCTTATATGATTGCCAGATCGGTACTGGATCTTGAGACGATATGGAAGGAAATAGGTGCATTAAATACAAAAATAACAGCGGCGAAGCAAGTTGAATTATCAATGTTATATTTGAGATTGCTTAGAAGGGTAACACGCTGGTTCCTTCGTACTCCACGCATGGGGCTGGATATTAATAAAGCTGTAAAACACTTTGCGTCAGGAGTCTGTGAGCTTAAGAAAGCGCTTCCTGCTGTATTTGGCGAAGCCAATCGTGCGAACTACGATGAGCATTTTAATGAATACGTAGAATTAGGGATTCCAACAGGTCTTGCACATGAGTTATCAATTACGCGAGCTTTGTTCTCTGCTATTGATATTATTGAAGTTAGCCATCAAACAAAGCTCGATGTTGCAAAAGTAGCGGAAGTGTATTTTGGTATTGATGAGTTCCTGGATCTGTCATGGATTCGTTCACAGATCCTTGCCCATCCAACAGATAATCATTGGGAATCTTTATCTAGAGAGGGTTTGCGCGATGATTTGGATTGGCAGCAAAAACAATTGACAGCGGGCATTATCAGTATCGATAGTAAGAAAAAGGATTTCATGAAGTGTTTTACTGCCTGGTCAGATAAAAATATTGTCTTGATTGAGCGATGGCGGCATATTCTTGCTGATTTAAAGGCGAGTACGAGCTTGAACTATACGATGTTTTTTGTTGCTATCAGAGAATTGTTAGCTTTAACTCAAACAACTATCCTGGCAGAAAAAAATGTTGATGTTGTAGTTTAAAACGAAGCATTCGTTTCTTCGGAAAATTTGTCATCAAAGAGTAGCCCGTGTTAATAAGGCTACTCTTTTTTGTTGCAGGCATTAGTAAAGTCATTTGCCTGGTAAGAAGTGCTTTACCCCCTCTACTTTTATTGGGTATAGTAGGACAACTATTCTTTAAGATCATTTTTGTTTTTCATAAAAAAGAGACAGAATTAGTGCCAAAAGGCTTAATCAAGGAGTTCAGACAGTGAAAAGACAGGTTGTCAATTATTCAAGCGGATCTAAGTTCATCCATTGGTTTGTTGCTCTGATTGTTATCTGTATGCTTGCGGGCAGTTTCTTTCTCGGTGATTTACCAGAACACTATCAACCCTCAGCCTATATGCTACATAAATCGTTTGGTCTCACCATACTTTTTTTAATGATTATCCGCCTCTTCTGGATTGCGTATAGGGGTAAACCCGCTTTGCCTGCTTCAGTGCCTGCCTGGCAAAAATTTCTTGCGCATTCGGTGCAATACAGCCTGTATTTTTTTGTAATTCTGATGCCTCTATCCGGTTGGATAATGTCAGTGGCTGCTAACAGAATTCCCTCATATTTTACGCTGTTTAAGGTACCTTTCCCGGGAGTAGTTCCAAATGAAGCGGTGGCCGAGTTGATGGAACAGGTTCACAATACGATTGCTTGGATCATCATCGTGCTGCTTGTCATACATACCGCTGGTGCAATCAAGCATCATTTCATTGATAAGGACGATGTTTTGCGTCGTATGCTTCCTGGTCGTCGGCGGTAACTACCGTGCTTTATGCACGTAGTCGATTTTCAGTGGAGTATCAGCCCAGATTGTGCGCATAAAATGCAGTCAGTAGTATTACCTTTGTATGGTAATTAAGCTTTACTGAGTATTACGGGATGTTTATTGCCTTCAATGAGTATTTCATTGGGATGCTCAAATAGGATGCTTGAGGCAATTAAATAGCGACCGTCTGCTAAAGGACTAAAATCAATCAATTCACCTACTTCTGTTTCACCAGAAGGAGTAAATAATTTTTTCCCGGCTAATAAAAGTTCAGGAGTATGAATGCTAAATAAGCGTAAACCATGTTTGATTTTGGCTTTGTAGTGAGTGCGAGCAATGATTTCTTGGCCCTTATAACAACCTTTATCAAAGCTTAAGTAACCGGATAAGTGTAAATCAAGACGGTGTGGTAAAAATAACCCTCTGGTCTCGGGGTAAATAACTACGCGCTTCTGTTGGAGTTGTAATTGATGCCAAGCGAGAGAACCTCGCATCTGTTGCTTTCTAATAAAAGGCTGACTTAGCGATGAGGTTGCTTCTTCAGTAGCCAAAATTAAATAAAAACTATCACTTAGCTGATAGCAACATAGTTCGTTTGAATGGGTTACAGCGAAACACTCGTTAGGTAATTGTAGATTTTCTGGTAGTAAATCGGATTGATTATTGACATATAATCCATACATTCGATACGACGTTGGTTCCAGTTGAACTCTCGAAAGTAGAGCCGTCTTCATGAGAGATGCTTTTGTTTCAGTCAGTAAATCAACAGGAAGAACTAACTGCAAATGATGCCAGTTAATGACATCTAATAAAGCCAGGATTCTGCCTTTTAAATTACACATAACCCCTTGCTGCATTCTATCGGTAGTTACTTTACGTATATCGCAACTTAATTGACCCTGCAGAAACTCTGCGCTGCGTTCACCGATAACAGCAATTGATGTAAGGTAAGCCAGGTCAAACAGATAATTTTTATCAGCTTGAAAATTAAATTCATCCTCCAGGGATGATAAGGCCGTATAGGGACGGCTATTGAGCAAATATTGTTTAAAACTCATTCTAAATACTTGAGATTGCGATTAAGAGGGATTTTAGTGTAACATCGCCCAGTTTGACAATCAGGTAGCCCAATGATTAATCCATTAAGAAAAGCGAAGCTCATGTGGCATTGTAGACGAGGAATGCTCGAGCTGGATTTAATTCTTATACGCTTTGCTGAGAGTTACTTGGATACTATGACAGAGAAGCAGGTAGATACCTTTGATGAGTTGCTTGGATGCACTGATCCTGAGTTATTCAGTTGGTTAATGGGGCATGCAAAACCTGTAGACAAGGAGTTGCTAGAGATTGTTGAATTTATCAAATTGCATGATAAAACTGGACAGATCGGCCATTTACGTTAGATTAGCGTCTCTCATTTATTTCTCAGTAATGGTCGTTCTTTATTATTCTGCCTGGCCATGCTTCCTTAAATTACCAGGATTTTTTCTATTGTTATTCTTTTTTTTTCGCATTAAAGCTACTTCCATACCTGGTTCTTGCTCTTTATTGGTGTATACAAATAATAATTGGCAATTACATGATGTGCATGGACAACAGAGGACATACGCAAAAATGCGAGTTGTTATGAGCGCAGGTCTTTTTTTTCTTGTAGAGTTCTCTCATGAAAAGCAACGCAAGCTTGTTGTTATTTTTTCTGATCAGATTAGCAAAAATGATTTTAGGTTATTGAATATTATAGGGAAAATAAAATAAGTTAAAGCTGTTCATTTTTTTGTCGACACCTTAGGTAGGTGGTTGAAAAATGGACATCTTATGCGGGATGCAGCGTCAGTGACTGAGAGGCAATTAATTGAATCAGCGCTAAAGGGAGAAGCCAAGGCAATGAACCATTTAATTGCCCGTTACCAGGCTAAAATTTTTGGCCAAATAAAATCACAAATATCCGACAATTCAATCGCTAATGACTTAACGCAAGAAGTCAGTATAAAAATTTTTTGTAATCTTTCAGGTTTTAAGCAACAGGCCAATTTTACTACCTGGTTGTACCGTATCACCCAAAATACTATTAAAAATCATTTTAGAGCAATCCATATTGAATCAAATAATTTACTCGCTCTGCGAGGTGAAGAAAATAACTCACCTGAAGCCTATTTAATCGGTTTTCAGCTTGCTGAGCGGGTAGAAAAGCTCTTTACTGCCATGTCAAATGAATTACAGCACTGCTTTAATTTATATGTGGTAAAGGGATTAAGTTATGAAGATATTGCCAAACATCTTGGCTGTCCGTTGGGAACAGTACGCTCTCGTATTCATCGAGTACGAAATATACTTTCAGAGCTTGTTAATTAATTCTGCTAAAAATAAACTTCTTTTAAGAACGTTCTGCTCATGTACTTCCATGAGCATTGAGCTGCAATGCTCATCAATAACAACTATTGCTCTAACAAGCTCCTTGAACATATCAGCCCTTGCAAAGATAAAATTTTAAAGTGCATTAACCGCAAAGGAGATGAGCTTGCAGCAAAAGCTGTGTTAGAATGCAGGAATCATGGTAAACCCTAGACTCCTATGTTGGAAAGTGACCGTTTGATTAGTGCTGGCTCAGCTACATCGGAAGAAGCGTTAGATCGAGCTATTCGACCCTTGAGTCTTAATGAATATATCGGCCAGGATGCTGTCCGTTCACAAATGCGTATTTTTATTGATGCAGCCAGAAATCGTATGGATGCACTTGATCATGTGCTTATTTTTGGTCCTCCAGGACTTGGTAAAACAACACTCGCTAATATTATTGCGCATGAAATGGGCGTTAATTTGCGGCAAACGTCAGGACCTGTTCTTGAACGAGCCGGGGATATTGCTGCCATATTGACTAATCTACAAGAAAACGATGTGTTGTTTATTGATGAAATTCATCGTTTAAGCCCGGTAATTGAAGAAATTCTCTATCCAGCGATGGAAGACTACAAATTAGATATTATGATTGGCGAGGGACCTGCTGCCCGTTCCATTAAATTGGAATTACCACCTTTTACTTTAATCGGAGCAACAACTCGTGCAGGACTTCTTACCTCACCGCTACGCGACCGTTTTGGCATCGTTCAGCGCTTAGAATTTTACTCCGTAGAATCTTTAACCCATATTGTCTCTCGTTCGGCAAAATTGCTTGGTGTTAATACGGAAGCAGCCGGCGCTAAAGAAATTGCGATGCGCTCGCGAGGTACACCAAGAATTGCTAATCGACTTTTACGCCGTGTACGAGATTATGCTGAAGTGAAGGGGAGTGGTGCAATTACCCTGGAAATGGCAAGACTTGCCCTGGAAATGTTGGATGTTGACCAACATGGATTTGACATGATGGATAGAAAATTAATGCTTGCTGTGATCGAACGCTTTGCTGGTGGTCCAGTTGGTCTTGATAGTATTGCTGCTGCAATTGGTGAAGAAAAGGGAACTATCGAAGATGTCCTTGAACCTTATTTAATTCAACAAGGTTTTTTAATGCGTACGCCAAGAGGCAGGGTTGCTTCTCAATTGGCTTATCAACATTTTGGTATAGCGGTGCATGAATAAGAGTAATCATCCAGAGCATCGATTTGATATCCGAGTGTATGCTGAAGACACTGATCTCATGGGTATTGTTTACCACGCAAATTATCTTTGCTTTTTTGAGCGTGCGCGGACTGAAATGATACGTAAATCTGGCTTGTCTTTAACCACTCTGGCAAAGTATGATTGCCATTTTGCGATCAATGAAGTTCAGTTGCATTATTTCAATCCTGCGCGTTTGGATGACTTACTCACAATCATTTCAAGAATTGATAGTAAAACAGCATGCAGTGCATTATTTAAGCAGCTCATGTACAATCAGCATAAAAAATTGCTCTGCGAAGCAATGGTTAAAGTAGTCTGTGTCAATACCCATTTGAAACCAAGACGCTTACCAGACGATCTATTCTGAGCGTTAAAGAATTAACAATTTTAAAAAAAGCTTTAAGAAGCAAAGATGACTAATGGAGGAATAAAACGTGGTTAACCATGCCAATGTATTGGGTTATTTTATGCAAGCAGGTCTGGTCGTGAAGACTGTTATGATGCTTTTGCTTGCTGCTTCTGTGATATCCTGGACTCTCATTTTGCAACGAGCCTGGTATTTCAATCGTAAAAAACAACAGTGTGAAGGCTTTATCAGGCGTTTTTGGGATAGTAGTGATTTAAGCAAGTTATACGCAGACCTCGATAGCAATCATGATGATAGAGAAGGATTAGCTGCAATTTTTCACGCCGGATTTAAAGAATATGTGCGTTCGCGCAAGACAGGAAATGTCGTTCTTGAGCCGATTCAGCGAGTGATGCAAATAAAACATGCTAAGGAAGCGGCACAATTAGAACAGCATTTGCCTTTTTTTGCCTCAGTAGGTTCTATTGCGCCTTACGTTGGTTTATTTGGTACTGTATGGGGAATTATGACCTCATTTCAGGCTCTTGGCCAAGCCTCTCAAGCAACTATCGCTATGGTGGCACCGGGAATATCGGAAGCATTAGTGGCAACTGCCCTGGGATTATTTACAGCTATTCCCGCCGTTATTGCTTATAACCGTTACAGCACCCGTGCTAATAGCTTGCTGGATCGTTATGACTTATTCCAGGATGAATTAGTCTCACTGATAGAGCAGCAAACCTCAGTGCCAGTAAGGGGATAATCTTATGTTGAGGAAAAAAACGACTACTTCTCGCCCAATTGCAGACATTAATGTAGTGCCTTACATCGACGTGATGTTAGTTCTATTAGTCATTTTTATGATTACAGCCCCTATGCTAACTCAAGGTGTGACTGTGGATTTACCTAAAGCAGCGAGTGAGGCACTGAAACCTTCCGAGCGTGAACCAATTATTGTTTCAGTCAATCAACAAGGAGATTATTTTCTCAATATCCATTCTACACCTGAAAGCCCAATTGAACCTCAGGCATTAATGGTCAGAGTGGCTGCAGAATTAGAATTGGCTCGCCAATCCAATCAAGCGTTGAATGTTTTGGTTAAAGGTGATCAGGGTGTTGCTTATGGCAAGGTAGTTGGTGCTATGAGTTTATTAAAGCAAGCAGGGGCTGCTCAAGTAGGTCTGTTGACTGATTCTACTGATGTAGAGCAGGGGAGTCGTGGATGATAAATGATCAGACTTATCGTAAAGCGTTTTTCATCGCGATTGCGTTGCACTTTTTTTTAGCTTTATTGTTGACGATGGAGTCGACTCATCAGCGACCTGTTATGACACTTGCCGCAAAAAATGAACCAAGCAAAGTTTTACCGGTAGAGTTGGCTGATCAACCCAAAGAACAAGCCGTGAAGGCAGTGAGTGTAGACAGCCAAGAAGTGATGGAAACAGTGAATCGTCTAAAACAAGAACGAGCTAATCAATTAAGAGCAGAACAGTCAAGGCAACAGGCTTTGGCCAAACAAGCTGAAATGGCTCGTAAAGCACGTTTACAGGAACAACAGCGATTAGCAAAACTGAAAGAAGAGGCAGAGAAAGTAGCGATTGCGAGAAAAAAACAAATTGAAGAAGAAAAACGTCATTTGAAGCAATTAGCTTTGCAAAAAGAGCAAGAAGCCAAACGACTGGAGGAATTAAAACATAAACAAGAATTGCTGCAGAAAAAGCAACAGCAAGAAGCTGAAAAACTTGCGCAATTGAAAAAGAAGCAAGCAGAAGAAAAAATAAAAAGCGATAAAATAAAAGCTGAAAAAGCAAAAGAAGAACTTGCACGTGCAGAAAAAGCTAAAGCGGAATTAGCAGAAAAACAACGGCAGGCAGCAATGCAGCAAGCTGCGCAAGATGCGGCTAAAAAAGCGCACATTGCTGGAGAAGTTGATAAATACAAGGCAATGATTGTTAATGCAATAAGCCGACAATGGATCCTGCCTGAGAACGTAAATAGTGGCTTATCGAGTCAATTTAGAATTCGCCTGGCACCTGATGGTGCTGTGTTGGATGTTAGTTTGACACGCGGTAGTGGTGATCCGGTGCTCGATCGCTCCGCCGAGACGGCTATTCGTAAAGCATCACCGTTACCCGTTCCAACTGATCCAGATACCTTTAATATGTTTCGTGATATCAGTTTAACGGTACGTCCAGAAAATGTGAGGGGATAAAAGTGTTAGTTAAACGTTTAGTAGCATCATTTTTTTTATTGATTTCAGGGGCAGTTTTTTCCCTCGATCTCGAATTGACACAGGGTATTAATTCAGCATTACCGATTGCCATTAGTTCTTTTGGTTATGATGATGCCGGCCGGCAATTAACAGAGGTTGTTCGCCATGATTTAAGTTTTTCCGGCCAATTTAACATTATCGCTCCTCCTCCAGGTATGCAGAATGGGCAAGTAGCAATTGGTCTTTGGCGTCAAGCTGGTGCAGATAGTGTGTTGTCAGGCCGTGTTAGCAAGATTGGCTATAATCGTTACGACATCAGTTTTGAGTTGGTTGATGCAGTAGCACAAGGCAGAACACTTTTATCAAAAAACTACCAAATCAGTGGAAATGAATTACGAGCACTGGCTCATCACATTAGTGATGAAGTTTATCAAAAATTAACTGGTGAACGTGGGATTTTTTCTACCCGGATTGCTTATATCCTGGTGCAACGTAATGGAGAGAACGCCAAGTACTTCCTTGAGGTCGCTGATGTAGATGGTCATAATCCCCAAAGTTTATTGGTGTCTTCTGAACCTGTTATGTCTCCTGCATGGTCGCCTGATGGTAGACAAATTGCCTATGTATCCTTTGAAAAAAAGAAGGCGCAGATATTCACTGTTGATGTAGCAACTGGTAGACGGCGTTTAGTGACTGATTTTACCGGGATCAATGGTGCACCTGCCTGGTCGGTAGATGGGCGTCAGCTTGCCGTCGTGTTATCCAAAGGAGGTTCGCCTAAAATTTATAGTGTGGATTTAAGCAGCGGTTATATGAAGCAACTGACGTTTGGTGATGCCATTGATACGGAGCCACGTTATTCACCCGATGGTCGCTCGCTGTTATTCACTTCCGGACGCGGTGGCGCGCCACAAGTATATCGCTTATCACTGGCTGATGGCAGTGTTAGCCGGATTACCTATGATGGCAATTACAATGCTCGTGCGTCTTATACCCCTGATCAAAAGCATATAGTAATGCTGCACCGTGAAGATAGGAATTTTAATATTGGTGTGCAGGATACCAGCAGTAGTCGAATAACCCAGCTAACTTTCTCCTCGTTAGATGAGTCTCCTTCTATAGCACCAAATGGACGCTTGGTTCTCTATGCAACACGTTACAATGACAAGGGTGTCTTGGGCATGGTGTCACTTGATGGCCGTATTAAATTGCGCTTACCGGCTCGTGAAGGCGATGTGCAGGAACCAGCCTGGTCACCTTATCTGGGATAAAAATTGATGGGTAAAAGACTCGGTTATTGTTGTCTCGGTATTTTGTTAGTGATAACCAAAAGTTACAGCTGGAATGCATTGGGTCATCGTTTGGTGGCTCAAATCGCCTATAATCATTTAACCAAGCAAGCCAAGCAAATTTTTAATCATTACAATCATACTTTAGACAAACAATACCGGCCTCAAAGCCTGGTTAATGCTGCTGTCTGGCTAGACCGTTTACATGATCAAAATCAACTTTGGCTTGCACCAAAGCACTACATCAATATCCCTTTTACCAAGGATGGTACTCGCTTGATACAGCCTGCCAGGGTTAATGCTGTTTCTGCTGTTGAAGAAGCGATGAGGGTTATCAATTCTCCGCAGAAGAGTGAGCTTGTCAAGGGCTTTAGTTTGCGTGTTTTACTTCATGTAGTCGGTGATCTCCACCAACCGATGCACGCCGTCAACCAATTTAGTGTTCGTTACCCGAAGGGTGATAAAGGCGGTAATCTCTATCTCCTGGGCGCTAATCCAATTGCTTCTAATTTGCATTCCTACTGGGATAAAGGAGGCGGTATGTTAAGTAAAAAAAGGCATTACTCGCAAGCCCAGGTTAACAGATTGGCATACAGGATAGAGCAGCGTTGGCCTTGCAGTATAGCCAGTGTAAATCTTCAACCAAAAGTTTGGGCAACAGAGTCTCATCAATTGGCAATCCATAAAGCTTATCAAATAAAGGCAGGGCAAAAACCTGACAAACGCTATCAAAGGATGGTTAAAGCAACGACTGAAGAGCGTCTTGCTATAGCTGGATGTCGTTTGGCCGCAGTACTCAATACACTGGCTGCCAATTATGAGGCTAAAAATAAATAATATTTAATATTTACTTAAGTTCTACTCTATAAAATTCAGATACTTACGTTAGTGGTGTAACAAATGGGAAAAGATTCAAAAAAGACTTATCCAGCGTTCGCAAATAGCCCTTTTGGGACATTTCTTTCCAAACTCCAAGCTAAATTGAGTCAAATTCGAGAATCCAGACCTGCTACCGCAGACGACCCAGTTGAAAAAATTTATTCCGATCAACAATTGGCTGCTATAGGACAAGGTTTTGATTTTTTGATAAAAACGGCGTTGCCTATTTTTGATGCTGGTAATAGCCCAAGTCTATTTAGCACAGCACTGCCTGGCATGATCTCATCTGGATTAGGCTTACGATCTTTTCTTCCCGTTTTTTATACGCCTGAATATGCCGTCTATGAGGCAATCGAAAAAGATTTAGAGGGTATGCTAACAACCTGGTTAGAGACAAAGAGAATTAAGTTATTTACTCCAGAAAATATAGATAATCTTAGAGCTACTTTGAAGGTAGAGATCAGAAAACAAAAAGAAATTCGTTTTGCGGCTGCCAACAAAATACCGAATAACAATTTGGATTTAATTTTAGCCAAGCTTGATGGGGTTATTGAGAAATTTAATTTTATTCAGTTTAATCAAGAAAAACATATTGATAAGAAAAAATTAATCACTCAATTAAATTTTGATATAAAAAAAGAATTAATCGGTTGGAATCATCAGTTTAAGGATTTTAATCCGCCCTTCCAATTGAAAATAACCGACCCTGGTCTTTATCAACTCCTTGTTGAATTTTTATTACTCGTTGATACCCTTCCGGAATCACTTGATGCTTGTATTCCTTTTCTAAATCCCACTGCTTTGAATCTTAATTTGAGAAGTGGAATTATTGCAAAATTACTTTCTGCTGCAGGTTTGGCTCCTTTCCAGTTGGCAAGCATTTCTAATGAGGAAAGTTCTAGTGCTTATTGCTATGACTTATCTATAGGCGAAGAAACAATATCGTTTAATGGTGATGAGCATTATCGAGAAGCGCTTCCCCAAAGTCGAGTTTTTTTATATGCGCTTTTAAACGATTATTTTGCTGTTTATAGAGAGACTTCTCACGTCAAAAGCGAACGCGCCAAAGCCAAATTAATTCAAGCTTTTATAACGGAAGAAACGCATTGGCTGCAAAATAAGAGCAAGCCATATAATGAAAGATATCAAGAGTTGAATAAAAGTCTCCCTGCTGAAATGGGTTATGAGGATAAACTTAATTTACTCAAACAAAAAATGGTGGCTGTGAATGAGCTGTTGAGTGATATCGAGCAATTGATTGAAGGAGTTAATAGCAGAAATTATCAACAACAAACGTTTGCCGATTTGCTTGTCATGCATAACATGGTGGGTGTACTTGAGGCAGATGCAGCGTTGGGGCTTGATGTGTCTTATGCCGTTTCTGCTTTACCAGCAATTCTTGTTGCTGAAGATCAGGGTAGTTTTACGACTATCCCTGTTCAACAAATTTTACAAACCAAATTGTACTCAACTCTGAATGATCTTTCTCGCTTGCGGAAACAAATAACTGATCAACAATTAGACTTTGCCCGACAGGATAAGCTGATCTTGCAAGAGTGGCATGAAGCAGTACTTAAGCAACATCAGAAGGAAAATGAGCGTTGGTTAGAGCGCTTAGAACATTTTCGTATAGAGGCGAGCGGCGCTTTACGTCTTGATCAAATAGAGATGCCAGATGACGGTGACAACTTTGAACTACAAATTCAATCACTCTCTCAAGAATTAGAAGATTTGACGCAGTGTCAAGAAAAATTGAAGAAGTATGAGAGCCAGCTAGAAATCTTGCAAGAAGCTCTCAATAAATCTGTCCCATGTCCAGAAAGGCTTTGCCAGGATGATAATAGGCTCATTGAAGCAGTAGAGGGCTGTTATACAGCAAGTAAGAAAAAAATGTCTCTTTGTGGGCAGCAACTGCATGAGAGTGCCAAATTATTTGAAAGCAGGCAAGAAGCTCTAGAGGGGCAGTTACGCAAAATACAAGCGGCTAAAGCCTTTGCTGAGGCAATGCGCTCATCAAATCCTGAAGATATTGAAATACTACTGAGTGACAAGCAGGAGCAGCTTCGAGAATTGTTTGTTACGCAGGAAAAACGTGCTCAGGACTTAAGTAAAAAAAGATTGCAATTGCAACAAGATGAAGAAAGCCCTTATGGAGTAGACGATGAAGTCTTGGAAGAGGTCGAACCGCTATCAACGTTGGTAAAAAAACGAAATTCGATTATACAAAGTATTCTGGCGGAAATAGCAGCCCACTCAAAGCAAATTTTGGCGGTAGAACCAGGTTTCGCTGCTTATTTTGATGTAAAAAAATTAAATTCTTTGGCGGGAGTCGATGCAGCTCAGCGTTACTTAAATAAAATCTTTGAAGATCAAAGGGGATTGGAGAGTGTTGAGGAGAGCCGAGATTATCCCCAAATGCTCGCTGCTTTAAACGCTGCTTATAACTGTATCAATGATTCCTCAAAGGAAAGATTTCCTTTTAAAACGTTAACTTCTTTGTCAGCGCTGCAAGGCATTGTCACGGGTAAAAACAGCGGTTTTGAGGCTTTATTGAGTCTGCTTGATGATTCAAACACAACGAAATTATGGCTTGCCTATAGTAAGTCTGCTCCTCCGAAAGAGCTGTTGTTGCAAGCAAGAGAGCAGCTCTTGAAACTCATTGAGTCAAAAAGATGGAGTTACCAGAGTAAAATACAGGGGCGTTTAATCTTGGAAAAAGCACAAAAAGATTTTCTGCATGCTCAAGATAGCCTTCTATTCATTAGGGATCTTATGATTCTTCTACCAGTTCTGAACAATGATATTGAAGAATTGGTAAGGAAGCATAGAGAACAGAAACGTAGTGACTTGCTTCTTGCAATTGAACAAGAAGAACTTAGTCTGGCTGAAGAGGAAGAAACGGCGGTTTCATTGACTGAAGATGTCAGTATATTGCAGCAAGTTGTCGATTTATTAAGAGGCTGCCAAGCACTCAATAAATTGGTTGCTGAGGTTGAAGCGTCAGACACTGAATTCGGCTCTGCCGATTTACTTTATCAAAATCAAGAAATTATAAACGGAAGAATTGCAAGAGCAGTTAGTCAACAGGGCAAGTTGAACCTGCTATTAGAGAAGCTAGCGAGGAGCGTAAATAGCTTAAATGATAATACAGCTTATTTAGCTAATATTGAGACGATTATCTCTTTACTGCAGAGTTCAGAACAAAGAATTTTAAAATTTAAGGACGGTATTTTTGGCAGGAAAGTTAATGATCTGCAGGCAAAAATTCAAGCTAATAAAGAAGCTATGGTAGTTTTAGGCAAAAAATTGGCGGCTCAATTTACAGGGCAGGAAGTCCCACTGGCTGTTCAATTAAGTCGGTTAGATACGCTATTAATACAATACAGCAATTATGCTGATGCAAGAGCTTTAATCACCAAATGCCAGGGCGCAATTCAAGGCGATTTACAAACAGTAAATGCTGAAAATCTAAAGATACAATTTAGTTTGGTTAATAATAATGTACAACAGTTGGCGTTGAGTAATGAGCTATCATTAGTAAGTTATTTAAACCAGGTAGAGGAAATTCTAAAGACTTATGAATCAGATCTGCAAACACACTCTACAACTGTAAATGTGGCATTTAGTGAAACAACAGAGTGTTATCATGCTAATCGGAGTATTTTTGCCGATACAGAAAATTATTTAATGAAGTTCCCACAAACGACGCTTGTAGGGTTAGTGAGTACCCTAGAGGATTTAAAGCCTGCCAGTGAAGCTGTTCTGCATAAACTCAAAGCTGTCTGCAAAGCGTCTGAGGCCTTGCGAGATTTACTGGCTCAAAAACAATCTATTAATGCTGCCTTGAATGCTCGCATAGAGGCAAGAAAAAGTTTTGCTGTCGATTTTACTGCGGCCTTAGATCGTTATCTTGTTCAAAGAAATGGAAAATATGCGCTTAAGGATTATGTTCTTTGGACTGATGGTGTTGCACGCAAACAATTTGTCGAGCAAGTGACATCCGCTCTAGACGCTTATACCAAGTCGGGTAACAGTGAGCCCCTTTTTACTTATATTAACTCTCAAAGAGGAAAATTCGCTGGCTACAATCTTCAAACTATTCTGAGTCAGTTGTTACATGGACTCAGTGAGCAGGACAAAAGAATTCCTAAAAATTATGATGACAATAAATCGGAGGCTTTGATTATTGAACATCAACGCGCTTTAGCTGCTCTTGCTACTTTTGACGCTGCTGGCAATAATAAAGAACAATTTGTGAAAGCTATTGAGCAACTTTATACCGAAATTGAAGGAATAGAGCAGTATGGCTTAAAGGTAAGCGGTTTAACCGATGAGCAGAGAAAAACTATTCTGGAGTTAGCCCAGTCTTTGAGAACTAAGGTAGACACTTTTATTATTAGCAATCAAGGGCGGGAACTCACCAGACAAGCAGTTGAGTCTTTTCAAACCGAATTTATGCATTTGGCGCATACTCAGGATGAGTTAATGAGTAAGCATGCTTCCTGGTGGAGACCTGTGTTGTTTAATATGTTTGTTGCTGTAACTACTTTGGGGATTGTTGTAGGTCTGCAATTGGCTGCCTCAAAATGGTCGACTGGTCGTTTTGCCTTTTTCTACGATCGCTCTGTTGGATTGGAACGAGTTGGTGCAGTAGAGAAAGCGGCTGCTGCTATTGCAGCACCAGCTGCCTAAAAAACACTAAAAAACACTAAAAAACACTAAAAAACACTAAAAAACAGTTGCACCCTGAATTTAAAGCCCGCTGAAGCGGGCTCTTTAAGGTTTTTGGAGGGCTTGGATCACTGCCCCTAAAAATCGGGTGGCTTCTCCGCCGGTAACTGCTCGGTGATCAAAACTTAAAGACAAAGGTAGGAGGCGATGGATTTCTGCTTTACCTTTAGTTGCTACAACAGCCTCATATAAACGCCCCACAGCCAGAATTGCAACCATAGGAGGGACTATAATTGGGCTGGCAAAGCGGCCGGCAAATTTGCCAAAATTCGAGAGAGTAATGGTTGCACCTTTTAACTTTTCAGGTGCTACAGCACGATCCTGTACAGCTTGTTTATAATCATTAATCATTTGACGTAATTGTTCGTCTGAACAGCTTGCTGTGTTATGGATTACGGGTACAAATAAGCCTTCACTACTGTCCATTGCCAAACCTAAATGGACTTCATTAAAACATTTACGTGCGCTATGAGCGGTATCGAACCATGCATTAAGAGCAGGCTCTTCTTTGCAGGCGTGAGTTATTGCTCTAATCAGTCGGACAGTAATGTCAGTCTCCGGCTGCCAACTATGAATATCTGCTTCATCAAAAATGCTTACAGGCACAACTTCCTGATGCGATTGCATCATGCTATTAAGCATAGCGCGACGTACGCCCCGTAAAGCTTCGAAGCCTTCAGGAAGTTGAGCTTTTTTATTGGCAGCTGCTTGAACATCCTCTCGGGTAATAACGCCATGTTCACCGCTACCACTTAATGTATTAAGAGCGACTCCCAATTTTTTAGCCAGCAAGCGTACCGCAGGTGTTGCTTTTGCTCGTTGCGACGTGGTGCGTCCCGCTCCAATGGTAAAATTATCATCTGAAATATCGGTGCTTTCTTCAAGATTACCAACCACAGTTCCTTTATCAACACGTGGTGCATCTGTGGCTGCAAAAGCGACTAAGGGCTCACCTGTTTTAATAACATCACCAGGCTTGCCAAATAATTTCACAATAGTTCCACCTTGCGGGCAGGGCACATCGACGACTGCTTTGGCTGTTTCCATTGATACCAAAGGTTGGTCAAGAGTTACGGTATCACCTTCTTTGACAAACCATTCATGAATTTCAGCATCGGGCAAACCTTCGCCCAAATCAGGCAAATTGAAAATATTCATTATCACTCCATTATACTCATGACACTGTCTTTGATTCGTGCAACACTTGGTAGATAGTGTTTTTCTAGTTGAAAATAGGGCATGACTACATCGTAGCCAGTTACTCGCTGAACCGGCGCCAGTAAGTCGGGCAGCAAGTTTTCCATTAATTGTGCCGAGATTTCTGCACCAACACCACAGGTTTTTGCTCCTTCATGGACGATGACACATCGCCCTGTTTTTTCAACGGATGCAAGTATGGTTTCGATATCCAGTGGCTTGATAGTAGCCACATCGATTACTTCACAGGAGATCCCTTCTTCATTCAACTGTTTGGCCGCTTGTAAAGTCTCGTGCATGCTGGCTCCCCAGCTGATTAAGGTTACATCATCACCTTCTTGTAAGGTAAAGCACTTACCTAGGGGTAAAGCTTGACCATTATCTTCAACGGGTTGCTTAACCAGGCGATAAATTCGTTTGGGCTCGAGAAAAACAACGGGATCAGGGTTCCTGATAGCTGCTAATAGTAAGCCATAAGCTCGTCTAGGTGAGGAAGGAATAACGACCTGCAATCCCGGAATATGAGCAAATAATGCTTCGGTGCTCTCGGAGTGGTGCTCAGGTGCACGAATTCCCCCACCAAAGGGAGCACGAAATACTAATGGACAATGCAGGCGGCCGCGGGTTCGATTTCGCATACGAGCGGCATGGGAAATAATCTGATTCATTGCCGGATAAATGAAACCCATAAATTGAAATTCGGCAACAGGTTTCAAACCTTGTACAGACATTCCTACAGCAAGTCCTGCTATCATCGATTCAGCAAGTGGGGAATCAAAAACACGATGTTCACCAAAACGATCTTGTAAGCCAACAGTCGCACGGAATACACCGCCGTTTTTACCTACATCCTCGCCAAATACAATGACATTTTCATCATGAGCCAGTTCATAAGCTAATGCTTGGGTAACTGCCTCAACTAGGGTTATATCAGGCATGAGCTGCTTCCTCCATTGCTATTGCTCGTTGCTCAACCAGATAATCTGGTAGTTCAGCATAATGGTAATCAAAGGCACTACTAATAGGTTGAGGGGTACGTTCCAAGTATTCGTCTACGGCCTGCTGAACAAGTTCACCGCATTCTTTGAGAAGCTGTTCTTCTTGTGTTTTATCCCATAAGTTCTGTTGTTCTAAAAAGTGCCTAAAGCGTGCAATTGGTTCTTTTAGTTTTGCCTTCTCAACCTCTTCTTGTGGTTGATAACGAGTAGCATCATCAGCTGTCGTATGATCGCAGAGCCTATAAGTTAACGCTTCAATTAAAGTGGGTCCTTGGCCAAGACGTGCTTTTTCTATTGCTTCACCGATAACCTGACGACAAGCAAGTATGTCATTGCCATCTATTTGGGTACCTGCAAATCCAGCAGCAATGGCTTTTTGAGCAACAGTTTGACTGGCTGTTTGTTTGGAAAGTGGCACTGAAATAGCCCATTGGTTATTATTAACAATAAAAACCACAGGTAATTTCCAGGTTCCTGCTACATTCATTGCTTCGTAGAAATCACCCTCTGAGGTACCTCCTTCACCAAGACATACCACCGCAACGCGTGCTTGCTTTCGGTATTTGAATGCAAAAGCAACACCTGCCGCATGTAAGCATTGTGAGGCAATAGGCACGCAGATGGGCAAATCTTCTGAATCACAAGCGAATTGACTACCCCGCTCATCACCTCCCCAGTAAGCTAGAATCTCTGACATTTTTACGCCGCGTTGAAATTGGGCAGCATAATCACGATAGTAGGGAACGAATACATCTTCTGGTCGCATAGCGTGACCTATCGCTGTTGAAATGGCCTCTTGACCGTTAATGGGGGCATAAGTCCCCATCTTACCAGTACGTTGCAAGGCAATTGCTTTTTTATCAAAGGTTCTTGTACGTACCATGATGCGATAGAGTTCTTGTAACAACGTTTTATCGCTAGCAAAAGAAGGCAGGGTAACGCAAGGTTCACCTTGTTCATTAATAATTTGGGTGAAAGGTATTTCAAATCGAGCAACTGTTGTCACGGCTTGTCTCCTTGTTAACAACGCCGCCATAGAATACTCACAATTTTTTGCAAAAACCAGATTATGTTTACAATTCTGTAATACGCTGGTGAAAAAGCTGATTAATTCCGGTTATGACTGTTAAAAAATAAGTTATAATTGCGCTGCTAGTCATTTAGAGTTTTGCAAATTATAACCTAGAAATCAGGGTGTTATTGTTGAGTATCTTCCCTTTAGAATATAATGATAATCTCATAGGAAATTATCAAAAAATGAGTCAATTGCCCGGCTTTGTACTCTTGGAGAGTAGTGACAGAGTTCGAGGGCGTTATGATATTCTTAGTGCCTATCCTTATGAACAATTCAGAGTCGAGCGTCACCTAACTAATTTATGTAATCCATTTAAGGAATTACAAAAGCGAGTTCCTTTAATTTCCTCCAATATCGATTTACCTTTTCAAGGTGGAGCAATTGGTTATTTTTCTTATGATTTTGCTGCAAGTCTGGCGGGTATTAATTCGACGACACAACCTACATTGACTGATATGCCTCTGGTGGATATGGGATTGTATGATTGGGCTATTATTACTGATCATAGGTTAAAGAAAGTCAGTTTATTTGCAGCGAATAGTTGCACCGACACCGCTTCAATTGTCGAAGAAATAAAAATGCTATGGCAGGGCAGAACGCAACAGTGTAAGTCGTTTAGTTGGAGTGGCTTCTTTGCACCGCTACTTAGCAAAGCAGAGTACCAAGAAGCATTTAAAAGCATTTATCAGGATTTGCAACAAGGTCGATGTTACCAAGTGAATTATACACAGCCTTTTAATGCCTGTTACGAGGGCGATTCTTGGGAAATGTATAAACGGGTAAGATTAACTAATCCCGTACCGTATTGTGCCTTTATGCGTACTAACTCAGGGGATCTTCTTAGTTTTTCACCAGAACGATTTCTAACTGGCGATCAAGGGCATTTATTAACATCCCCTATAAAAGGAACTGAAAGACGAGCTGCCAATTATTGGGATGATGCACTATTGCGGGAGCGGTTGTTAGCAAGTAGTAAAAATCGTGCTGAGAATATTATGATCGTAGATTTGTTACGTAATGATTTAGGCAAAATTGCGCGGCCAGGATCTGTACGGGTAAATGCTTTATGTGAGGTGGAAAGTTATCAATCGGTGCATCATCTAGTCAGTCATATCGAAGCGCGAAGTCAGGATGGTATTAGTTCCTGGCAAGCAATAGAAGCCTGCTTTCCAGGAGGGTCTATTACAGGAGCACCCAAATTAGAGTCCATGCATGTTATTGCGGAACAAGAACCTTACTCTCGTGGTGTATATTGTGGTAGTTTAGGTTATTTTTCTCGACATGGCCGCTTTGATAGCAATATTGCCATACGTACTGTAACCGCTTGTAATGACGTTTTGCATTTAGCGGCAGGTGGCGGCATCGTGATTGATTCCAACTGGGAAGATGAGTATCGTGAATGTTTCACAAAAATTGCCGCAATTGTAAATGGATTAATAAGTGAATAAATTAGAAACTCCGAAAGAGGCTGGCGTAATAGTGATGCACGATTTAACCACTGACTCTTTAGTGTTAACTCAACGAAGCACGGAGATGCCTGAACATCCAGGCGAAATTTGTTTTCCCGGTGGTCGTTGGCAAGAAGGTGATGATAATTTGTATGCAACTGCTTTACGCGAGTTAAGAGAGGAGTTGGATATAGATTCCTCTCGCATACAGTTGCAAAGAAGTATGGCTCTTGAGCGTACTTTAACCGGTTATATTATTCAACCATGGTTGGTTACTATTGAATCAATAGATCCTTATAAAGCTAATTTAGCGGAGGTGTCAGCTGTGTTTAGTCTACCTCTTGCCGAAGTTAGTAATTTGTCGAATTATCAAGAGGTTACTGTGAAGCGTTATGGAGTAGATATTAAAAGCTATCAATATATGGCTAGTACTTATTTTGTCTGGGGTGCAACAGCGCGTATTATGATGCAGTTAAGCAAAAAGCGAGTGATGGAGTAGAAGTATCATCCCTGCTTTTAAAAAACAGGGAATGAGCAATGGAGAGATAAGGTATTAAGCAATACTGATTTCTTCGTTTTCTTTATTTTCTTTATCCTTTAGGGCTCGGCGTAAAATTTTACCAACATTTGTTTTTGGTAATTCCTTGTAAAATTCAATAATTTTAGGCACTTTGTAAGCCGTAAGATGTTCGCGGCAATGAGCAATGATGGCTTCCTCAGTCAGTGCAGGGTCTCGTTTAACAATACAAGCTTTTACCCGTTCACCTGATTCAGAGTCTATAACCCCCACCACACCTACTTCAAGAACGCCTGGGTGCATGCCAATAACCTGCTCAACTTCATTAGGGTAGACATTAAAACCTGACACGACGATCATATCTTTTTTACGATCAACTAAATAAATAAATCCTTTTTCATCAATGCGGGCAATATCCCCTGTTTTTAAAAAACCATCCGGAGTAAAGACCAAAGCTGTTTCGTCTGGACGTTGCCAATAACCGCGCATAACCTGCGGCCCCTTAACACACAATTCACCCGCTTTATCAAAATCGACTTCGTGATTCATTTCGTCTCTAATGGAAATGTCTGTCGACGGCAGAGGCAGGCCTATACTGCCATTATATTCTTCCAGGTACATAGGGTTGATAGTTACAGCAGGACTGGTCTCGGTTAAGCCATAGGCTTCCAATACACGAGTTTTAGTGGTTTCACGCCATTTAAGCGAGACGCTTTTTTGTAAGGCCATCCCCCCTGAGAGGGCAAGTTTGAGCTTTGAAAAATCAATGTCTTTGAAATTAGGGTGATTTAAAAGAGCATTAAATAAAGTATTAACACCGGTAATTGCTGTAAAACCGCTGTTTTTTATCTCGGCAATAAAATGAGGAATATCACGTGGATTGGTTATCAAGATGTTCTTAGCGCCGGCTTTTAGAAAAGTCAGGCAATTGGCAGTAAGAGAAAAAATATGATAGAGGGGAAGTGCGGTAATAATGATATCTTGGCTATCAACCTTTAAAGGGGATATCCAGGCGGAAGCTTGCAGTACATTGGCTACCATATTGCCATGAGTGAGGATAGCTCCCTTGGCAACGCCGGTAGTACCTCCAGTGTATTGTAGAAAAGCAATGTCTTCATGGTTCAATTTTACTTCTTGTAAATGACCCTGTTTCCCTAGTTCTAATGCGTCATTGAAGCGAGTTGCATGGGGGATGCTATAGTTAGGAACCATTTTTTTAATATATTTGACAACTGCATTGACAATGACTCTTTTAAAGAGCGGGAAAATATCGCCAATTTGGGTAATAACGACATGTTTAACAGTAGTCATATGAGCCAAGGCCTTTTCCACCGTTTTAGCAAAATTAGCCAGCACTATAATCACTTCTGCCCCTGAGTCATTCATCTGGTGGGCTACCTCATCCGACGTATAGAGAGGATTGGTATTAACAACAACGAAACCTGCTCTTAAGGCTGCGAACAAGGCAATAGGATACTGCAATAAATTAGGCATCATGAGCGCAATGCGTGCGCCTTTTTTTAAACCAAGTTGTTGCAGGTATATCGCAAACTGACGACTTTTAAGCTCTAGTTCACTGTAACTCAACTCACAACCTAAGTTGACATAGGCTATTTGTTCAGAATACTGGCGGCATGAATCTTCAAATAAAGCAACAATAGATGAGTGCTTACTGCTATCGATTTCATAAGGAACGCCTGCTTGATAGTGTTCTAACCAGACTTTATCCACGTTGATGTCCTTCTGTTATTGATCCCCTCGTGATAGTATAAACAAAAAACAAGGTGATGGATATCGGAGTTATGGCGGATAATTTATTGAAATCACAAGCATTTAAACTTAAAGGCAGATTATATACTTTTACTGTTTTACAATTATTATCCAGTAATAGAATATTATTTGAACAGCAACTAAATGAAATAGTCGCCAAAGCACCTCGCCTCTTTGATAGAACACCGATTGTTTTGGACTGCAGTGTTCTCGAGGAAAATGATGTTGATCTGCAGGACTTGTGTCAGTGTATGCGCGAGTACAATTTGTTACCGGTCGCTATTCAGGGTGCGAATCCTTTGCTGACAACGATTGCTCAATGCCAGGGATTAGCTGTTTTGCATGCTTCATCTACTCACGATAAACCGTTGATTGAAGAGCCTTCTGGCGAGTCAACGGCAGTGAGTGAATCGTCCAAAACCAAGTTGCAAACAACGCCTGTCCGCTCGGGACAGCAAGTAGTGAGTAAGGGCGGTGATTTGGTAATTACAGCCTCAGTCAGCCATGGTGCGGAGCTGCTTGCAGATGGCAATATTCATGTTTATGGTAGTTTGCGTGGTAGGGCATTGGCTGGTCTATCCGGGGATACGCAAGCAAGAATTTTCTGCCAATCTTTAGAGGCTGAGTTGGTGTCTATTGCGGGTTTTTATCGTTTAAGTGATGCGATTGAGCCTCATTCCGGGCCTTGCCAGGTCTATTTACAAGATGAGCATATTTGTATAGAGCCTCTATGATAGAACGTATGCTGCGCTTTGTTCGATTTAAGCAAAATGGTTTAAATTTGGATCATGGTGGTATCATCTACTCGTCTAAACAGCCTCTGCGAAGCATTGAAAAACGACCGCTGATGACCGCCACGACAAAGAAGCCTGACGATCGTTTGGCTGCAGTGTTTATTTCGGATTTACATTTACACCCCGAAGCGTCTTTAATTACAGCACGCTTTAATCGCTTTATCGAATGGGCAGCGCAAAATACCAAGGTTGTTTATATTCTAGGTGATTTTTTTCATGCCTGGGCTGGTGACGATAGTATTGATTCCTGGTCCAAATCGATCGCAAAACGTCTATTCTGGTTATCGCAACAACAAGTAACTATCTATTTTATGCACGGCAATCGTGATTTTTTGCTAGGAAAAGCGTTTGCTGATTTGGCGGGAATGATTATTCTTCCTGAGCCTGCCATTATCCAATTAGGTGATACGAGAATATTATTAGTTCATGGGGATCGATACTGTACTAATGATAAAGGCCATCAATGGTTTAGACGTTTAACGCGAAATCGATGGTTTAGCCACTTTTTTTTGCGTTTTCCCTATAAAGTCCGGGCTCAATTAGTTAGCAAGATCAGACAACACAGTCAAACAAATCGAAGTAAACCCTATAGTAAAATGGATGTCGTTGTATCGGATATGATAGAACATATGCAGAAATATAAAGTAGCTAATTTAATTCATGGGCATACACATAAGCCAGGCTTAATAAATCATTGTTATAATGAAATTATGTATAGTCAATATGTGCTAAGTGATTGGGATGACAACCCCATGCTTCTGTGTTATGATGAATCAATAGGTATATTTTTTAATCAACTGGAATTAATAGAGGTATCTCGCTATGCCAACTCCTGAAGAAACGAAACAGGAACAAATCAAGACATTAGCAGCCAAGGAGGACGAGGGTGCTTTACAAGGCATGCTGCAAAATGAGCAACGAGCAAAGCAGCAGCAGATGAAAGAAGAATTAAATAATATGGGTAGGGAAAAACGGCGTGCTAAAGGGAAGGATTACTGGGATAAAGTTAATAAAAATGCTGATACTCTCATGGGCGATGGGATGAAAGGCTATAATGATTGGGTTTCTGGTATGAACGCCATTGTTAATACAATGATGGACTTGGCTATGGCTATGTCGCTGGATCCGATTGGTGATAGTGACTATGCAGCAGTGGGAATGTTGAAATTTGTAGCAGAAGCAGGCAATGATTTAGTTCTAAAACCGCTGGTCTCACTGGTACCTTATAACAAGGAAATAGGGCAATTCGCTGAGGGTGTAGGCGCGCTCGTTTCCGATAAAGTTGGTAACACCCGTGTTGGTAGTGCACTTGGTTTAGGAACAAGAGTCCCTGATGTTAAATTTAGTGTGAATGTCGACGACGAAGGGCATTTGGTTTCTTGCGCGACCAAAGATGGAGAGCCTTTTGGAGAAGCGGAGCAAATGCGTTTTGATGCGGGATTGGTTGCATGGGCAAAAACACACGGCTATACCAATCAACCCGATCCTAATCATCCTGGCAAGGTCGTATTAAAACAAACAGAGAGCCTGGGAGGACAGCCACCCACTAACGCAATCATGACTACAGCACAATTCAAAGAGCTTAGTGAAGGCAGGGCGCCTGACCAACCGGCTAATACTGGCTTAAAAAGCTTTATGGAAGGACGCTATAATATCAATATGAAATATGAGCCACCTCAAGAGCCACGCTCTGGAATGACCATATAATAAGGTCTGTTGACCCTCGTTTTAGATAGGTATTCCGCTGTGAAAACGGAATACCTGATCAGTATTATTAATTAGTTCGTTTTCGACGGTAATAAAAAAATCCAGCCGCTTGCTAATATCGCCTCCATAAAGTTTTGCCAGATGCAAATAATCTTGAAAATGGCGTGCTTCAGATTTCACAAGCGAACTATAAAATCTACTTAACTCGTCATCTTCCAGTCTAGGAATCAAAGCGTTAAAGCGCTCACAAGATCGTGCTTCAATAAGTGCACCAATAATTAATTGATCACGTAAACGCTCCCGGGTATTTTCTTTGGGTACAAAACGATGCATTTGTTGTGCATAATTAGAGGGATGAAGAGGTCCAAATTTAATGGACCGCGCCTTCAGCAAATTGACTACCTTTTCAAAATGTAGTAATTCTTCACGCGCCAAAGGAGACATAACTGCGACTAACTCTTGCTTCTCCGGGTATTTACTAATGAAATTGATTGCTGTGGCTGCTGCTTTTCGCTCACAATGTGCGTGATCCACCAGTAAGGTTGTTAAGTTTGATACAGCAGCATCCAACCAGGCAGTAGGGGTGGGTGTACGAATAAAATCAATTAAAATTTGCAATTCATTGGTAAGTGAGCTTAGCATGAGAAATATACATTATACTATTTGATAAGAGTGCGTTATATCACAGTCTGTTGCAAAATCAAGTTGGATGAATAATGAGCGAAAAACAAGCAGAAAGCGATTTGTCAATGTGGTATTCAACCTATGGTTTAATAACCGCAGAACGTATTTTAGAAAAATGTAAAATTAAACTCCCGCAAGAAGATCTGTTTGCTGCGGTCAAAAACCCCAATAATTTTTATCATCGTTTGCTACGTGTTCCCATGAAAAACGTATTTAACGGGATTATCTTGCAGCAAGCCCATGATTATCAGGTTTATGCACAAAAATTGTTTGTTGATTATTTGCTGTCCGGTGAAACGGCCAAAGATGAGGAATCGCCTGGTGGTTTGACCAGAGATGATTTGGAGGCGATGCGTAAAAAACTTGTAGAAATGGGGGATGAATTTCATCAATTGGAATTTGCTCAGGATAAATTGATTGCCGAAAGCCAGCATAGTCTTATCAAGCATGCTTCTGAATGGAAAAAAATTCTTCAAGGTATTGCAAAAAAAATTAAGCCTGCTTTGCCGTTAGTTGGCGGAGATAAAAGTGATGAAAAAATTATTCAGGCAATTAATCACTTGATTATTAAAGAAAATACTGCGCCGGGAGAAACCGTCAGCTTTAAGAGTAGTATCTGGGGTGATTTGGAAAAAATTTTGGGTCAAAGCATAGGAAATGAACTTAAACAATTAATCGTGGAGGAGCTTGTCAAGTTAACTGAATTTGCTGAGTCAATAGAGGCATCTTTGGTGAATTTTATAGAGCGTGTTTCGGATGCTGGGCGAAGTTTGCGCCAATACCGTACTGATTTTTATAATTTGATACTACGAGTCAATGAATTGATTCAATTACTACCAGAATATCGTGTAAATCCGGAACAAACAGAAGAGAACCGTGAATCACTCTATTTTGATGCCGATCTTGGCGAACAATGAATTTATATTGGCTACTACGCTATCAGATCGTGTATAATACCGCGCTTTAATCTTAGAAAATTGGAGTGCGTTATGGCAAAAGAGTTAACCCTATCTATCATCAAACCTGATGCAGTGGCTAAATCAGTCATTGGCCAAATTTATTCTCGCTTTGAGAAAGCTGGCTTAAACATTGTGGCTGCAAAAATGATGCATCTTTCTCGAACACAGGCAGAAGGATTTTATGCTGTTCATAAAGCGCGTCCTTTTTTTAACGATTTAGTGTCTTTTATGATTTCAGGTCCTGTAATGATTCAGGTTTTAGAAGGCGAAAATGCGATCATCAAAAATCGTGATTTAATGGGCGCGACTGATCCTAAGAAGGCGGATGCAGGTACTATTCGTGCTGATTTTGCTGACAGCATTGATGCAAATGCAGTTCACGGTTCTGATAGTCCTGAAACGGCTGCTCAAGAAATTGCTTATTTCTTCGAACCACATGAAATTTGCAAAAGATAATTGTTGTTTGAGGTAATGTGATGAGTCAAAAAATCAATTTGTTGGATTTTAATTATCAGCAACTGCGCAATTTTTTTAATGAGATTGGTGATAAGCCATATCGTGCGCAGCAAGTAATGCAATGGATCCATCAGGCTGGTTTTCATGATTTTTCGCAAATGACTAATTTGGGTAAGTCGCTCCGAGAGCGGCTTAGCCTGCTGGCTGAAATTCGTTTACCAGAAATTGTAACTTGCCAGAAATCTGCTGATGGCACTCATAAGTGGTTACTGAAGTTGGATTGTGGGAATTGTATAGAAACTGTTTTTATTCCTGAAGCAACGCGGGGGACTCTCTGTGTATCATCGCAAGTTGGTTGCGCATTAAATTGCAGCTTTTGTTCCACTGCTAAACAAGGGTTTAATCGAAATTTGAGTACAGGGGAAATTATCGGCCAGGTCTGGTTAGCTGTGCGTGAATTATCACAACAGAATGGAGCACATGATAAGCGAGTTACCAATGTAGTCATGATGGGGATGGGCGAGCCTCTGCTCAACTTTGATAACGTTGTAGCGGCAATGGATATCATGATGGATGATTTTGCCTACGGTTTATCCAAGCGACGGGTTACTCTGAGTACTTCCGGTGTTTTGCCAGAATTAGAGCGTTTGCGTGAAGCCAGCCCAGTCGCACTGGCTGTTTCCTTACACGCACCTAACGATGAATTGCGTAACGAATTAGTGCCTATCAATAAAAAATATCCCTTGGCAGAATTAATGGCTTTATGCAAACGCTATTTTAAAAATGAACCTAAAAGAAAGGTAACGTTTGAATATGTGATGCTTAAAGGGGTTAATGACCAGCCTGAGCATGCTGCCCAATTGATTAAATTATTGCGCGATGTTCCTGCGAAAGTGAATCTAATACCTTTTAATCCTTTCCCTATGACGCAATATCAACGTTCTTCGCAAGCGACTATTGATGCCTTTCGGGAAAAGCTAATAGCCAAAGGAATTAACACGATTACACGTAAAACAAGAGGCGATGATATTGATGCAGCCTGTGGTCAATTGGCTGGCGAGGTAAAGGATAGAACAAGTCGCTCTAGGCGCTGGCAAAAATTACACTTTGTGCCTAAGACGGCCACTAACGAGATTGACGAAAAGAGTGCATAAAGCTTTTTAAATTTATCTGTTCACGGTTATAATGGCCAATCCTTTAATGCCATGTGACAATTGTGTTGAACTTATTACGCTTTTTACCTTGGTTAATTTTCCTGTTGTTACAAGCTTGTCAACAGAATAATGACATAAGGGCAGAACAACTACAGAAACGTAATGAGGCAGCATCCTATAATACTCAGCTTGGTTTGGCTTATTTAAAACAGGGTGATAGGCCACGAGCAAAGCGGAAGTTGCTTACCGCACTGGACTTGGCGCCTGATTCCGCTGATGTGAATGTAGCGATGGCTTATTATCTTGAAAAAACAGGGGAAGTAAGGAAAGCGCAGGTGTTCTACCAGAAGGCTTTAGTTCTGGCGCCAGATAGTGGTGCCCAACTGAATAATTATGGAACTTTTTTATGTCGCCTTGGGCATTATAAAGAGGCAGAACGTTATTTTCTAAAAGCAGCGAATGATATTCACTACATTCATACAGCTGCAGCCTATGAAAATGCTGGATTATGTGCGGCGGCAGTACCTGATTATTCTAAGGCGAAACATTATTATTTAAAGGCATTGCAACAGGATCCGCGTCGAAAACAAGCGCTTTACGAGTTAGCTGCTATCGAGCTTAAAGAGAAACATGCAAGTAAGGCATTGGAATATATGCAAAAATATCCTGCGCTTTCATTGACTGACCCTAACATACTTGCAATGGGTGTGGAAGCAGCGCGTCAAGCAGGAAAAAGGAATATTGAAGGGGAGTATAAACAGCGTTTGGCTAGATTGACTAATTATACGGACTATTATACCGGAGCAAAAAATGAATACGATAGTAGCAATGGATGAAATTCATAACGGTAATCGAGAAAATCCTGGCTTGCAGTTAGCTCGTGTACGTGAAAAAAAGGGCTATAGCCAGGAGTATGTTGCAGCTAAATTGCATTTGCGAGTTCGACTTATTGAATTGTTGGAAGCCGATGATTACCAGCAAATGCCAGAACCTGTTTTTATTAAGGGTTATATCCATGCTTATGCCAAGTTACTTGGGATACCATCGCAGCCGCTCTTGGAAACCTTTAATAGTCTCTATTCAACGGAAGCAAAGCCTGAGAAAGCATTGTGGCAAAGTAAGCGGGAATCGAATAAAGGAGAACGTCTGGTGCGTTGGTTAACCAGTTTGGTTGCTATTGCTGTGATTGTTGCTGTAAGTATTTGGTGGCAAAAAAATAAAGATAGTCAGCAATTGTTTACTGCAAAAAATACTCATACTGACGCCTTATCGAATAAGGCCGAAACGGATATTCGTTTAACAGATCTATCAAAAATGCGCTCTATGCTTTCAACTAGCCCCAGCCCATCTGGCCCGGCTACACCTTTGGAGACACATGGTGGGTGAGAGAATTCAAGCTGTAAGGGGTATGAATGATGTTTTACCTCATCAAACGATGTTGTGGCGCTTGCTTGAAAAAATTTTCATCCAGTGTTTGTTGCAATACGGTTATCAAGAAATTCGTTTTCCTTTGGTGGAAAGTACGCAATTATTCAAACGCACTATCGGTGAAGTAACTGATATTGTTGAAAAAGAGATGTATACGTTCACCGACTTGAATGGTGATAGTTTGACTCTAAGGCCAGAAGGTACTGCGGGTTGTCTTCGTGCTTGTCTGGAACATGGCTTGTTACATAATCAGCAGCAAAAACTTTGGTATATGGGACCAATGTTTCGGCATGAAAAACCGCAGAAAGGGCGTTACAGGCAATTTAATCAGTTTGGTGTTGAAGCCTTGGGTATAGAGGGTGAAGCTATCGAATTGGAACTCATTGCAATCTGCCAGCGTTTATGGACTGCTTTGGGAATTAGTAGCCTGGTTCATTTACAAATTAACACCCTCGGAGAGTTAAGTGAGCGGCAACAGTATAGAGAGGAATTGGTTGATTATTTTACCACCCATTTTGATCAGCTCGATGAGGATAGTAAACGGCGTTTGGATAGAAATCCATTACGTATTCTTGATAGTAAAAATCCTGACATGCAGGCTTTGCTGGGTAAAGCACCTAAACTAATGGATAGTCTTGGTCCGGAGAGCCAAAAGCGATTTGCTAATTTATGCGAAGGCCTTACTAAAATGGGTATAGCCTATTCTGTTAATCCTTTATTGGTTCGTGGCTTGGATTATTATGGCCATATGGTTTTCGAATGGGTTACTGATCAACTGGGGAGTCAGGCTACAGTTTGTGCGGGAGGACGTTACGATGTCCTGGTTGAGCAGCTGGGAGGCAATGCGACACCGGCAGTTGGTTTTGCCATGGGTGCTGAACGTTTACTGTTATTATTACAAAACTCTCCAACAATAGAGATCCAGGAACCCAAAGCGTTATTTATTATTGCAGCAGGTGCGGACGCGATGAGTCAGGCTTTATTGCTTGCTGAAGAGTTGCGAAATACAAACCCAAACTGGCAAGTGATTACTAATACGGCAGGAGGCGGTTTTAAAAGTCAATTTAAAAAAGCGGACAAGAGTGGGGCTGAGTTTGCGTTAATCCTCGGGGAAGATGAGGTTAGGCAAGGAGTAATTGGGGTTAAAAATTTGCGTAGTCATGAAGAACAGGCAACCATTCCACAACGGGAATTGAGCAAGTACTTACAAGACTGTCTGGGAAGGTAGTGGGAGATAATTATGTCGGTTTATATGACAGAAGAAGAGCAGTTAGAAGCAATTAAAAAATGGTGGAACAAGTATAGTAATGTGATTACTGTGATCTTGTCGTTAGTGTTATTAACTGTTGCAGGTTTTAAATATTGGAACTGGCATGAGTCTAAAATGAGTATGCAAGCATCCAATGCTTACGAGCATCTTATGGTCGCTTTTTCTAACCAGGACAATAAAGGTGTCCGCTCCTATGCTAACCAACTCATGAATGAATACAGTGATACAGTATATGCAGATGCGGCTCGTTTGGCCTTAGCCAAACTCTTTGTTACGCGTGAAAAATATGAAAAGGCTAGAGAAAATTTAGACTATGTAGCTAAAAATTCAAAAATGACAGCCCTGAAGCAGGTGGCGAAAATTCGTATTGCGCGTTTGTTTGCTGCAGAAAAAGCGTATGATAAAGCGCTTGCCGAACTAACTACAATTGATGATATGGCTTATATGCCTGTTGTTAATGAGTTAAAAGGTGATATTTATGCGGCTACAGGAAAATATCAACAAGCGATCGTTTCTTATAAAGAAGCGATTACGGAAGTGCGAACAAATGGTATGGGTAACCTTTTCCTGGAAATGAAAACAAATGAATTAGCTGCTCTTACTCAATCCATGAAAACCAAAAACAATGCTTTACAAGCTGCTTGATATAAAGAGGTCATATGTTGCTTATTAACAAAAAATTGGTGGTTTTAGGCGTCTGCGCATTATTACAAGCCTGCACCCAGGTTGATGATTATATGTTGGGTAAGGACAACACACCCACACCAACGCCTTTAGAACCTCTTAAAACCAAAGTAAGTTTAATTGAAAAATGGTCGGTTCCTGCTGGTGGGACCCAAAAAAATAACTCTAATTTAAAACTAAAACCGGAGATTAGAGGGAATATTATCTACACTGCTGACACAAGCGGTATAGTACAAGCTGTTGATAAAAACTCCGGTAAAGTGCTCTGGTCTAAAAAACTGGATAGCGGAATAGTAAGTGGTCCAACCGTTTCTGAGGGAGCTATTGCGGTAGGAACTGACACATCAAATATTATTTTGTTGAAACAGGTTGATGGAAGTGAGTTATGGCGAAATAAAGTGTCTGGAGAAGTTTTGTCCAAACCAGTTATTGCCAATAATAAAGTCATTGCTAAAACTATCGACGGTAATCTGTATGCTTTCGATATTGTAAAAGGCGAAAAACTGTGGATCTCTGATCATGGAGCGCCCAGTTTAATTTTAAAAGCGAGTTCTTCACCGGTTATTTTTGACAATAAGTTGGCTTTGGTAGGGTATTCTGATGGTAGGATGGATGCTGTTGATCTCCAAACTGGTCGTCTGGTGTGGCAACGCAGTATCGCTTATGCAAGCGGTGCAAGTGATGTTGAGCGCTTGGTAGATATTGACGCAGACCCAATTGTGCGTGGACAAGTTGTTTATCTCGCCAGTTACCAAGGTTATGTCGGTGCACTCTCTCTCACCGATGGACAGTTTATATGGCGTAAACCAGCATCTGTTTATCGAAATATCACGATGGATAGTAAAACAGTGTTTTTAACTGATAGTGATGATGTAATTTGGGCTATTAACCGCCAAAATGGTCAAGTTAACTGGAAGCAGGTAGCACTGAAGGCTCATGGGCTTACTGAACCAGTGCTAATGGGGAATCGTTTAGTGGTTGGAGACAAGACCGGCTATCTACACATTCTCGCAACCGATAGTGGTAATTTGATCTCACGCGCGCAACTTGGCAGTGCGATTAATACGGCTCCTTCTGTTATTGGTAACAATATTTATGTAATGGCCGCTAATGGTAAATTAAGCCGTTTTTCTGTGAGTTAAATGAATGATTCCTGTTATTGCTCTTGTTGGTCGTCCTAATGTAGGAAAATCGACACTGTTTAATCGATTAACCCGGACTCAGGATGCTCTCGTTGCAGATTATCCTGGTTTGACACGCGATAGGCAGTATGGTCAGGCTGAGTTTGAAAATAAGCCCTTTATTGTGATTGATACCGGTGGAGTTGGTGTTGATGATTTGGCTGTTGATGCCTTGATGTCAAAGCAATCAGAAACAGCTTTGGAGGAAGCAAATACTGTTTTGTTTTTAGTTGATGGCAGAGCTGGGTTAACAGGAATTGATGAAAATATCGCCCAACGTTTACGTAAGATTAGCAAACCTGTTTACCTGATTGTAAATAAAACTGATGGCTTAGATGAAGAAATAGCCTGTTCTGAGTTTCAGTCCTTAGGGTTCAGTGAAGTACATCCCGTTTCTGCAACCCATGGTCGCGGTATGCATTCTTTATTGCAGACTTTAACCAAAGATTTTGAACCCGTTGGAGAAGAAAGTTCAGATGTTAAGGCAATTAAAATTGCTTTTGCTGGTAGACCCAACGTTGGTAAGTCTACGTTGATTAATCGTATCCTGGGTGAAGAGCGAGTTGTTGTCTATGATATGCCTGGCACTACCCGTGACAGTATTGCTATTCCATTTAAGCGCGATGAAAAAGAATATGTTTTAATTGATACAGCTGGCGTACGTAGGCGTTCACGAGTTGATGAGAAAATTGAAAAATTTTCGGTAATCAAGACACTTCAGGCAATAAAAGAGTCTCACGTTTGTATGATGCTTTTAGATGCCCGAGAAGGATTAACCGAGCAGGATATGCATTTGTTGGGTTTTATCATTGAGTCAGGTAAGGCCCTGGTTGTAGCGGTTAATAAATGGGATGGCTTGGATGAGGAACACAAAGAACAGGTTCGTTCTGAACTGGATCGTCGCCTGCATTTTGTTCATTTTGCCAAAATTCGCTTTATTTCCGCTTTGCACGGTAGTGGTGTTGGCCTATTATTCAAGGATATTGAAGAAGCTTATGCATCAGCAATACAGGCTTTTTCAACACCAAAATTGACTCGTTTACTGCAAGATTTGGTGAGTCAACATACCCCGCCGATGGTGCATGGTCGAAGAATTAAATTACGATATGCTCATACTGGTGGTCATAACCCGCCACTTATTGTTATCCATGGGAATCAGTTGGATTCTTTGCCAGATAGTTACAAGCGTTATCTTACGAATGCCTTTGTGGCTCATTTAGGGTTAGTCGGTACGCCTTTAAAACTTGAATTTAAAGGTGGAGGCAATCCATTTAAAGATAAAAAGAACAAGTTGACCGAACGCCAAGTCAAGAAGAAAAAAAGGCTTATGAAACGTGTTAAAAAGAGGTAGTTTCATTAAGAGTAAACCTATTATTTGAGTGTGAAATGCGACTAGAGTTAAGCAAAAAGAAGTCTCATTCCTCTTCAGTAATTAATGCCAGGCGTTTATCAAGCACCGGAAATCTTTGTTGCTAGTATGCGAAGAACACACTGTAGTTATGAGAGCAAAAAGAGAATATTATTTCTTTAAAATGCTATTTATAACGAAGAAAGGCAATTCAGAAAAACCTTTTAGAGAAAATATCCTTCCTATAAAGAAAGGCAGGCATATCTTTATCTTTTAAAGTTATCACTCATTGGTAATGATATTATATTGGAGGTTAATGAAACTGAAGATAAAGAAAACTTAAGCCTTGTCGTGTTTTATCTCTAAGGATCGTTAAAAAATAAAGAGTGTGTTATACACTCATGCCGAGCTCTTTCCTAAGGAGAAAAATCCCAATAATTATATCTTGTTTCGTATCGTTAAAACATCGCAAGGAGCATGATGCACCACAGCATGTGCTGTACTTCCCAGAAAAGCTGGCAGTGCGTTTGGGCTGTGGCTGCCAATAATTATGAGTCCACATCCTAAGGCTTTTACTTTATCCAATACATTCATTTTGATTGAGCCTATTTCAACATGTTGTTGCTCAGGAGGGATGCCAAGTGCTTCGCCCAAAACATTCATAACAGCTTGCGCGTCATCTTTAACCGGGCTATCAAATTCAGCAAACCCAAGTCCCTGTGCCAGCTGTAGACTAGGCGGGGGTTCAATGACATGCAGTAAGTGAAGGGTAGCTCCAAATAGATGAGCAATTTTTACGGCCTGTTTACACATATCAAAATGGTTTTCACTCAAATCGGTTGCATGCAGTATAGATGTATACACGATTCCCTCGCTTAATAACTGCTTGATATCGTAAGTGTAGTTTATGAACAGGAAAAACAACAATGAATTTTATTGCTTGATTGTTGAGCAAAACTTACTTTCTTTAATAAGCTTAGAAAGGTTGTTGTTAGCCATGACTGCAGGCTTGGGGGATAGCTCAAGCAAAGGGACAAAAACAAAGTCGCGCAAATGTAATCCTGGATGCGGAACCGTTATTTTCGTGGAGTTAATTTTTCTTGTGCCAAATAGCAAGATATCGATATCAAGTGTACGTGAGCCCCAACGTATTTTTCGTATACGACCTTGCTGACGCTCTATTTTTTGGCAAAACATTAATAATTGTTCAGGCGTTAAGCTCGTTTGCAGAGCCACTACAGTATTGTAATAATCTGGTTGTGCTTTTCTTCCCCAAGCACTACTACGATAAAAGCCTGCTACTTTGATAACTTGTGTAGATGGCAAACCTCTTAAAGCAGTTAGAGCTTGTCGTAATTGACGTTGGGGCGATCGCAGATTGCTTCCCAATCCTAGATAACAGGAAATCATTCGGGTCTTGCTGCTTTGGGTTTGCGACGTTTTCGCGGTTTGCGTGGAGCGGCAGGAGCAAGTGTTGCAATCATCTCAGTTTGCTCACTTTCAGATGCATCCTGAAAGGTAGTCCACCATTGCGCCAGCTCGAGTTCTTCGTCACCTGCAAGAGCTCGCAAAGCGAGAAAGTCATACGCAGCGCGAAATCTTGGATGCTGCAATAAATTAAAGGCACGTCCACCTAAACGTTTTGGAAAGCGGTATTGCAAAAGCCACATTTCTCGCATGATTTGGCTAAAACGTTTGGGAATTGTTATAACTTGATTTTGTTCAATAATAACTTGTGACATTGCTTTTTCTAAAGCAGGCAGTGGATCTAGCCCCTCTTCTTCCTGCAACAGCGCAGTTCGTGCTTGCAAAGGAAACCATAGCAATACGGCAAATAAAAAAGCGGGTGTAACAGGCTTGTTATCCCTAATGCGGGTATCCGTATTTTCTAATGCTATTCCTATTAAGGCATTCACTGGATAGTGACTATCCATTAATTTTGCTGTTTGGGCGAAAAGATGAGGAAATAAACCATGCTGAATTAATAAACGATGCACGTTTTCGGCTTCGCCACATTGGTATAGTTTAGTCATTTCATCAAATAGGCGCGAACCAGAAACATGGGTAATCAAATAACTTAAGTGTGGCAGAGGTTCAGCTGTTTCTGGAGCAAGGCTAAAATGTAATTTAGCGCTAAAACGTACTGCACGCAGCATACGTACGGGATCTTCCTGATAACGTGTTGTTGGGTCACCAATCATACGAATGATATGCTGATTAACATCATTGACGCCACCAGTGAAATCAACAATCGAAGAGTCGTCAATATTGTAATAGAGTGAATTAATGGTGAAATCACGGCGCCAGGCATCTTCATCGAGAGTACCATACACGTTATCACGAACGAGCATGCCTCGCTCATTGGTTAATTGATTCGCTTCAATAACTTCATCTGCACCTTCACTGCCTCGGAAAGTGGCTACTTCAATAATGTCGCGGTGAAAAATAATATGCACTAGCTTAAAGCGTCGTCCTATAATACGGGCATTGCGAAATAATTTTTTTATCTGGTTCGGAGTTGCGTTGGTTGCAACATCAAAATCCTTAGGTACTTTGCGCAACAAAAGATCACGTACGCTACCGCCAACTAAAAAGGCTTGGAAACCAGCACTATTAAGGCGATTCAAGACTTTAAGTGCATTTGCACTGATATCTGTTTTTGATATATGGTGTTGGCTGCGTGGAATAATATAACTGGCATCAACAGGTGATTGGTTCGTCCTGGATCTACGTAGCAGCTTTTTGATTAACTTAATGATTTAGTCACCTGTATAACTTGTTTATCGCGCGTTAGTATAGCTAAGATAGGTTAGAAAGTGAATCATTTACCTTTGGATAAGTTCGGGTGACAATAAGGCTGCTGATATTGATATTTTAAAGTGATGACATGGAATTTTTAGATATACTTTTAAGTCTTTCTGCGCTGGTTATTTTAGAAATAGTACTAGGCATAGATAATCTTGTTTTTTTGTCTATTTTGACAGAAAAATTACCGCGCGAACAACGTAAAAGCGCCAGAAGATGGGGGCTAACTTTTGCCTGGATGACTCGAATTGCTTTGCTTGGCTCAGCTGTTTGGCTAGTAAAATTAGTGCATCCGTTGGTTTCCTATGGGGAATTTTCTTTTTCTATACGCGATCTATTTTTATTTGCCGGCGGCGCCTTTTTAATAGCGAAAGCAACACAGGAAATACATTATGAAGTAGGGGAAGACAAGACGGAATTGCAAGCTAAAGGTCCTAAACACCCCACTTTTAAAGTGGTTGTATTTCAAGTTGCTGTTATGGATATTGTTTTTTCTTTGGATAGTGTTCTTACGGCAATTGGTCTGACTACTCGTTTTTGGGTCATGGCAGCTGCTATCACCTGTGCGATCTTAGTTATGATTTATGCAAGTGAACCTGTAAGCGAATTTATAGATAAGCATCCAACAGTTAAAATGTTGGCCTTAAGTTTTTTGATTTTAATTGGTATGGTTTTAGTCGCTGATAGTTTTTCTTTTCATGTACCACGTGGTTATGTTTATTTTGCTATGGGCTTTTCTTTAAGTGTTGAAGTGCTTAATATTGTTCGGCGTTCTCGTCAACATAAACGAAAAAACAGGTCATAGCCTATGTTAATTGTAAAGGCACTTCATATTATCGCAATGGTTGCTTGGTTTGCCGGTCTTTTTTATTTACCTCGTCTTTTTGTTTATCACGCTGATACAAACGATCAAATATCGATTGAACGTTTTAAAATTATGGAAAAGCGCTTGTATTATGGAATAACTTGGCCTGCTGCTTTATTAACAACGGGATTTGGTTTGGCCCTGATTAGCTACAATTGGCAGTACTACTTAAAAGCAGGTTGGATGCATGCAAAAGTAAGTTTGGTGATTTTATTGTGGTTTTACCATCTGTTCTGTGGGCGTTTTGTTAGGCAATTTGCTCAGGACAAGAACGAAAAGAGGGCAAGATTTTACCGGATCTTTAATGAATTGCCGACTTTATTTTTGTTGGCTATCGTTTTCTTGGTGGTACTCAAGCCATTTTAGCCGTGAGTCAGGAGGAGCCTCACGGCAGGGAAAGATTGCTAATTAAGGATTAATCTATTTCAACCATTTCAAAGTCTTCTTTACCTGCTCCGCAATCAGGACAGAACCAGTTTTCCGGTACTTCCTCCCAACGCGTGCCTGCTTGAATGCCATCTTCAGGCCAACCTTCAGCCTCATCGTAGATAAAACCACATATAACACAAATGTATTTTTTGTAATCTTGCATATCTGCCGCTCAATATTTTAAAGGGGCTAATTTAGCTATTGACTGCACTAATGTAAAGTCTAAATTTGTTATAATTTTTGTCAGCCCCCTAAAAAGACTGTAGAATAACGGGTTAATTCTAGACGATGGAGTGGTCATGCGGAGTTCTCAACAATTATTTGCGCAAGCGCAAACCGTTATTCCTGGCGGTGTCAATTCCCCTGTTAGAGCTTTTAAAGGTGTTGGCGGCGATCCAATCTTTTTTAAACAGGGAAAAGGGGCTTACTTAATTGATGCTGATAATAAACATTATATCGATTATGTAGGATCTTGGGGGCCTCTCATTTTAGGGCATTGTCATCCTGGCGTTGTTGATGCAGTTAGTATTGCCTTGCGCAGCGGTATGAGTTTTGGTGCGCCAACTGAATTGGAAGTCAGGCTTGCGCAAAAAATTACGACGCTAATGCCGGCTATCGAAAAGATAAGGATGGTTAATTCTGGTACAGAAGCAACAATGACGGCTATTCGATTGGCACGCGGCTTTACTGGTAAAAATAAAATTATCAAGTTCAATGGCTGTTATCATGGTCACAATGACAGTTTGCTTGTAAAAGCAGGTTCGGGTTTACTGACTCTTGGTATTCCTTCTACGCCAGGCATACCTGCCAGTATAACCGAACATACACTCACTGCTGACTTTAATAGCCTTGAACAAACAGAAAAACTGTTTGAGCAATATCCTGGCGATATTGCTGCAATTATCATAGAGCCAGTTGCCGGCAATATGGGTTTTGTATTACCAAAACCAGATTTTCTGCAAGGATTACGTGATTTATGTGATGCTCATGAAGCGTTATTAATTTTTGACGAAGTAATGACTGGATTTAGGGTGGCTTTAGGTGGAGCACAGCAACTATTTAATATTATTCCTGATCTCACGACGCTTGGTAAAGTAATTGGTGGTGGTATGCCTGTTGGAGCAGTGGGTGGCAAGGCTGAAATTATGACTCATTTAGCGCCTGAAGGGCCCGTTTATCAAGCAGGTACTTTATCAGGTAATCCTTTAGCGATGGCTGCTGGTTTAGCGACCTTGACTGAATTGGAAAAGCCAGGATTTTACGAGCGACTTTCTGCTAATACAACTGCAATGGTAGAAGGCTTGGCTGAGGTTGCTGCTTCATTTAATATTCCATTTTGTCACTCCTCCTTGGGGGGTATGTTTGGTTTTTGTTTTAATCGTAAAAAACAAGTTTTTGATTATGCGGATATTGCTTCCTCGGATGAAACTTTATTTAAACAATTTTTTCATGGTATGTTACAAAAAGGAGTTTATTTCGCGCCATCTATGTACGAAGCAGGTTTTGTGTCTATTGCTCATCAAAACGAAGAAATTCAATTGACACAGCAAGCTGCGGAGTCAGTGTTGGCAAGCCTCACGGAGATCAGAGCTTAATGAAAAAATACCATGTTTATGGTGTAGGAAATGCCCTATTGGATAGGGAAGCAAAAATTGATGAGCAGATTTTAGAAGATTTTCAGATAGAAAAAGGAGTCATGACTTTAACAGATGAACTAACGCATCATCGCTTGATGACAGCCTTAGCGGATTCGTTTTGTCATAGGGGATGTGGCGGCTCTGCCGCCAATACAATGATTGCTCTCAGTCAGTTTGGTGGACGTGGTTATTATAGTTGTAAAGTTGCTAACGACGAGGCGGGTTATTTATTTTTGCATGAGTTAAAAGCCCTCGGTCTTGATTGCAATTTAACTGTCAATAATCTGTCGTCTGGTATAACTGGGCAATGTATTGTACTTGTCACAGAGGATGCGCAACGAACTCTGAATACTCATTTGGGTATTTCAGAAACTTTATGCCCAGAGGCGTTGGATTTAAAAGCGATTGCTGCAGCGCGATATATCTATCTCGAAGGTTATTTAGTTACTTCACCCACCGCTAGAAATGCATTATTAACTGCGCGACGGTATGCAAATACTGTCAATACCAGGGTTGCTTTAACCCTATCTGATCCAAATATGGTTCGTTATTTCAAGAATGAATTACTAGCAGTCATTGATGGTGGAGTTGATCTTTTATTTTGTAATGAAGAGGAAGCTCTTTTATTTACTCAAACGGATCATTTAGAGGCGGCCATTGGTTTGTTACAACCTTTAGCAAACCATTTAGTGGTTACTTGCGGAAGTCGTGGGGCTGTTTTAGCTATAGATGGTGAAATAATGGCTATTCCAACAACACCTGTATTGGCTGTAGATACGGTAGGAGCTGGTGATATGTTTGCTGGAGCTTATCTCTATGCAATTACTCAGGGATATGCACCTCAGTTGGCAATCGATTTGGCCAATAAGGCAGCGGCACAGGTTGTCAAACAATATGGTGCCCGTCTGGATAATAGACAGGTTAAAATAATTAAAGAACAATTTACATCAAATAATTACCATTTTGCTGCCCCCGGTCACTTTGGCACAAGTCAACTGGTTGAAATAGAAGTTGAGTCTTAGTGACTTCGCTCCAGATGCAGGATTATTGTTCTATAAAGGCTCCAGGATTTAGCTATTTGAGTAATTTCTTTTGTAGATGGTTTAATGACCAGTTATCTATCCTCCCCTTGTATGTGCTCATACTAAAAAGCATAAAATATTTTTAATAGAAAAAGTTTATATAATAAGTTAGCTAAACTTAATAGAGTAAGGTAATTAAAGATAGAGTTATGAATTGGGATTTGTTTGATAAAGTATATCAAGAGCCCTACCAGGAAATTCTGGCTCCTGGTGCTGTAATATTACATGGTTTTACTCTTTCTATGGATCGTTTAATTCTGGCAGATTTGAAGAAAGTCATTGATGTGGCTCCGTTTCGGCATATGGTAACGCCGGGGGGATATATCATGTCAGTTGCTATGTCAAACTGTGGATCTTTGGGTTGGATAACGGATGAAAGTGGATATCGTTATGAATCAATTGATCCTTTAAGTGGAAAAAGTTGGCCGCCAATGCCTCATTCATTGGTAGAGCTCGCTAAATCAGCTGCTTTGCAAGCGGGCTTTAGTCATTTTATTCCAGATGCTTGTTTGATAAATCGTTATGAACCAAAGAGTCGTCTTTCCTTACATCAAGATAAAGATGAAAAGGATTTTGCTGCCCCAATTGTCTCTGTATCGCTTGGCATTCCTGCAATATTTTTGTTTGGTGGTTTTAAACGAAGCGATAAATTACAACGCTTGCCTCTAATGCATGGAGATGTTGTGGTTTGGGGTGGGCCAGCCAGACTTCGCTATCATGGTATCTTACCACTCAAAGAGAATGAGCATTTTTTAGTCGGTAGATACCGCTTGAACCTTACTTTTCGTAAAGCCGGATAGAGTCTGTTGACCTTTCTACTATCTCGATCGAAAAGCGTCAATTTACTGTCGCAGTTCATTTACTATTAACCAACGCTTTTCGACTCAAGCTAGCGAAATATCAAATTTTTCATGATTTAGATTGGTGTTGGTTTTCCAGAATTTTAGTGGCTGCTTTCTGAGCAATATAGGCTTCTTCATCCCCTCGAACGACTAAAATAGGTTTTCCAGAATTTGAGATAATCTGGCATTTTTCATTACTGCAACTTGAGTTGGCTGTAGAATCTAATTCAAAATCCAGGTGCTTGAGAGGCGCGACAATCCGCTCACGAATTAAAGCAGCGTTTTCACCTACGCCACCGGTAAAAATTAACCCATCCAGGGCGGCAACTTGGCTACTGTAAGCGCCAATTGTTTTTTGAATGGCATAAACATACATCTCAATAGCGAGTTCTGCGCTCTGATCACCTGCTAAAGCATTAGCTATGAGCCTACGCATGTCATTTTCACCCGCAATGCCTTTTAATCCACTTTGTTTATTCAAGAAGATATCAACTTGCTGGGCAGTCATCCCTTGCTGCTGTAAATATAAGGGAATTGCCGGATCGATATCTCCACAACGTGTACCCATTACCAAACCTGCTAAAGGGGTCATCCCCATTGAGGTATCAAAAGATTTACCTTGCTTAATTAAGCAAGCACTTGCACCATTCCCTAAATGCAAAGTAATAAAATTGCAGTCTTTTATTGGTTTTTGCAAATAGGTTGCTGCCTGGTTGGCAACATATTCATGATTGATACCATGAAAACCATAACGTTTAATTTGATAACGATTCGCTATCGCTGAATCAATTGCGTATTGGCGAATATATTCCGGCATTGTATGATGGAAGCCGCTATCAAAGACAGCGATATGCTGAGCTTCTGGGAAATACTGTTGGGCGAACTCAATACCCAGGGCATTAATCGGATTATGAATTGGAGCAAGATGAGCAAGCTCTTTTATTTCCTTTAATATTTGGGGTGTAATAACCGTCGGTTCATAATAGCGCTCACCCCCGTGTACCACACGATGACCAACGCCTGTTATAGGATGATCTTTAAGGTCATGGTGTAATTTGTCCGCTAATGAGTGAAATGACTCATCATGCGCTTTAAAATTTTTTTTTATGGTTTCTTTACTGTGCTTATAATGATGCCAAAGGCATTCAGATTCACCAATTCCTTCAATTAAGCCTGATAGCAGGGGAGTAACTTGCTGCTTTTCAACCTGGAATGCCTTATATTTAATAGAGGAACTTCCTGCGTTGATCGTTAAAATATACATTATTTATCACCTTGTGCTTGAATGGCAGTAACGAGAATCGTGTTGATAATATCTTGCGGCGTGCAGCCTCTACTTAAATCGTTGACTGGTTTGTTTAAGCCTAACAATACCGGACCAATTGCCAGAGCCCCACTTTCACGTTGTACTGCCTTATACGTGTTGTTCCCCGTATTAAGATCAGGAAAAATCAGTACAGTTGCATGACCTGCAAGTTTGGAATGAGGTAGTTTTTTTGCAGCAACCTCAGGATCGACTGCAGCATCATATTGCATAGGTCCTTCTGCTAACAAATCGGGTTGTTGTTTCTTCACAATTTCCATAGCCTTGGCTACTTTCTCCACACTTTCTCCTTTACCGGAATCACCCGAAGAATAAGACAAAAGCGCGACCTTGGGTTCTATACCCAAATTTTTAGCGATTTGGGCGGCCTGAGCTGTAATTTCAGCAAGTGTTTGACTATCAGGTTCTGGATTAATAGCGCAGTCCCCATAGATTAAAACACGTGCAGGCATGCACATAATGAAAATAGAGGATACCTTGCTGACGCCAGGTTTGGTTTTTATTATTTCCAAAGCTGGTCTGACGGTATCTGCCGTAGTATGGGCTGCTCCGGAAACCATACCATCTGCATCACCACAATAAACCATCATTGCAGCGAAATAATTAATATCAGTCATTCGCTCAAGAGCAATAGGTAAATTAACATTTTTATGTTGACGAAGCTGGTAATATTGTTGAGCGTAGTTTTCTCGCTTTGCGGATTTTTCAATATCAATAATTGTTGCATTTGACAAATTCAAATCCAGACGTTTGGCTAATAAATTAATCTTTTCAGTTTTACCCAAGAGCGTAATCTTAACAATATTACGTTTTAGTAAGTGATCTGCAGCAATTAGTATTCGGGCATCATCACCTTCTGGAAGAACAATATGCCGTTTTAACTGCTTTGCCCTATGGATTAAGTCATAAAGAAATACTGCTGGACTTAATTGTGGTTTAACTGAATTATCACTCAGTAATTTTGTCAAGGGTTCATGGAGATAAGGACGCATCGTTTCTATGGCTGTTTTCACTTTATCTGGATTAGATTCACTTAAACTAAATTTTGCTGAAAACAGAGTGGTAGCCGTTTCATAGGTTTTAAGTGCTGTTAGTAAGACCGGAAAGGGGTGATCGAGGCCTGCGAGAATTTCACAGATGGCGGTTCCGGGCATTTCACCTCCGGTTAAAACAATACCGGCTATTTTAGGATAATAAGCTGATTGATCGGCCAGAAGTGAGCCTAAAAGAATATCAATGCGATCATCTGGCGTGATAATAAGCATACCGCTTCTATCAAGACGTGATTGCAAGAAATTACTTACAGTCTTGGCAGCAATCGTAAATTGTCTGACGGGGCGGTCTAACTCGCTTTCTCCACATAAGATTTTAGCATCTAAAGTGGTCACTATATCGCGAACAGATGGGTTAGCCAGAGATTCAAACTCGGGAAGAATGGCTGTAAATGCCAGTTTGGGTAACTGCTTGTTAAAAAGCTCGGATGCTTCACTTTCATCAGAAGGCGACACTTGGTTAATAATAACTCCCACAACACGTGCATGCGCTTTTTTGCTCACTTCCAGAGCAGTCTTTAAGATAGAAAGCGTATGCTCCAAGGTTCTATCTTTAGCTGAAACTACTAAGACTACATCGCAATTTAGTTGATGCGCGAGTGTTAAATTAAACTGATATTCAAAAACATCATTGTCACTTTCAAAATCGCTGCCCTCAAGATAAATCAAATCATCCTGGTTTTGAGTTTTGGTTGCTTCTAATACCGCTGAAAGTAAATCTTCAGGTTGCGTGCGCATAAGCGCAATGGCTTTATTGACATCCATGATCGGTGTTAGAGATTGTTCTGCTACTGCTTCCAGTAATGGAATTTGCGACTCATCTGATTCCGTAAATAACTTAAAGCATTGAATAGAGTTTTGCTGTTCTTTAAGCGCTGATAAAAAACCCAACGATACAAACGATTTTCCTGGTCGCTTTTCTATGCCAGTTAAGTAAATTTTTTTGTGCATGGTTAAACCTCAAACACGTTGATCATTAACTACAGGGATCAAATCAAAAGAGCGATCGAAGCAGCAAAACTTGTTCTAAGTCTTGTATTGTAAAGAAATTGTAGAGTTTTGTATAAAAAATATTGCAATAAAACTTCAATTTGTAAAGAAATTGCAGGTTTTTGTAATAACTTTATTTGATCGTCCTTTTTGCATAGACAGCTAAAAATTGCCATGTCATATTCGAGGTGAATTAGCTAACAGAGGAGGGCATCCAATGTTAAGAGTAGCTAACAAAAAAATAGTTTGGAATAGGTTGCCGCAAGGAGTAGTTCCCCTGTTCTTCATTCAAGTTTTTGCGACCTTAAGTTTTAGTGTGCTTTATTCGACGCTGGTTTTGTATATGACTGGCAAACTTGGTTTATCCATTAAATTGGCTAATAGCGTTACAGGCATATTTGTTGCCCTTAACTTTACTTTACACCTATTGGGTGGTTATTGCGGTGGGAGATTTTTCTCAAATCGAGCGCTGTTTTGTTTTAGTATGTTTGCGCAAATTGTTGGCTGTATTTTATTAGCCAGTATCAATGTAGCTTACCTTTATTATGGTTTAGCCACTTTTTTAATTGGCTGTGGTCTTAATGTTGCCTGTGTTAACTGTATGCTAACGCAACGTTTTAAACCCCAAGACCAACGCCGTGAAACCGTTTTTTTGTGGAATTATGCAGGAATGAATATCGGTTTCTTTACTGGGTTTAGTTTGAGTGGTTATTTTCAATTATCGCAAAATTATCAACGCTTATTTTTATTGAGTAGTTTGGGTAATTTGGTTGCTCTTTTTATTTGTTTATACTGTTGGCACAGTTTAGCCGATCATGAAACTGTTTATTCGCGTCTTTCTAGACAAAAGAAACGACAAGCTTCTTTGGTTGGCATATTGGTTATTCTTTGTATGCCTTTGCTTTTAAGCCAATTGATTCATTTTGCTAATTGGGCAAATAAGTTGGTTTTGTTTACTGGTGGATTAATGTTAGCTGTTGCTTGTTGGCTCGCATTCCAGCAAAATGTTATGGATGCACAAAAAAAGATGCTCGCTTTTGTAGTGTTGATGTTAGTGAGTACGGTGTTTTGGATGTTGTATCAGACCGGGCCTATGGGTTTAACCTATTTTATCGATAACAATGTTGATCGTAATTGGCTGATGATGACCATCCCTCCACAATGGTTTCAGAATATCAATACGTTAAGCATTGTTATCGGTGGGCCATTATTAAGTTCATTATTGAACCATCTGCGTTCGCGTGGCATACCTATTAATATTCCTGTGCAATTTGCCTGGGCCTTATTGTTAATTAGTTTAGCGTTTATAATACTGCCTGTAGGGATAATCAGTGCAAATTCGGTTGGATTGGTTGCCCCTGGATGGATCTTTCTCAGTTTTATTCTCCAAAGTGCCGGTGAATTGCTTATCGCACCTATTGGTTATGCGATGGTAGGCGCGCTAATACCTAATTCTCTACAAGGCGTGATGATGGGCATGTGGATGTTGAGCACCGGTGTAGGGGCGATCTTATCAAGTTATAGTTCTAATTGGATGATGGGCGGGCAAGACAGTATTTCACCTGTACTCACTAATTCCAGCTATAGTCGTGTATTTTTAGAGCTAGGCTTAATTGCTCTAGTTGCCGCTTTGTTAGTATTTATTTTAAGACCACGGTTATGTAAATGGATTGAAAATATGCAATCTGAAGTAGTTAATGAAGCAAATGCAGCGGTAGTTAACAACTCTGTTATAATCACACCCACGCGTTAATTTTCGGCATAGCTTGGCTTTGTTACGAAATCATTCTAGTGTGTGCTTGTGAGTAATCCTTTTATTCCAATTGAAACGGCAGATTTAATGTGGTGTGATGGTTTGCCGTTTTCTACCCGATTTAATGACATTTATTTTTCTAATGAAAATGGTTTGTTAGAAGCGGAGCATGTGTTTATCACCGGGAACAACCTCATAGAACGTTGGCAACGGTTAGCCACTGAGGGACGTGATTCTTTTGCTATTGCAGAAACAGGTTTTGGTAGCGGTCTTAATTTTTTATTAACTTGGTCGCTGTGGCTTAAATATGCCCCTCAGCAAGCTCGGTTGCATTTTATCAGTTGCGAGAAATTCCCTTTGCGACGAGAGGAGCTTGCTCGTTGTTTAGCTTTATGGCCGCAATTAAAGAACTTAGCGTTGGTTTTACAGGCAGATTACCCTATTTTAACGCCAGGATTTCATCATCTACAATTTGAAAATGGCAGAGTCAATTTAACTTTGATGCTTGGAGAAGCTAGCCACTGTTTTCATCAACTTTTAGTTTGTGGGGATGTTAAACTTGAAGCAGAATTAAGGACAAATCATATTGATGCCTGGTTTTTGGATGGTTTTGCACCAGCCAAAAACCAGCAGATGTGGAATGAAGAGCTTTTTCAGATAATAGGGCAATTATCTAAACCAGGAACAACGCTTGCTACCTTTTCTGCTGCAGGTGTTGTTAGAAAAAATTTGCAAGTGGTTGGTTTTGAGGTCAAAAAAATCAAAGGCTTTGGTCAAAAACGTGAAATGGTGGTTGCTGCATTTAAAAAAGCAGAGTTCGCCTCCTCGCCAAGAGCTCGGGTTACACCTTGGCAAAGTGGTATTCCAAGAATTGTCAATGAAAAAAAGGCCATTGTTTTAGGTGCAGGATTGGCTGGTTGTTATCTCGCTCAAGCTTTAGCGAAACGCGGTTGGCAAGTTACTTTAATGGATGCTCAGAATGAAGTGGGTTGTGGTGCATCAGGGAATCCCCAGGCAGTTTTATACCCAAAATTATCCGCTTATCGCTCACCTTTAACTCTATTTATGCTAAATGCTTTTCTTTTTGCTCATCGCATTTATAGCCAATTACTTCATAAACATGATATTGGTAAATTGTCGGGGATTTTGCAACTGGCCTTCAATGATAGAGAACGGGCTTCACAGCTTGGTTTAGAGAAATGGTTGGCTGCTTATCCTGAGTTGGGTGTTCTTGTAGATCAGCAGTGTGCAACGGAAATTGCTGGAATTCACTTAAATACTGGTGGTTTGTTCATCCCTCACTCTGGATGGTTGGATTCACGTGCATTATGCAATATATTTGCTCAAGAAAAAGGGGTCAATTGGATTCCTGACACAGTAATAAGAGAATTAGTCTTTAGAAATGAGCAATGGCATGTAGCAGGGCATAAGGCCGACGTATTAATCATTGCGAACGGCAATCAAGCGAATCAATTTAGCCAAACCTCTTTTCTACCACTGAAATCAATTCGTGGCCAAATGACAATGATTAGCTCAAACTTTCCTAGTGAAAAATTAAAAATACCCTTGTGTGGCGATGGCCATGTTTTACCAGCAAATAAAGGTATGCATGCCATTGGAGCAACTTATCATTTAGACGTTACTAAACAAACTTGCTATGAAGAGGATAATAAGAGCAATCTCGCAAGGTTGGAAAAAATCTCTACAGAATTAGTTTGGTCTGATGAAGTGATTGACAATTGGGCTGGTGTGAGAGCAGCTACTCCCGATTATTTACCTTTGGTCGGTCCTGTGCCGGATGAGCAGCTTTTTAAAGCGCGTTTTGCTGATTTAGCAACGAATGCTAAGCGTTGGTTGCCTACTCCCGGTGTTTTTTACCCCGGTTTATTTCTGTGTGCCGGTTTTGGTTCGCGGGGGTTAACGACGGTTCCGCTTAGCGCTGAATGGTTAGCATCACTGATTAACAATGAGCCCTGGTTTCTGCCTCGCACCTTAGTGCAATCTTTATCGCCAGCTCGTTTTTTACGTAAAGAATTAACAAAAAATTTGCATCAAGATTAAGATTCATTTTATAGCCTATACTTTTACAGTATGGGCAAAGGAATTGGTCAAAATTATCAAGTTACTTGTAAGATAGGAATTTTGAACTATAACTTTATATCAATAATTAATCAGGAGTAGCCATGAAGGCAAAAGTAATTGTCTACAGGGAGCAGAAAGAGGGTAATGAAAATTTTGAGTTAATGGCTGGTCATCTGTCTTTAGTGATGAATATACTGAATAGAATGGATTCAACGCAGTTAACACAAGATTTACTCTCGCATTTAACTGAATCTTCTCATTTTCTAAGGGAAAGTCTCAACTTGGCTGACAATCAATCCAGACAGGTCATAAAAAGAGCCTCTATTCAACCTGCGATTCAACAAGCGCGACATTAAAACTGCCATATGCTTTGTTTTTTTGCTTTCTTAAGGAAGAAAAAAATCAAAGCATATTTAATAAATCAAATAAGTAGTAGCTCAAGCTGCTTATTGATAGCTTAATCTTCCCTGTTTTTTTTTGAACATGTTAACATATCTTTTTCAGAGAGAGAAAAGTGAGAGTATTGCTTCTCTAACATGAGATCGTTACTCTTCGAATCCACAGGTTAGTCAATGGGGTAGTCCGTGAACAGCATTGAAATTTTTCAAATTGATTCATTTACTGACAAAATATTTCACGGGAATCCGGCGGCAGTATGCCTGCTCAATGATTGGCTCAATGATGAATTGATGCAGGCTATTGCTGTTGAAAATAATCTTTCGGAAACCGCTTTTATTATTGAGGATAAAAGTGGTTTTCATATCCGTTGGTTTACACCGCGGGGTGAAATTAGTCTTTGTGGACATGCTACCTTAGCCGCAGGTTTTGTTTTACATGAGCTAGGTAAATGTTCTAAAGATACGGTTCATTTTTCGAGTCCTAGTGGACTTCTTTCGGTGAGAAAAAAAGGAGAGAGCTATACCCTGGATTTTCCTCGATTAAATTTTCAATTGAGTGAGACCCCGGAACTAATTGCAGCCTTAATTGATAAACCTTATGTGGATGTTTTTGAAAGTGACTTGGATTACCTAATTTTACTTGCTGATGAAAATAAAGTGTTGCATGCTCAAGTCGATCTTAAAGGGTTAGTCAAATTACCGAAACGTGGATTAATTCTCACATCTCGTTGCAGTGGTGCAGATTTTTATTCACGCTGTTTTTACCCAAGGCATAACATTGCGGAGGATCCGGTCACAGGGTCAGCTCATTGTGTTCTTGGACCTTTTTGGGCTGAGCGCCTCAATAAAAAGATCTTGCATGCTATCCAGGGTTCTTTCCGCAAAGGGGAGTTAACTTGTGAAATTCATGACGAGCGGGTTCATATTTCAGGTCATTGCACATGGTATTCAAAAGGGTATTTGGTTATTTGATTATAAGTCTTAGCCTCCAGGAAGATGAATTTGTACATTAAAGGTAACTACATGTCCCATTTGGATTGGTGTTGAAAAAATTACCTGATTGAGATAGCCTGCGCCAACGTTTAACCATTTTGATGCTTGTTGATCAAGACCAATCGATAATCGATTTTGATCAATGGTTTTAGTGGAAAGCCAGTCTGGCCGGTTAAAGTTGATAAAGAACTCATTTGAGCCAACAAGGCTAATACTGGTTGTAAGCGGGTGGCTAATAAGAATACGCTCTCTAAATCGATAACCCCATTGGTCGGAGCCTTTACTTCTGCGTTGTTCAACGCGTGATCTAAAAAAAAATTTATTGGAGTTCAGTGTTTCATTGTAAATAACATCTTGCCATAGGCGAAACTCCTGACTTCTAGTATCTTCATCTTGTGCAGTGGAGAACCAACCTGTACCTAACCAAAAAGCCCATTGCGAGGAAGCATTATAACCGCCGCTAAATCGCGACAGGAATTGCTCAAGTACTCTAGGATCGTTGACAAGCCGTACTTGTGGTTCAATTTGATAGGAAAATTTGTCAATATCCGTATTCAGGAAAAGAGTTGACCAGAATTTCTGTGTGGTTTGCATAGCTGGCGAAGTGGGAGAATATAGAGCTGAACCCAATATAAGCAGTAAATAAAAAAAGCGTGAGAGATTCATTGGGGTGTAGAGTACCTTGTAGTTCATGCCTTTATTTAGGGTTTGTTGCCAGATCTTACTTTGCTTAACTTAACAAAAAATTTATTAAAAGCACATGGCAGGACCGAGATAATTGTTCTAAGCTGAAAACGCTGGAGTTTTATTTACAGACACCAGGGGTTGCTGTCATTGCATAGGCGTCCCCCTAAAATTAAGGATAGTGATTATGGATACATGGAACAGTATAATTTTTATGAAAACGAATAAACCCTGGTCTGATTTAAGCACAATGGCCAAATGGGATGGGGTAGAAAAAATGTGGTCCACTACAGGTGATTGGGACTGGTGCATTAAGCTGGATATGAAAAATTCTTCTCCTGAAAAAACAGAAGCCTTTGTTGCGCGTATGCGTGATGGGCATTGGGCAACTGAAACCAAAACAAATTGGTGGAAGGAAGTATCTGTAAAATAATCATGTGCCCGGATAGTGTTCCGGGCTTTGATTCGCCCCTTCTTCTCGTCCTAAATCATCGTTCTATCGGTTAAATAGCTTGTTTTTCCACAGGTTTAGCAGTTGCTATCAGACTGCCAGCATGATAAAAATGCCGTTCACAATGTCAAGGAGTGAATATTGATGTCTATGGGAAAGCGCTTTAGAACGCTTGTTCAAAATCATTCTCCATTACAAATTGTCGGAACCATCAATGCTTATTCTGCAATGCTTGCTGAATCAGTTGGCTGTGAGGCAATTTATCTATCCGGCGCAGGTGTTGCCAATGCCTCTTATGGTTTGCCTGATTTAGGTATGACTAGTCTTACTGAGGTGTTAGAAGACGTTAGGCGAATCAGCCAAGCCTGTTCCTTGCCTTTATTAGTTGATGTTGATACTGGTTGGGGACACGCATTTAACATTGCTCGAACTGTACAACTAATGGAGCGGGCTGGTGTTGCCGCCATTCATATTGAAGATCAAGTGCTCGCTAAGCGTTGCGGGCATCGTCCCAATAAAGCGATTGTTTCAATGGAGGAAATGGGTGATCGTATTAAAGTAGCAGTAGATGCGCGAAGTGATGACAGTTTTGTTATTATGGCACGGACCGATGCCTATGCAGTTGAGGGAATGAATGCTGCGATAGAGCGAGCTCAATTCTGTGTTGAGTTGGGCGCTGATATGATTTTTGCAGAAGCAATGACGACACTGGATGAATACCAGACTTTTAGTAAACAGGTTAAAGTGCCTATCCTGGCCAATATTACTGAGTTTGGTAAAACACCGTTATTTACCAGGGATGAGTTGGCTAAGGCTGGTGTGCAACTTATTTTGTATCCTTTGAGTGCTTTTAGAGCTATGTCACAAGCAGCTTTACGTGTTTATAAAGCAATTAAGGAAGAGGGGACACAGAAAGGCTTGCTGGAGAGCATGCAAACACGTAATGATTTGTATGAGGTACTGGGGTATCACGATTATGAAAAAAAATTAGACCAATTGATGGAGGGTGAGGATGGTCAATAAAGCAGCAGGAGGATTGGCTGGTGTAATAGCTGGGCAATCGGCTATAGCCACTGTAGGGCTGGCTGGAAAAGGGTTAAATTATCGTGGTTACTCCATTGATGATTTGGCCGAGCATGCAACGTTCGAGGAGGTGGCTTATTTACTTCATTATGGTAAGTTACCTACAAGTTCAGAGCTTAGCACTTATACAAAAAAATTGGTTGGTTTGCGCCATTTGCCTAATACATTAAAGACTGTATTGAAATTAATCCCTAAAAATACGCATCCAATGGATGTATTGCGGACTGGCTGTTCAATGTTAGGTACCTTGGAACCAGAAAAGGATTTTGCTCAGCAATATGACATTGCTGATCGACTGCTAGCCTTATTCCCGGGCATGATGTGTTATTGGTATGCTTATCATTTTAAAGGGAAAGAAATTAGTGGTGAAAGTAATGAAGACACCATAGGGGGGCATTTTCTTGAACTGCTTCATGAGCGTAAGCCATCTAAGTTGGAAAGTGACATGATGAATGTTTCCCTGATTTTGTATGCTGAGCATGAATTTAATGCCTCCACCTTTGCGGCTCGCGTTACAGCTGCTACTCTGGCTGATTTCTATTCAGCAATTACTTCAGCAATTGGTACCTTACGTGGCCCTTTACATGGTGGAGCAAATGAAGCCGCAATGGAGTTGATTGAACAGTTTAAAAGTCCAGAGGAAGCTGAACAGCGTTTAATGGAAATGCTGGCTAATAAAGCGAAAATTATGGGTTTTGGCCATCGTGTCTATAAGGATTGCGATCCTCGGTCAGATATTATTAAGGCGTGGTCGCATAAATTAGCTGAATCCAAAAACGATCTATTGTTATACAGGGTTTCAGAAAGTGTTGAAGCGGTAATGCGGCGTGAGAAGAAATTATTTCCAAATCTTGATTTTTACAGTGCATCAGCTTATCACTACGCAGGTATACCGACCTTTTTATTTACCCCTATCTTTGTGATGTCAAGGATTACCGGTTGGTCAGCACATGTTTTTGAGCAACGTGCAGATAATCGTTTGATTAGGCCAACTTCCGAATACACTGGACCTGATGCTAGAAAATTTATTCCTATTGAGCAGCGAGGATAATATGCATTCCTATGTAGAAGACAACGTTAAACCAGATTATGACAATGTACTAACAGATATTGCTGATTATGTATTGGATATGGAGATTAAGAGTGCAGCTGCTTACGAAACAGCTCGCCTTTGTTTAATGGATACTTTAGGTTGCGGCATGTTGGCGCTTAATTTTCCTGAATGTACCAAATTGCTGGGTCCTGTTGTCCCTGGCGCGGTTTTGCCAGGCGGGGCACGTGTACCCGGTACTAATTATGAACTTGATCCGGTGCAGGCGGCATTTAATATCGGGACTATGGTGCGATGGCTTGATTTTAATGACACTTGGCTCGCGGCTGAATGGGGGCATCCATCTGATAATCTGGGTGCGATTCTGGCTGTAGCTGATTATATGAGTCGACAAAATCTCCAGCAGGGTAAAGCAGCAATTACCATGCATGAAGTATTGACTGCAATGATTAAGGCACACGAGATTCAGGGATCTCTGGCTTTAGAAAATAGCTTTAATCGCGTTGGCTTGGATCATGTTTTGCTAGTCAAGGTTGCCAGTGCAGCCGTTGCTGCCCTATTACTTGGTGCAGATAGAGATACAATGCTTCGTACTTTATCGCAAGTTTTTGTGGACGGACAAAGCCTGAGAACCTATCGCCATGCTCCGAATGCTGGTTCACGTAAATCGTGGGCTGCCGGTGATGCGACGTCGCGTGCTGTACGTTTAGCCTTGATTTCTGCTCGTGGTGAAATGGGCTACCCCAGTGCTTTAACAGCCCCTAAATGGGGATTTTATGACGTTTTATTTGGTGGCAAAGCCTTTAAATTTCAACGTCCCTATGGCAGTTATGTCATGGAGAACATTTTATTTAAATTATCTTATCCAGCGGAGTTTCACGCTCAAACCGCTGTTGAATGTGCTGTTGCTTTACATCCGCAGGTAAAAGCGCGAATCGCGGATATTGCACGGATAGAACTAGTAACTCATGAGTCAGCAATTCGTATTATTAGTAAGCAAGGTGCTTTGCATAATCCCGCTGATAGAGATCATTGCCTGCAATATATGGTAGCGGTTGCTCTTTTGCACGGTGATCTACGAGCTGAACATTATGAAGATGAAACGGCCTCTGATCCACGTATTGATGAACTACGTGAAAAAATGCATGTGAGTGAAAATCAACAATTTTCGCGTGACTATCATGATCCTGAAAAACGCTCTATAGCAAACAGCATCAAGCTATTTTTTAACGACGGTACAGAATCACAATTGATAACGGTAGAATATCCTATTGGCCATAAACGACGCCGCGAAGAGGGGCTTTCGGTTTTGTTAGCAAAATTTAAACGGAATTTAGCAACCCGCTATGCGCCTGCACGTGTTGAGGCAATTTCCAAGGCAATGGATGATACTAATTCATTAGCAGCCTTGTCGGTTGTTGAGTTTATGGCTCTTTGGCAGATTTGAGCGAAGCAATAATGAAGAAGAAAAACGCTAGGATATTTTTTGCTGCTTTCTAGCGTTTTTGTTGTTCAATTAGAATTTTCGTTTAATCCCGGCTGTAGCCAGAATCTTGGTAGCAATTTCCTCAATTGAATAGCGAGTGGAATTGATATAGGGAATGTTTTCGCGTTGGTACATCGTTTCGACCTCAGCAACTTCACGTCGACATTGTTCCATCGAGGCGTATTGACTGTTAGGGCGTCGTTCTGTACGTATATGCTGTAATCTTTCCGCGTCAATTGTGAGTCCAAACAATTTATTCTTGTACGGCCTTAATGATTCTGGTAAGCGAAAAGAGGTTAAATCATCCTCGGCAAAAGGGTAGTTGGCGGCCAAGACACCGAAGTGTAAGGCCATATAAAGGCAGCTGGGCGTTTTGCCGCAGCGTGATACCCCAATTAAAATAATGTCTGCTTTTTCATAGCCACGTGTTTTAATGCCATCGTCATGGGCTAAGGCATAGTCTACTGCTTCAATACGTTGAGTATATGATTGCGGATTTGCGACACCGTGAGTACGCCCCACAGTATAAGATGATTTGGCTTGCAACTCATGCTCGAGAGGTCCAAGAAAAGTATTAAAAAGATCAAAAACTTTTGCTTTAGACTGTTTAATTGCTTGAGCTATATCTGGGTTAATCAAAGTCATGAAGATGAGCGGTTTAATACCTGTTTCTTCGTAAGAAGAGTCTATGCGTGCAACTGCTGCTTCTGCTTTTGCGACAGTATCGATGTAGGGAATAGTAAGTTTCTCAAACTCAATGTTTTCAAATTGCGTAATTAAACTATTGCCTAAATTTTCAGCGGTAATCCCTGTCCCATCTGAAATCATGAAAACATATCGTTTCATCTATAACCCCTTCTTTAGAGAGTAGTCTCTAAACTCAAATTTATGATTCTAATCGATTAATAATCTTGCTACCAGCTTATAATAGCTTGGCAAGGTAACTCGCTTCTGTTATTTTCATGAGAGTGATGATTATTGGAAAAGAGATGACAAGCTCGTCTGATAAATTAAAGAATTTGTTGGCCTGGGCTACCGAGGTCCAAGCAATTGCTCAGATTGGCCTTACCTACAGTACTGATCTCTACGATAAAGAACGTTATGAACAACTGGCAAGACTGGCTGTTGAAATGATGTCAGATGTTGTGGATGTAAAGAAAGAGGTTCTTCAGGCAACTTTTCTAAATCAAGCTGGCTATGCGACGCCTAAAGTTGATGTCAGAGCCTTGATAATCCAAAATGATGAACTATTATTAGTGCGTGAGGCACAGGATGGAAAATGGGCGTTACCGGGTGGCTGGGCAGATGTCAATTATTCTCCTTCTGAGTGTATAGTGAAAGAAGTACATGAGGAAACAGGATTACAGACCCGAGTAAAACGGCTTCTTGCCTTATGGGATACTGCAAAACATGATCATCCCCCCCACTGGCCTTACATTTATAAATGCATTTTTTATTGTGAGGTAATTGGAGGGCAATTTACCCATAGTCATGAAATTCTCGATATAGGTTTTTTTAGTCTGGGGACTTTACCGCCACTGTCAGAATGCCGGATTACTAGAAGCCAGCTCGAAAAATTAATGAATTTATATGATTCCAATGATTTTTGTACTGTTTATGATTAAATTCCGGGATAAATAAAGATTATGGAACCAGATCGCTACGAGCAAAATAGTAAAGTTTTTATTCTTGGTATCGTTACGCTACTACTTAGTTTAACTTTATTTGCTCTTGGCTTTTATGTAGTTCCCTACCTTTTTTGGGGCTGGAATTATGATATACCTGCAATTGTTTTAAATTGGCATGAATGGTTAAAAGAATATTATGAGTTTAGTGAAGCTGGGGCTTCCTGGATAATTTTTCTCATTTTTATTATTCCAGCCCTGATTTGCGGTTATATTTCCCATCTTGCCTCAAATCACATAGATAATAAAATCCATGGTATTGAACCGGTAAAAACAGACAAGCAGATAGAAATAAAAGAAGAAGTAAAAGCGACGCTAAGTTTTGGTTTCAAAATAGTGTTGCTAATTGTGTTAGTTTTATTAGCGTTGTCGTTGCTACAATGGTTATTAACTGTCCCATAAAAGGAGCTGGCATGCTTTTTAAACGGTTTAAAATTAGAAGATTAAATAAAAAAATAAAGGCGATGCAGCACAACCGTGTTCATAATCAGCCCAAAGATGACGTGTTAGCAAAAGAAATTTCTTATTATCATGAGTTAGGAGCTATCTATCATTCTTTAATAGGCCATAAAAAATATCCTTTCGCGGATGTAATGGTTGTTGCCTGCTTACGTGCGGCTTCAACATTGGATGATCCAGTCGCTGGATACCAACTAGGAAAAAAACTACTGGATGAAGCCAACTACAGAGCAAAACTTGAGGAAGGAAAACTTTTTGCAAGCCCAGGAAATGAGCGTCAAATGCTTCAGCTTTATGAAGAGGCGCATGTCTATTTGCAAGCTGCAGAAAAACTTGGGCATGTTGAAGCAAAACGGTTACGGGGCTTATGCTATATAAATGGTTGGGGTGTGACTCCTGATCGTGATAGAGGATTTGAGTTAGTCGTTGCCAGTATCGAGCAGGAAAACAGTTGGGATAGAGTTCCACAGATATTTGCGGCAATAGGCTTGAATAAACCTGAATTCTTCTCCGCGTTAATGAAACATCGTAATAAAAGTTGATTCAATCGGTCATTATAAGGAGATCAGAGCTCTACTGAGCTCCTTAGTTAAAGAGAAAAGTTAAATACCAATTTATAAAAGACTTTCCACCAAATAGCGAGACGAGGCCAGCAATACAGAGAAAGGGACCAAAGGGAATTGGTGTATTTTTTGTTGTTTTTCCTTTGGCTTTTAGATAGATAACTCCTATTAGGATACCACTTAAGGAAGCAAATAATAAAATAAGGGGTAACTGAGTCCAGCCAAACCAGGCACCAAATGCGGCAAATAATTTAAAATCACCGTGCCCCATTCCTATTTTACCAGTACATAAATAAAAGATTTGAATAAATAGCCACAGGCATAGATAAGCACAGGCAGCACTTAAAACGGCGTCTGATAAAGACGTAAAAAGCGATTGCGTATTAGCGATTAAGCCTAGCCAAAGTAGGCCTAAAGTTAGACTATCTGGTAAGATTTGATGCTGGAGATCAATAAAGAATAAGCTAATACTAAACCAGATAAATAACAGTGCGAAAACCAAGGTTAAATTAAAATCGAAATGCCAGGCAGCTAATAGAGCAAGTAAACAACTGAGGCTTTCAACCAAGGGATAGCGTGGTGAAATGGAGTGTTTGCATTGCCTGCAACGGCCACCTAAGAATAAGTAACTAAGCAATGGAAGATTATGTATTGCGGGGATCATTGCCTTGCAGGCAGGACAGAATGAGCGAGGCAAAAATAAATTTATTTTTTCGCTTAATTCTGGAGACATGTTCAGTATTTGACGACATTCTTTCTTCCACTCAGCCTGAATCATTCGAGGTAAACGATAAATAAGAACATTTAAAAAGCTGCCTATAGCCAAAGAAAACAGGGCAAGCAAGATGTAAGTTGTTGGGGAATGAATAATTTGCAATTGATTAAGCATTATTTTCTACACTATTGAGCCAAGTTTAAAAATAGGAAGATACAGGGCAATTATCAAAATACCTATCAGCAGTCCTAAAAGTGACATAATAATAGGTTCTAACAGATTGTTTAAAGTACTTATTGCGCTATCTACCTCTTCTTCATAATAAGTAGCTATTCTAGTCAGCATCAGCTCGAGAGTACCTGATTCTTCTCCAACCGCGATCATTTGAATTACCATTGCGGGAAATAAGGCTTTACTGGCTAAAGCAGTTTGCAACTGTTGACCGTTACCTATCTCTTTCTGAACGTCATTAACTGCCTGGGTATAGATGGAGTTACCTGTTACTTGCGCAACCAATTTTAAAGCTTCCAGTAAGGGAAGGCCAGCGGCAAAAGTAATGGAGAGGGTCCACGCAAAGCGAGCAATAATGATTTTTGTAAGAACAACTCCAAGAAAAGGTGTTTTTAGCAAGAGCTTGTCTAACCATTGTCGAAATTGTTGAGAGCGCTTGAATGCGTAGAATAGGCTATAAATAATACCTAGTACCGTTCCAGTGGATATAAGCCAGTAATTTTTAAAGAACTGAGAGAAATAAATGATACCTCGTGTTAATAAAGGAAGCTCGGCATCAAAGGTTTTGAATAATTGTTCGAATTGTGGAATAACATATATTAACAGTGCAACTGTGACAAATAGAGCAATGCTTAAAACAGCGCAAGGATAGGCGAGTATTTTTTTAATTCCCCTTTTAATGACACCCATTTTTTCTTTATAAACTGCCAGCTTAGTCAGCGTGAGCTCAAGCGAGCCAGATTTTTCTCCGGCATCGACAAGATTGCAAAACAAGGTATTAAAAAATGGTGGATGTTTACGAAAGGACTCTGTGAGTGTAAGTCCCGTTTCTATATCTTTTTTAATAATTTGTAGTAGATTTTTCATTGCTTGATTGCTACAGCTCTTAATAAGTGTTTCAAAGGATTGGATTAAGGGTATGCCTGCCTTGATTAGGGTTGCCATCTGTCGGCTAAACAAAGTGATATCATTTGTGGTAATTTTTTTATTAATACGGAGAGAAGAGAAGAACGATAGTTTGCTTATTTTTTTAGTAATCACTCCTTGCTTGCGCAATTCGATTCTAACTGCTGCAAGATTAGGAGCGGCAAGAGAGCCTGTTAGTTTTTCTCCACGACGGTTGAGTCCTTGCCATTGATAGTAGTTTGTTTTGTTAGTCATACATTACTCAAGGCTACTCGTTGAACTTCTTCTATCGTGGTAAGCCCTTGCTTTATTTTTTCAAGACCTGATTGATAGATAGTGATCATGCCTTCACGTTGCGCTTGTTGGAGAATACCTACTGAATTTCCTCCGGCCATAACAAGTTCTGTTATTGTTTGGGTCATGGGAAGTAATTCAAATAGCGCTATTTGGCCGTAATAACCATTGATACATTGCTTACAGCTGCCTGATTTATACAATTGGAGTGTACAGAGTTCTTTCTTATGAAACCCTAGTTTTATTAAATCATCCGAAGGAATATCATTGCGTATCAGTTTGCAATAAAGACATAGGCGTCTTACTAAACGTTGCGCAACTACTAAACGAATAGTGCAAGCAATATTGAAAGGCAGGATACCCATATTGAGTAAGCGGTTCAGTGTTTCAGCAGCACTATTTGTATGCAAGGTAGATAAAACAAGATGGCCAGTTTGCGCTGCTTTAATAGCGATTTCGGCTGTTTCAAGATCACGAATTTCACCAACCATAATAACGTCAGGGTCTTGTCGTAAAAAAGCACGTAAGATGGTAGGGAAGGTTAAACCAGCCTTGGTATTAATATTAACTTGGTTAATCCCTGGTATTTTAATTTCCACAGGATCTTCCACAGTTGAGATATTTCTTTCTTCACTGTTTAACAGGGCAAGTGCTGAATAAAGGGAAATTGTTTTACCGCTGCCTGTAGGTCCGGTTACCAGGATCAGACCTTGTGGTTGTATTATAGCGTTTAAAAATTGTTTTTTTTGAACCGTGTTAAATCCTAGTGCATCAATGCCTAACTGCGGAAGTGCTTGCTCAAGTACTCTTATAACAATTTTTTCACCATAAATGGTAGGGCAAGTATTTACCCGGCAATCAATCGTGCGAGTATGGGATATTTTCATTTTAAAATGCCCATCTTGTGGGACGCGACGCTCAGAAATATCAAGATTAGCCATTACCTTAATGCGGGATGTAATCTGATTGGTTAGGTTAAGGGGCGGTGATGTTGCTTCGAATAACAAACCGTCTCGACGATAACGAATGCGATATTGATGTTCATAAGGTTCAAAATGAATATCAGATGCTCTTTTACTAATTGCATCCTGTAAACAATGATTGACAAATTGAATGGCTGGGGCTAACTCTTCAGGTTCTGCATAATTTTCTAAATAGGTCAGGCCAACTGGAGGGGTGTGTTTTTCTTTTTCTGACAGTATCTTGTTAATCAATTTACCGAGTTTATCGCTTTCAACGACTACGATGGAGACAGGGAGCTCTGCATGAAATTGAATTTCTTTTAATAAAAATGGCTTACCAGGATCATCCGTGGCGAGCAATAAGCGATTGCAACGAATAAAAAGCGGCACGATATGGTGGCGGCGAATTAAATGTTCATTAATCAGGGTGTGAGAGATAGAATTGATGTCAATACTATCCAGATCGATGAAAGGAACGCAATAATGTTCTGCTATTGCTTGCGCAAGTTTTTGCGCACAAAATAATTGCTCACTAATTAAATATTGCAATAAAGTTTGTTTGTTTTTAAAAGCAATTTGTTGATATTCAAGTGCTTTCTCAGTCGTGATAAGTTTATTTTGTACGAGTAATTGGATAATTCCTTGTAATTGTTCCTGTGGCTTTATTGTCTTTTCCATGATTAGCCTTTTAATTTCCCCCAGTTACTATAAAGAAAAAAAAGCCAAATTCAATAGATTGCAGAGTTCTTTGTTCTGCATAAAGATAAGGTTACGAGATTGGGGGACAGACTATTCAGGCAAAAAATTCGCGGTGAAAAGCCCAATGGTAAATTCAAACACATTGGGCTCGATTACTTAGGTCATTATCCAAAAAGATATTGGATCCCTAATGAGAGGATATAGCTTTTATTGGAAATACCAGCTGCATTATTGAAATAAGCGCGCTCGCCAGTCATGTTGTCTATTATCTCAGTATCAGCTAGTCCCTTTGAATAGTGATTATAGGAGGCTGCGGCGAAAAGCTTCGTACTTTGAGTAAAATGATACCCTGCATCAATCGTTGCTGAATAGAACTTTGAATTTTGCCCACGCTCTTTGAAGGTTAGGCCACGAGAGTAGTGTTCATCTCGATCTTGCGCATTAGCCCAATCACTAAATTTAAGCAGAGCATTAAACTCAAAATTATTGATTACATATTTTCCTGATAACCCTACATAAGGAGTATTAAATTTTTGTTGATAACCTATTCCCCCGTCATCATTTACAAAACAACCTATCTCACTACCGTTTTCATACTGATAGCAGCCACCAACTGCACGCCAACTATAGCTATTTCTTTGATACCCTGCGACAAGACCTAACTTATAGTTTTGTTTTTGCATTATCCATGCTCGTAGATTCAAATCCAGTTCATTACCATAATTAAGGTGGGTGTTTTCATGATGAGACCAATCCGTCCAATTAGATTGAAAAGGATCCAGCCAATCATAATCATCCATTGTTGTTTTGCTTTTACCCAGAGTAACCCATCCTCTACCATTGAGACTAAGCCAGGATAGGAAATCATAATTGACTTCACCGTTAACGATAGGTGCGTTTTTGATCCGCCAGTCCAATTGACTCATTTTTCTACCACTCTCCGAATCATAAACGTATTCTTGTGATTTGCCGGATAAGCTTCCCAATGAGGCACTAAGAGACAAACCGTTAAAACTATAATCGGTTGAACTTGTAGAGGCATTGGCATTCAGAGAAAAAGTCAACGGTAGGGCGATAAGAGCCAACATAACTACTTTATTATTTTGCATATTTTTCCTAGTTAAGCGCCGATTATCCCTTCAGCAAATTGGTTAAAAATCGTCGAATTATTATGGCTCACACTGTGCTTGTCAAGAACAATAAAAGGAAATGTTGGTCATGAAGAGATTAAATCGAGCATTTGGTTTTGAAATTAAGTTAGGCAGGATTGAGATAGGGTTGTCTTTCTATTATTGAATAGAGTTAGCTTTGCATAAAAAAGTCTGCTTATACTTAATGGTTATTGTAAATAGATATCTTGCTGTAGACTATGACTGTATGATACAAAAAGGGAGTTTTGCTTATTAAATATGAGGCGAGTGCTTTGTCTTTCGAGGATCTGAAAACTAGGTTTTATGCCCTTGATGACTGGTTTAACTCGCCACAGGGCATTCATTTAGGACATGCTTTTATTGCGGAATTAGCCCATCTTAGCGATTTTTTGTATGGGACTACTTTATTACAGCTAGGAAATTGCGGTGATAATTTATGGCTGCAAGCATTGCATTATAGTCATAAATGGTTAGTTACCCCCTACTTAAATCCAGCTAAAAGTACTCTGGTTAGCTCCTTTACTCAATTACCTCTTGATAGAGAGAGTGTCGATTGTGTAATTGCTCCTTTAACCTTAGAAGCTTTTACGCATCAAAAAAACCCATTAGATGAGATTGATAGAGTTCTCAAGCCTATGGGATATGCGGTTTTTTTTGGAATTAATCCCATGAGCTCTTGGGGCGTCAAGATGCATCTAGGAAGCTTGCCTTGCTTTGGTGCTTATGCTGGTAAATCAATGTCTGCTTTTTTTGTAAAGAGAGCGATGGTTCATCGTGGTTATGTACTGTGTAATTTATCGAGTTTTTATTACATTCCCCCAGTAAAAAAAGAAAAATGGTTACATAAATTAGAAATACTTAATGAATTAGGTAAAATGATTTGGCCTTGCCCCCCAGGATTTTATTGTTTGGTAGCCCAAAAGCAGCAAGAGGCTCATCCTGATGTGCTTTTGGAAACTGCTTCCGAAGACGAATTGTTACTAACGAATCGGGTGCCGCTGCAACCCATTTAAATTGCGGGCATCGATCAATAAAAGCACTTAATTGCTTGGATAAGCCCATGAACATTCGGTATAATAATATTGGTTTATTTTTAGGTTAGTTGCATGTCAAAAAAATCACTTTATCGTATAACTTTCGCAAATCAGGAAGCAATTTATGAGATTTACGCGCGTAAAGTTTGTGAAAGTGAAATGTTCGGTTTTCTCGAAGTTGAGGATTTTGTTTTTGGTGAGAATACATCCTTGGTTGTCGATCCCTCTGAAGAGCGTTTAAAGGTAGAATTTAATGATGTGAAGCGTACTTACATTCCAATGCACTCTGTTTTTCGTATTGATGAAGTGAGTAAACAGGGGGCTGCGAAAGTTAGAGATAAATCGAAAGATGAAGGTAAGGTAAGCATGTTTCCAGTTTCTGGTAAACGTAAAGATTAATAACCCGATCGTCAAAATTCTTAGGATATCAGATGTCTATTCCAAGTAAAATCAAAGAGGTTTATGAGAAATCAAGTTGCCTATTTACTACTAAAGAAGTTGAGGCAGCTCTAGATCGAATGGCGATTAATATTCATGAGCAGTTACAGGATAAAAATCCTGTTCTTTTGTGTGTGATGATTGGCGGATTAGTCCCTATGGGAAATTTGTTGCCACGCCTTGATTTCCCTTTAGAGGTCGATTACATCCACGCTACACGTTATCGGGGTGAAATTACAGGTGGGGAGTTGCATTGGAAGGTCAAGCCTAGTACTGACTTGACCGGAAGAACAGTTTTAGTTGTTGATGATATTCTTGATGGCGGTGTTACCTTGGCAGCAATTATTGAGGAAGTCAAGCTGATGGGGGCTGCAGAAGTCTATTGTGCGGTATTAGTCGACAAATACCACAAGCGTGTACCTAATGGTTTAAAGAAAGCTGATTTTGTGGGTTTACAAGTCGATGATCATTATATTTTTGGATACGGTATGGATTACAATGAATATCTAAGAAATGCGCCGGGTATTTTTGTTGTTGCTCCTGAGCATGATAATTAACAAGCGTTCTAAAATTGTTAAACGAACATTATCCCGTAAAATGCATAGCATTAATTACGGGATCCATTTAACGTTCTCTGAGTGCTGTTTGCTGAGCTTTTAAAATGGGTTTTAATAAATAATCCAAGACTGATTTTTTACCAGTCAGAATATCAACTGTTGCCATCATACCGGGTATGATATAAAGCGGTTTTTTCTCATTTCCCAAGTAATTTTTTTCTGTTCTGACGCGAATTAAATAGTAAGTTTCCTCTTTGCCATTAGTTGGTTTTTCATCAGTAATTGTATCAGCACTGATTTGTTCAACCTTACCAGGTAAGCCACCATAAATTGAAAAATCATAGGCGGTTAATTTAACGACGGCGTTTTGTCCTGGACGGATAAAGCCTATGTCTGCTGGCTTTATTTTTGCTTCAATCAATAAAGTATCATCAAGAGGAACTATTTCAATGATATCCATTCCTGGTTGAATAACGCCACCGATGGTGTTTACTTTGAGCCTCTTTACAACACCTTTTACTGGCGAGCGAACAGTGGTACGAGTTAGTCTATCTTTATCTGCTCGATGGGCAGCATTAAGAGCCCCTAACTCACCTTTAGCTTTATTGAGTTGTTCAAGAGCTTGCGATTTGAATTGATGAATTTTACCTTTTATTTCACTGACAGAACGTTCCAATCTTAAAATTTCAACCTCTGAAATAGCACCTTTGGCAACCAATGGTTTAGAGAGAGATAATTCTTTATCTGCCGCAAGTAAAGCATCATTGAGTTGTTTTAGTTCTTCTTGCCTGGATTGGTATAAGGCTTTTTCAGCCTCAATAAGCTCGGCGTTATTTTCAGCAAATTCTGGTGGAATATTCATTGGTTTTTGATTCATCTCCGCCGTGATACGTAATATCTGAATTTCTAAAGCGGCGATTTTTTTTTGTGCCTCATCATAGGTTGCCATAAATCGAGTATTGTCAATTTGCATCAATACCTGGTCTTTATCGACGATCTCTCCCTCATGGACGTAAAGTTTACTGACGATACCACCCTCCAGATTTTGGATGACTTGGACTTGGCTTGATGGAATAACTTTTCCTTGCCCCACAGTCACTTCGTCAAGAATAGCGTAATTTGCCCAGAGAGTAGCGCATATAATAAATAAAACAGCACTCCAAAGAATAATGTGAGTAAACAGACGTGATTTTTCTTCGCGCCTCATTTTGTTTTCCTCTCAACAGTCATGCCGGCTTTTAATGCTGAAAGTACAGATTCTTTGGGACCATCAGCGATTATCTTACCATCATCAAGAATGATAATTCTATTGACCAGTTCTAACATGGAAAATTTATGCGTTACTAAAATAAGGGTATGATTTTCTGTCATATGCTCAATTAGTTGGGTTTTAAAACGTCGCTCACTGTTGTCATCCATTGCGGAAGTTGGTTCATCAAGAAGCAATATATTGGGATTACGTAACAAGGCTCTGGCGATTGCGATAGATTGCCGTTGTCCTCCCGACAATTCACTTCCTTTTTCACCAACTTGTCTGTCAAAACCATCAGGATGGCTATTTATAAAGGAAGTAACGCCTGCAATATTAGAGGCTCTTATTAAGGAGGCGTCATCAATAAAAGGGGCTCCAACACAGATATTGTCTCGGACACTACCATAGAATAAAGTGATGTCCTGTGGGACATAGCCAATTTGTTGTCTTAAATCATCGGGATTAATTTGGCGATAATCCGTATCATCAAGAAGGATGGTACCCTCGTCAGGCAAATAAAGTTTAAGTATTAAACGCGCAAGCGTCGATTTTCCTGAGCCTACACGACCAATAATGGCAATTTTTTCTCCGGCTTTAATTTTAAAGCTGATCGCTTTTAAAATAGAATTTTTACCATCACCATAGCTAAAGGAGACTTGATGAAATTCAATTTGTCCCCGCAACACGGGCCTGTGCAGAAAATGACTATCTTCATTAACATCAATTGGTAATTGCATGATGCGATTAAGCGATGTTAATGCGTTAACGGATTGATAATAACGGGTCAAGAGAGAAGCCACTTGCGCCATGGGAGCAAGTGCACGGCCAGTTAAAATAGTACAGGCGATGAGTGCCCCCATTGTTAAATCGCCTTCACTAATAAGATAGACACCAGCAAGAACCATGATAATCGTCGCAGCCTGTTGTGCAAGAATAGTGAGATTAATACTGGTATTGGATACCAGACGTAATTTCATTCCTGTTTTTGCGGCAAGACCAATTAATTGCTCCCATCGTGATTGCAGGGCAGATTCTGCAGTGGTTGTTTTTACTGTTTCAATATTAGAAAGTGATTCAAAAAGAATGGCCTGTTTTTCTGCTGCGTATTGATAAGACTGTTTTGTCAATTTTATCAAAGGGAATTGCAGTAAAATACCGATAACAAAAATAATGGGGATAGTAAGTAAAGGAATCCAGAATAAACTGCCACCTATAAAATAAATCACTAAAATAAAAATAACGACAAAGGGTAAATCAACTAAAATTGTTATCGTGCTTGAAGTGATAAAATCACGGAAAATTTCAAAAGATTGAACGGTATTGGTTAAGGCTCCTACTGATTTTGGCCTTGTTTGCATACTGATTCCTAATATCTGCTCAAAAATGTTTGCAGATAATTCAATATCACTACGTTTACCCGCTAAATCAATAAAATGTGAACGTAATGTTTTAAGTAAAACATCAAAGAGAAACACTAAGCCAACACCGCTGGCTAATACCCACATCGTTGCAATGGCATGGTTAGGTACTACACGGTCGTAGACATTCATTGTAAATAAAGGAATAACCAACGCAAAAAGGTTAATTAGCAGGGAGGCCACCAATACTTCGGAGTAGGTCCGCCAAGACTTTAGGAACACTTTCCAAAACCAGTTTTTTGGGGGTTTCCCTAAGGTTTCTTCGGCACGTGTAGTGTATTTATATTCTGGTTGCACCAAAATGGTTTGGCCAGTATAGCTAGCTGAAATAGCTGCCGGCTCCAGCTGTTCAGTAGGTGTTTGGGGATTAATAATCTTACGCTTTCCTTGGGCATCTTGTATTAATAAACAAGCTTCGCCTTTTTCCAATAGTAAAACAGCAGGAAGTTCATTGTTCTTGATTTTATCGATAGATTTATCGAATATTTCCGCACTCAATGAGGCACGCTCAGCTGCTCGGGCAAATAACTTAACAGTGAGTTTATTTTGTTCCAAAGGTAATCTTGCCGTCAAAGATTGTGCAGAATAGGGGTTTCGATAATAACGGGTTAGTAACACAAGACAACCTAACAAAGAGTCTTGTGGAGGAAGTGTATGTAAATCAATGGTTGACCAGGATTGTCTTTTGAAAGTAGCCATCTCATTACTGTGTTATTGTTTTAATTCAGTATAGAGCGAATTTATTAATTTTTGCTAATTTTTGTTGAGTGATCATGCAAACATCTTTACAAAAGCGAGTCATGATCAAAATATTGCAATAATAGTCGTTGTTAAGCTCATCAACATTTTTAGAATAATAAATTTATAGAAACTTAAATTTATTAGGTAGTTGTAAAACCAGTAGCTTCTTCATTTGATATAATTTAATTCCGAATGTATTAATATTTTACAAAACGAAGTTAAAAGTATACATTTAAAATAGGTCTACTCCAAGAAAATCAGCTATGGGTTTCTTCAGAAAGACTCTCCGCAAAGAGCATTTGTTGGATAGAGGGATCTATTCTGATAGTAAAGGGCATTTGGCGCAAAGAATAGATTACGCGTGGGATGTTTATAATAGCCCTAAACCAAAGTACACAACAGCTCATAAAGATGCAGCTCTTTCATTTCTGCGAGCAAGTTTTAATATCCCTGAAAGTTGTAAAAAAGAGCAGGCAGTAGAAAAAATAGCCTCATTAATGGCATTAAAGGCGGCTAATCCTGACAAAAAATTTGTACCAAAACTACCTGATCCAGAACGACGGGAAGTTGTGGTTGGAGGCACTCCATCTGTGGCTGTAAGGGTAGCTGAGATGAGAGCCCCTGTGGAAGAAGTGGACAGGTCAGAGCCAATGGCTAAACTTAAACATATAGCTTCACCTTCTACCGGCCATCTGTCAAAAAGTACAGCTCAAATGGTAGACAAATTTATTAAGAGCGTAAATGGTGATATAGATGAGTTAAACAGGCTTATTAAAGTTTATAACGATACGAGGGATAAAGAAGGAAAAATTAGAGCCCTGCAAGGGGTATATCATTATGCAAAGACTGTGGATAGTAAGTACCAAGCTGCATATATGAGTTTTTCAGCGGGTTATCGTGCAACGATTCATCAGACGTTATATAGCAATGTAAAGAAAGAATTCGCAAAGCAGGGAATTGTATCCTTACATAAGGTTTTAGAGATAAATCCTGCCTCACCTCCCATCACCCCTGTTAATAAAGATAGCTTTGCAGAAATACTTGCCAATATGTCACCTGAAAAGACCTCGCGCTTGCTAACCATTTTAGCCGAGGGGGCACAATTTGATTTGACAGATTTTAAAAGGTTATATAGCCGTGGCGAAGAAGGCTATGAGACATTTCAATCTTTTTTAAAGAAGCATTCTATTCAATTTTTAGGCGGAGGAAATTCAAAAAATTTCAGAATCACCTCCCTTGCTGATGGCTCAGAAATTGTTTTGAAAGTAGATAATCGCTTAAATATGCCCAAAAAAGTTGAAGCCCATCTGAGGGAGCATTCACTCAAAGCAACACTCACTCCAGTTGCTGCGGAGCGACAAGCTACTTATGTGGATGCGAGTAGTAGCGAAACACTGACCCGAACGTTGTTGCTAACTGAATTTTGTGCTGGCGGTGATCTGGAGAGTCATTCAAAACAACGTCCAAACAATGCTGCTCGCCTGCAATCTGCTCTTGATATCTATAGTCAAATGGGAGCGATTCTAAATGATATTAGTCGGGATGGCTGTGGTTTTCCTGACATGAAAAACACGAATTGGCTGTTAGATAGCAATGGAAGGGTACGTCTTGCGGACACCAAATCGTTTGCATTTACCGATGCCTCGGGAAAAATTGATTACAAAAGTCCGGCAAATGAATGGTGCAGTCTTTTATCAACAGGTTATATGAATCCACCTGAATTTAAGCGTTGGGATAGAGTGCCTTTCTCGGCAGATAAAATGCATTCTTTTATGTTAGGAAAAAATTTATATCAATATCTCACTCAATGTAATTTTGAATATCTTTATGGGAAAAATGATGCTGCAGAGTTTGATTTCTCAGCGCCAATCTTCCAAAGTGCACCAGGCCGTCAATTAAAAACACTCATTTCTTCAATGATTAAAGTCGATCCGGCACAACGCATCCCAGTCAGTGAAGCACTATCTGAATTAACAAGAATCCAAACAATAATTGCTGTAAATGAATGTAATGAAATTTTAGAAAAAATTAACAGGAAGGGATTTGGCAAAGCGGATACAGCAATGAATGCGTTTGTTATGGCTAAGCAGGCTGAGATTCTAAATGCAAAAAACCTAGCTGAGGTTGGTAAAATAAAAGAAGAATTAAAAGCTTTCGAACAAGTTAAAGTTGATCCTGTGTTAATAGAGTTAAGAGAAGCGCTAATTACTTCTGGAGATAGAAACGCTGTAATTGTATTAAATCAAATTCCAGTAAAAGAAAGAGGAAATATAATGGCGGCGACCTCTCCTGAAGCTCTTGTAGCTAAGGAGTTGATCGTTGTTTATCGTTATAAAAGTGAATGTAAGAGGATTTTAGCGACGATTGCGCATGAAGAGTTGAGTCCAAACGATGTAGCAATGCGGGATTTTATTGAGAAAAAGAAACTTGCCATTGCAGAAACAACAGATCCTAATGCGCTTTTAAAACTAAAAACCGAACTAACTAGCACCTTGGAGCAATTAAAAAGAGATTCTTCAGTCAAGGAGGTCAAATCAATTATTCAAGACTTTCGCAAGAATGCAGGTTTGCTGACTGTAGGTATGAACGCCAAGGCTGCTCGAATTGAAGATGCTCTTATGAGGGTGCCAATTGAAGAAAGAAGAAATTTACATATCAGTAAAAACCCGGCTGCTGTTGAAGTTCAAAAGGCGATAGCTTCACACCGCTATTGGGGTAAAAGAGGGGAAGTCTATTTGAATAAAGATGGGACAGTTGATGAAAAGAAAGCGGCTAATAGCTTTAAGGATTTTAAAGCCCGCCTAAATGCTGCGAAGGACTCTCCCGCGGAAGAGACTCCTGCCGCGCGTATAAAGACTTAACCGGTTGAAATATGAACTATGTACCTCTCAAGCAATTTTGCAAAATGGCTATAATCAGGCAATTTTATTTCTATGTGGAAATTGACTCAATGCGGAATTTATTTGTTTGTACAATTCAGGCAACCAGCGTGGTTGAGCAAAATTGGAAGTAGCTGGTTTAGCAATCCGCAGGTCGTTAGGAGCAATAATAAGTTTTACATGGCTTAAGCCTACGCGGCGTACGAGAAGAAAAAGCTGATCAATAGCCCGATCTCCTACTGCCAAACAACCAACAGATAATGATTTACCATGAAGAAAAATATTATTACCAAGTCTGCGACGCCCATCTTTACTGGCTTGCAGCCGATCAAAATAATTTGGATAATCAATCATCATTGATAAGTGCATGCTACTGAAGGGATTAAATGTTATTAATCGATATATTCCTTCGGGTATTTGTCCATCTCGTTCCTTGAGTTTGGGGCCTAAACGACCGCTGAAGGCTGTTAAGGGGTAAGTATGGATATAGCGCCAGGTAGTATTGCTATCTTTTGCCCATAATTCCATTCTTCTTTCTTTTTTGAAGGCTAACAGTGCTATATCTTTGGGAGGGTATTCGACGTTCGATTTTGCAAATAGTCTAAGTAGTTCTGGCTCAGTTCGCAGACCATATTTTCTCACTGCATTATCAACTGCATTGTCCCAATTTAATTTGGGAGCCATGCTGTAAGACGATGTAAATATTAATATCGATAAGACTAAAAACAAACTGCGCATAATAGTAATAGTATAAAAATTTCCGATATGTTAACAAAAAATAAACAATGGAACAAATTATCTACAAGGTGATTTTATTTGCTCATTCATTAAAATTATTCTATCTAACCTCTTGTATAAAAAGACAAATTATAAGGAATCTGATTCCTGTTTAAATTTGTTTTGTAGTTGTATCGGTAACTGCTTAACAACAAACCCTGGAGCAGAATCCAGCCGTCCTACAGAAGGGAGCAAGCCGTAGTGGTTAGGGCACATGAACCTTACAATACTATCAGGCCCAATTTTATAAAAGACATATTTATAATCGCAATAAGGTTGTTTGTTAAAGCTAGCCACTTGCAAAATGGGGGTTCCTGGAAGTCTATTTTCAACAAACACGGCATTTACCCATAAATTTCCTAATAAAAGAAACAATCCGGTTATGAGACATGCAGATAACAAACCTGTGCTATAGTGAATCAATTTGGTTTGAGTATTATTGCTTAGGCTGAATAACAAATAAATGGTTGCTGCGAGCAAGATGATTAAATTGAGTGAGTAAATTATAGCGTGGGTGTAATTAAAATAGCTCCCAAGAATTTCACCACCGGAAGCACGGTAATGCAAAGCTAACGCAATAAGGCTTAACCACAAAGAGGCGACAATATAGTTTTTACGTTGTAATCTGATGCCTACAAGAAAAAAAAGGCACCCCAAAAAGGGGAGTAAAAAATGGATCGCATCCATCAAGTTCATCATCAAGCTAGTCCCTTTCTAAAATTAGAGTTAGCTAATTGGCTTAACTCAGTAGAGATATCTCATTAGATTGAGATAGTAGAGTATCAGATTTTTATAGAAATGCACCAGCTATGATTTACTCAGGTTTTGTATTGCACAGTCAATGCAAAGCCTCTTTCTTAATTTCCAAGCCTGTTGACTCTCTAATTAACAATAAAGTGGGCTCTACAACAATTGGTAATTGTTTTTTTGCATGATATGCAGGTAAAGGAAGTTGCCGTTGCAAAAATTGAGGGAGGGCATTACTGACATAGATAAGTGAATTTGGCTTATTTTTATTACTTAAATTCATGTGCTTTAATTCATGGGGTTTTAAAGGAGTGCGAGGATGAACGCTTCCCAGCCAGAGCGGTTGATGAAAATGATGTAAATGATAGTTAGAGCGCCAAATTCTCAAAATTTGCATGGGGTTCCCATCATTAGGCTGATAGGTCATCACGAGAACTGGTTTACGATTTAAGTATAGTTGCGCCATTAGAGGAAGTTGCGCAGAAGCCCCTTGCCCGCTAACTCGAGTTAAGATTGAATTAAAAAGAGAGTCATGCTGCTTTTTCCAACCAAAAGCTGTGAGGGCATTAGTAAAATGAATTAACGAACCAGCATACTGAATATTGAATAAACTGATACGTTGGCCAATACGATTGGTACGATACATTGGTAAAAGAGGCTTCCTTTGATTCCACCACAATTCATCAGTAAATACATATTGGGCGAAATAGGGCTGATGCCTTCTTATCGATTTATTATAGGTTAACAAACAAGAGGCCATGCTCGCTAAAAATAATGAAACCAAAATAATGGTAGGTACTAGGAATGAACGAACAGCCTGCTGAGTCTGACGCCTATAAAATAACCAATGGCTAAGACTGAGGCTAAAACCACAGAGATAGGCACCCAGGTTATCAGTGAACCAGTTATCCCCCAAATAAATCGATGCTAATCCTGCAAGCAATAAGCTTAAGGATAGGATTATTTTGAAAAGGCCATTTAGTCGTCCTGGATAATAGGTTTTTATATAAAAGATGAGGGATGAAAACAAGGCCGTAGCATAGGTAAGCTCAATAGTGGGAAAGGAGTTTCCAGCTTGAATTTCCAGAAGATCTTGCGGCCGAGGACTGTTGATAAGCAAGTGCACAGTGAGAAGTATAAGGGTACAAAACAAATTGAGGCTTAGCCAATAAGTTAATGAGCGCCAGTCTTGAGCATAAATTGTTAAGGCGATAATAGTTAATATCAAAGTAATTAATGTTAAAGGACTTACTATTTGACTAACCACAATGAAAAAAACATCGAAGGCATGCGTACGCAGGCTTTGCATAAAAAGATGTGTGGGACTATTAAGGACGCTAATCCAGTCACCATGCATCACAAGGGCAGCAAGAATAAGAAATAAAAGAGTACTTATCCCAAGCAACGCAACTAGGGCGGCAGTTGGATAATAATTGGTTTCGTAGGCGGGAGTAACCAGTTTGAAAAATTTAGCCCAGTGAGGATGAGTTGAAGACCAGGACCAAAAATCATGTAAACTCGATCTTAGTAAGCGATTAATACGGATAAAAAGCCACTTAAGCCCCACACTCAATAACCAAATACTTGCCAGTAAAACTAAAATAAGAACGAAGAGACGGGTAGCACTTTCAGGGGAGAGTTCACTACTGGCTGCACCAATTAATACACCAGGGGTAACATAAATAATTGCCCAGGCAATGGCAGAAAGGGCATTGGCAATAAAAAAGCGCCAGTGACTCATGTGCATCATTCCCGCAATTACCGGAATAATCGAGCGTAAAGGGCCTATAAATCGCCCTACCAACACGCTTTTACCGCCGTGTCGGGCAAAGTAATCTTTGCCATAAAATAACCAATTGGGGTAGCGGCTAAAAGGCCAGATGCTAACAAGTCGCTCGCTAAAGGCGTAGCCTAGCAAATAACTGCTGCTATCTCCTGCAATTGCTCCCAAAGTTGCAGCAAGAAGTGTTAAATCAATACGCATAACGCCTGATCCGGCAAGAATACCAATAGCAGTCATGGTGACTGAGCCAGGGATAATCGAGCCGATAATTGCTAGTGATTCAGTAAGCGCAATGAGGAACGTTATAATTAAGGCCCAATGAGGGTGGGTATAAAGCCAAGCAGTTAATGGTTCAATGTAATCAGTGAATAAATGCATAGATTATCTATCAGTGTTCAAATTGAGTTAAAAATGCTTCAGTAAACAGTTTACTGGCGCCAGCAACACTTACGTCAGGTACATAATCACTTATTTGAGCCATTTTCAGTTTAGCAAAACCACAAGGGTTTATACTTTGAAAAGGTGCGAGATCCATAGCAACATTAAGCGAAACTCCATGATAAGTGCAACCATTTTTCACGCGTAAGCCAATAGAGGCTATTTTTTTATCTTCAACATAAACACCAGGTGCACCACACCGTATCGAGCCAGGGATCTGGAAATTTGCCAGAAGATTTATCAAAATTTGCTCTAGTTGGCTTACCAAATTTCTAATACCAAGATGGCGTCTTCGGATATCCATTAATACATACGCAACCAATTGGCCTGGGCCATGATAGGTAACTTGTCCACCGCGATCACTCTGGACGATTGGGATATCATTAGGGTTTAAAATATGCTCCGCCTTACCAGCTTGTCCCTGAGTATACACTGGCCAATGTTCTAATAGCCATAATTCATCAATTGTACTTTCATTCCGCACAGAGGTGAATGATTTCATTTTATCCCAAACTGTTAAATAGGGTTGTAGGCCTAGATTACGGATATTAATCATCATAACACCATTTTGATGTCAGGATGTTTGGTTAAGTCGCGGTATAGTGCATCAAGCGTCACTTGATCTTGGGCATGTACCACCGCAGTAACAGCTAAATAATTCCCGTGCTGGCTTTCTTGATGCCTGATTGCTTTATCCGGTGTTTCTGGAAAATGTTTGTGAATAATCTCTATAATATCCGTGGCGAAGTTAGCGGTTTTTTTCCCAACTATTTTCAGAGGAAAATCACAAGGAAATTCGATCATAGATTTTTTATCATTCATGAGTGTTTTTTATCAATTGTTGATAGTGTTCATTGAGTTGTTGCCAATACATACCACCACAGCCTTTGCCTATGATGCAATCATTAATACGTGTTACGGGATAAATTTCTTTAGTTGTACTCGTTATCCAAACTTCCTGCGCATTAAAAATAGATTCAATTGGGATTTTTTCTTCCCGCAGGGGTAAAGAAAGCGATTTTATGAGATCAATCGTAATGTGGCGTGTAATGCCTGGTAGACAAAGATTATCCAGGACAGGAGTACGAATAGTCCCCTGTGCATCTACTAAAAAAACATTGCTCGCACTTCCTTCAGTTAAAAAACCTTCACGGGATAAAATCGCGGTATTTGCTCCTACGGATACAGCATCGTCATTAGTGAGGATATTTGCTAATAAAGACGTGGTTTTAATATTACAACGCGACCAGCGAATATCTTCCACCAGCATCGCATGCAAACCGCGTTTTTTAGCTTCAAAACTGGGGTAGGGGGTATGCAGGGTAAATGCAATAATCGTGGGATTTAATCCCTCCGGGATGTCGTGTTTGCGTAATCCCTGATTACCACGGGTGACTTGTAAGTAAATCTGCAAATCACCACTCCCATTTTGCTTAATAAGTTCATGAAAAATCGAACGCCAATTAATGTCAGGCATCTTAATTCTTGCCTGAGTGAGGCTGGATTCCAATCGTTGTAAATGACTATTCACAAAGAAAGTACGTCCATTGTATACCGGAATTACCTCATAAACAGCGTCGCCGAATAAAAAGCCACGGTCAAATACCGATATTTTCGCGTCCTCTGTTTTACAGTAATCACCGTTAAGATACACAATGCCTGTCATAACTATGCCTTGCCTTTACTAACCGAACCAACGCTTGAATGTTAATCGGACAGAGTCCTTCATTCGAGTAAAAATACCTCCTTTTTCAACGTCTTCCAGTGCATAAAGGGGTTGGGTTGATATTATATTGTTGTCAAATTGAATAACCAGTTCGCCAACAGCATCCCCTTTAGCAATAGGTGCCTGAAGATTTTGAGGGACTTTTGTATTAATGCTTAATCGTTGATATTGACCGTTAGGAATAGTGACAAATTGATCTTCACGTAGCCCAATGGTTAATTTATTTGTTGAACCTTTATAAATAGGGGTTTCAGTAATGGTTTGACCGGCTTTATAAAGTGCATGGGTTTCAAAAAAGCGAAAGCCATAGTTAAGTAACCGTTCGCTGTCGTCAGCACGTGCTGATTCGCTAGGAGAGCCCATAACAACAGCTAATAAACGCATATTTTCTCGTTTAGCGGATGATACCAGGCAAAAACCAGCCTCGTTGGTATGTCCTGTTTTTACTCCATCGACTTGATTATCTCTCCATAACAGACGATTGCGGTTAGGCTGACGTATTCCATTATAAGTAAACCATTTTTGTTTGTACCAATGGTAATATTGGGGGAAGTCATTAATTAAGGCACGACCCAGGATAGCCAAATCTTTAGCGGTAGTATATAGATTGGGATCCGGTAAACCAGTACTGTCGGTGAAATGGCTATCCTTCATACCCAGATTTTGTGCTTGTTGATTCATAATTTCAGCAAAGCCCGGCTCGCTACCACCTAAATGTTCAGCCATTGCAACGCAGGCGTCGTTACCTGAGTCTACAATAATACCTTTTAGCAGGTCCTCAATAACCACATCTTGTCCTTCTTTGACAAACATGCGTGAACCACCGGTTTTCCAAGCATCACGACTGATATGAACGTTATCATTTAAATGAATCTGCTGATTATGTAATGCATGGGAGATGACATAAAGTGTCATCATTTTGGTTAAGCTGGCTGGAGGTAATTTTTCCTCGCTATTTTTTTCAGCGATAATTTTACCGCTGTTTACATCAATAAGAATGTAAGCCTTGGCATTCAGTGTGGGTGCTGAAGGGGTAATCAGTGGCTTGTTGGCAACGGGCGATGAAGTCGGTACCGCTCCAGACAAGCCGGATTTAGGTAAAACATCAACTGCAGCATAAAAACTATTAGATGTTGCAAGTAGCGTAGTTGCTATTAATATGCGAATGAAAGGAAATGGTAACTTCATGGTTTCTATACTCATTATTACAAAACGCCGCCATCTTACCACAGCCTCAATCATGCAACCAAATGGCATTAAGGTATTTTAATACGATTTCGCTTTGTATATATTAGGCAAACATTATTTGTTCGAGTTAAAGAATGCGATTTGTTTGTTTTTTGGCCATGTGTTTGTTAGCGAGTTGCGGTACCAACCAGGATTTAACCGTTTCCCCTGCTAAATCCTCTAAGAGATATAGCCAAGAGAAAGACGGGGCGCCAGTAGGCCCCATGCCAGTATCTTTCAAAGAGGTGAAACCTAAAAATGAACCATTCAGCCGCTATGGTAATCCGGAATCTTATGCTGTAGATGGTCATACTTATGAAGTAATGAAAAGTTCAGGTGGTTATAAAACGCGAGGTATAGCGTCTTGGTATGGGACTAAATTTCATAGTCAACGAACTTCCAGTGGTGATGATTATGATATGTATGCTATGACAGCTGCGCACAAAACCTTGCCATTACCAACCTATGTCAGAGTAAAAAATTTGAGTAATGGGCGGGTGGCTATTGTCAAAGTTAATGATCGAGGTCCATTCCACAGTGATCGGGTTATTGACCTCTCCTATGCTGCTGCTATAAAACTGGGTTTATTACCTAAAGGTACCGCACCAGTTGAAATCGAGGCGTTGAGTACTGGTAAACGCGTTGCTCATTATTATGTGCAGGCTGGTGCCTTCAACTCAGAAAAATTAGCGAATGTCCTGCAAAATAAATTGGCAAAATTAACACCATCGCCTGTTATTGTTGAGAAATATGAAAATCGCTTTGTTGTTAAAGTAGGCCCTTTTGCTGATAAACAGATGACATCGAATTTAAAAAATAAGCTCGCTGCTAATGGTGTGCATGGTTCTTTTGCCTTATTACAATAAAAGGGCAAAAAGTCATTTGAATTTAGGGTCTGTTGATAGGCCGATTATCTTGCCCGAAAAGTTTTGATTTCCTATGCATTGCTGTTTATTTACCCTGGCGAAATATCAACAGACCCTAATCATCGACCGAATCAATGATGACTCGAGTACCTTTCATCCCGCCGCCCGGTAATTCAACAA
>NZ_JBLZIO010000013.1:0-99100 GCF_048553315.1 Legionella sp. ST3F1 | reverse complement strand
ATACGTCAAACGCAGATTTATACTATTTGATTCTTGAGTGTCTTGCAATTGAATTTTAATTGCAGGGCACTACAGAAATTTCTACTTTCTATTTCTACACTTTAGCCTCTTTTATCTGTTTCTTATCTGTAAGTTATTTGTGACTTTGCAGCAATAATGTATGTCCATGCAATGAAAAACCAGAAAAGTCCTTTATTTATAGGAGCATCATTTGCATGGAGATACATAGAAATATGTTGAGCTGCTTCTTAAATCCCCTCTCCTAAGGAGTTCGAATCCTCTCCGGGACGCAGTTTCACAGGGTCTGTACCGACGCGACAGGTTATCGATATCTATTGAAAACACTCGCGCTCTTTACGGGTCATTATCTTCCTGATAATTTAAACCCGCTTCTTATGGCAGTGACGTCACTCAGGGTGCCTATATGTATTTATTTGTTATTTATATCGGTGGTACACATAAACAATCGTTAATTGAATTGCATGATATGCGTTTTGTCGTGGCCAGTAGTATTGAAGAAACTTATCCTAGCTTACGCCAAAGCTGGTGGGGTACTCCGGCAAGTTTGCATCTGGATGCCTGGGGAATTCTCGATTATGCCGATGGTTATAATATCCATATTTCAACCGAACCGCCAAAAGATAACGCAAATAAACTCTATTTTGTGAACCTGGGTGGTTACGATCCCCAACAATTTACAGAATTGCATAAAAATATTTTTGTTGTGGCTACTGATGAACAACAAGCAAAACAAAAGGCTGTCCAACAAATTAGTGAATGGGAATCACCTCATCGCGATCATTTACATCAAATAGAGGCTGCTCTCGAACTAAATGCATTATTGGCGAGTAAGAATCATTATCTGCATTTGACAAAAGCCCCACAAACAAAATCATTTGCATTTACTTGCCGCTATGTTTCAATCGGAAAATTAGCCTCGTCTTAGTTAATCAATTTTCACGATACTACCTGAATAAAAATTATCTTTTATCAATAGATTACATTTTCAAAATGCCTACAATTTGAACATAAAGCCCTATAATGATTACTTGACTCAAAATCTATACTATAATGTTGCAAAACTATTTTCCTTACAGCTATTTAGAGAGAAAAAATGAAAAAATGCTTGTTGGTAATATTATCGTTTACCCTTGGCGCCTGTACTCAAACCTATTGGGATAAACCCGGTGTTTCACCGCAAGAATACGCAAGAGATAGCTATGAATGTGAACGGGATATGCGTCAAAGTTATTTTGATGAAAATACAGAAGGCTCCTATGCACGCAGCAATTTTGAAGCCCGCTGCATGGTATCAAAGGGATACACCAGAATGGAAAGAGCAATCTAAATAACTCTTGCAATCGAGTATTCTAAAGAATTAGAATAGGGAGTATCGAATTTCCGATACTTCCTATTCAGGTCAAAAAGACTGCAATAAATCCAGCTGCACAATCTCTTCCAACCCAGTAAAATGTCGTTTACAAAAATGTAACATTTGGTAATTTTTTTTAAAAACTTTATAAAACTTATTTGCAGAACGTAATTTCATTGTCTATGCTTAAAATCCAGCCTAATACTGGAGCGAAAATACAGATAATGAGTATCTGTTGTACAAGGAGGATAAAGTTCATGGAAAGAATTAGCCTTTTTAAAATCGCCTTTAGAGTCGTATTTGGTTGCTTTTTCTTAGTAGCGTTTATGCAGACTAAGAATACTTTGTCACAATATAGTACTCAATCTAAGCCTTTAACGAGTACAAGTATTATTTCTAAGCCTTTTGAAGTACAAGCATGATGTGTTGTGATATCGATTTAGCCTTTTGCTTTTAGAAGTCAAAAGGCACCTCCCCCCCCTTTGGAGGCGCCCATCAAAATACCCCCTTGGTGAAAACAATTAACTACTTAACATTGGCAATAGCTCACTTGACTCTGCTGAAGTGTTCTGGGGCAAGGAAAAGATTTCTTTTTTTTCAATTGCTTCAACAAGTCTGGCTAAATGCTCGTTTCCCCTTATTTCCATACGATACATGGAAAGGCGTGACTCAAAAAATGCCTGAACATCACTCGCACTACAGTTAAACAACATGGAATTTCCTGTTTTCACCCAAAGCGACAAGACTTCAATTTCAAAAAGATAAGCATTTGACTCAGAGTTTGTTATTCCTGCTGCCACATTAAAAGCATGCCCTACTTCATAACAATAATACCAATGATCATCATTGGCTCTTTCTCTAGGAAATCTTCTTTTACTGCTATTGTTTTATTTTTCCTCCAGACATGATGATGTTTGCCCAAGAGTCGATAAGTATCATGGTTTACAAAGATTGCCGGATTATTACTTGTCCCTAAAAAATCTTTTGGTGGTAATAAAAAATCAACACTTAACGTTGGAACAGATGCTATTACTTCATTAAGTCCTTGTTCCCCAATTTTACGACACTCGTTAATTATTTTTAAGATATCTTCTTTTGCAAGCATCGTGACTCTCCTTAAGTGATTTTCTTCCTGTTTTTTGTCTTACATTTTCTTCTTTTTTTGGTCAGACAGATTAAATTTAAATTTAATTGAGTGATTGGTCAACTTGATGCGATGTTCGAGAACTAATAAATAAATAAAAAACCATTCAAATTGATGTTTTTTACTTGTATTGGAAAAAAATCATGCAGTTATTAACAATTTTTAGCGATTTCTAGAGAAATTTAATCTCCCCTTAAGCTATTTAATTTACAATAGCTCTTTTAAGAGATGATTTGGGGCTCAATTAACATGAGAGTAATAGATAACAGCGGCAAGGGAAGTTGCATGTATTATGCCTATGCTATTTCTTTAATGTATCACCTTAAATCGCTTGGCTCGCAGCATGAGCATAAAGCACAGATCTTTGCGTTATTAGCGTTAAATACGGCAGAAGAAGAACTCTTAAACAATATTTTAGAAAAACCAGGTTTCGTCTCCCCAGCAGATATTCGAATAATTGAATTGATACTCGAACCTAAACTAAGAAAAATTGCTGCTGAAAAAATAATCAGCGATTTTATTAAAGACCCTCTTAACTCCTCTTTATTTAGTGCTGTGGCTTTTAAATTTAAAGAACTCGTTAAAGCCAAACTCTCCAGGGAACACCAAGAAATCATTACGCAAATCCAGGTTCCAGAGGATGATCGATCCAAGCGAGAATTTAACGAAGCAGAGATTTACCGGGTTCCCAATATATATGCCGCAATTAGCAACTACACAACACAATTAGCAGAAGAGATAATCAGAGATCCAGAAGTAGCCGACAAAGTAACGCGTCTTAAGGACGTGGTAACAGGTTTTAACGGAGCTGATCCAGATGATAAGGTGATAAATCAAGCTGAAGCTGAACTCTTGCAAGCTATTGATGCTTTTTTTCAAACGAAAATAGTTGCCTTCTTTCAAGCCAATGAAGGCCAACAGCTGAATGCCTATTCAGCAAGATTACAAGACTCTCGCTCCTGGGGTACTGCAGAAGCGCTTAATGCGTTACACGGAGTCATCACCGGTAATGAGCTTCGCCAAAGTCAAGGACATTGGGAAGAACACACTGAACGACCAATTAATTTTAAAAATTTTAAAAATGGCAGCCCCGCAGTCCTATACACTGCCGACGAAAACCCAGATATGATTCTTGATAACTGGCGCAACTCCCACTGGGTAAGCCAGATTCCTGCTAAAAAAGATTTGCAAATCCTTCTTGTCGATAACCCTGGTGATGAAACCATTAAGGCTATTCTTGCACGGAGTGATGAAATAGACGGTTTATTAAGGGCATACCTCGCTAAACCCTTAGCAGCCTCTATAACAGTAGATAAAGATAAAATCCACGAAAAAAGATTAAAAACAAGTCTGGCAATTGCTACGGCGACCTTAAAAGAAAAACTTTTAGCAGAGCTCTTAGACCAAATACAAGAAAGAAAACCCATTGACTTTGAAAAAAATTATGCTTATCAGCAACTTATAGAATGTAAGAGAGCCGTTGAGTTCATTACTGATGATAGCCATGATCAAGCAGCGAAAATTGACTTCCTTAAAACCTATGAGGAGCAGGCAAAGTCTAATCCTACCGGATGGGAAATCTTCGGCCGATTTATTAAAGGTTTTCTCTTGGCCAGTTTATCTACCGTCCTAGGCACTCTCGTTGGAGCAGCTATCGGCGGTGCACTGGGTTCAGCTGCCGGACCAGGTGGGTCTCTTGTCGGAGCTGTCTGGGGAGCCTTTAAAGGCGGAAATATGGCTGTCCTGGCGGGTACCGGGGTTGGAGGCTTCTTTGGCAGTGCATTGTGGATCTTACAAATGTTACCGCCAGTTAATGCTGTTCAAGAGTATACTGCACAAGCCCGGCAAGCGGTCCAAAATAGCCTTGAATATAGAGTAATAAAAGCCGTTGAGAAGGAAGAAGGTGAGGAATCGCTGGAGCATGATGACAAGGGTTCAATGACTGCTGATGTTGAGAGCCTTGATTCCAGTGTTGGCGAGGACAATACCAAAAGTGACCTTCACACAAGCACCATTTTGGCATTCTAATTATCCTGGTTATAAAAGTGGGTTACTTGCGTTTGGTTTGTTAATCCCAATCCAGATATTCTTCTATCTTGGCATCACTTTGAGATTTTTCCTTCTTGGCAAGCATTTTGGGAGATTCAGGGGCGTTTAAAGCCTCCTCCAAACTAACAAAGGTAAAGCCATTTTGCTTATACAGGTTAATAATGTCAGGTAATACATAGGCATTCAGCAAGTTAGCATGGATTAATAGAATTTGGGCTTGATCGGGTTTGTGATTATAACGATCATGCTCTTCTGCCTTTAAAGTCTGCTGCCAGATAAAATCGATATAAGCTACTTTTAATGCCTCCAGAAAACTACGCCGTTGATTTTGCGGTACATCCAATAAAAGCTGATTAAAGATAAAATCTTTGCTATCAATTGTAATTGGCGCGACATGATAATTCTTTTTTGAAAGGTAATGTAATACTTTTTCTTTTTTATTACCGCCACTCATTGCTAAATAGGGATAACGGAAAAATTTTGGTTCAGTAAGCACCGGCATTAACATTTTGTCAGCTGCATCGATCTCTTCAATATAAGCCTCCGTATCTACTTTATTTAAATTTAAATGCGAAAAAGTATGATTACCTAATCCCAGACCAGCATCGCGAAATTTATGCAACATTTTCCAGTTATCAGGATTAACCTCGCCAGCGATAATAAACCCTGTTGCTGGAATTTCATGCGACTTAATGGCATTAATTATCATATCTAAATGAAAATTTTTGGCTTCCCCTACAAAAGGCAAATCATCAATAGTAATGGCAATCAGTCTTTTTTGGGCAAAACTGCTGTCCGCCAATACAGTAAAAAAAAGCAAAGCTATGATAAAAAATTTTCTAACCAAGGTAATTCTCATTAAAAATTAAAAAGTTACGATATTTGCCTAATAAAATTTTATATTCAAACAAAATCTGGCTGGATATTATCGGTATATTGTGAGCATTTATCAACCAAATATAAACAATTTCACTACAATTATTGCCGGCAAACCCTGATTAGATAAGAAAACCAACTAACTGAGGGTAGAAAAAAACCAGTTAAAGGACTACAAGTACCGTTTCGAAACTGCAGTAGAAACAATATTCTAGCGTAAATTAATAGGATCTTAAAAACCAAAACCGCATTTTAAAATAAAACTGCTCAGAGAAGGCACACTTCTTGAATGATTCAGCACTATTCATTCTACAACGGAGTATAAAAATGAAAATTAACTCCATGTTAATAAAAGTGATGCCACTGCTTGTTTATGCACTAATTTCTGTGTATCACAGCGCAACAATAATTTTTTAGTAAAGGCAACCGATAAAATCAGGAAGATACTTGTATTTTTGCTTTAACTCGTTATGCTGTAGGTTTTCGCGGGGCCGTTAGCTCAGCTGGTAGAGCAGGAGGCTCTTAACCTCTGTGTCATAGGTTCGAACCCTATACGGCCCACCACTTTCCCGCAACACGCCAAGCATGCCCAAGCCATTGCTATAAAAAAACACATTATGTATACTGTTTTTTGTCAAACTTAACCAATGTACTACAAACAATGCTTTCTATAAGCTTTAATCTGATTACTTTTATTCCCTTCATTATTATCGGCTGAAAGCCGATACGAACTGCCACGCCCATATTCTCCTGTTACAACTTTATAAACCTTAACCTGGTGAGGCTGCGCATGTTTACACAAAAATATAAATACTTACCCTTTGTAATGTGGTTTTTCCCTTTAGTGTTTTTTGCTTATCAATTCATCTTACGCCTTTGGCCTGGTTTGATGATGCCGCAAATGATGACCCAATTTTCTATTGATGCCAGTCATTTCGGTTTGATTGCAGCTTTTTATTATTATGGATATTCAAGCATGCAAATTCCTGCTGCTCTTCTATTGGATCGCTTTGGAGCTCGATACATAGTGGGATTTTTTGCCATTGTTTGTGGTGCAGCGACGCTGTTATTTACTTATACCAATAATTGGTATTTAGCTTGTTTAAGTCGATTCCTGGTGGGAGTTGGGTCTGCGGCAGGTTTTTTAGGTGTATCGAAGGTAGTCTCCGAATGGTTTCCCAAAAATCAATACACCAGGATGATTGGTTTCTCTTTTACTATAGGTCTCATGGGTGCTATCTATGGGGGTAAACCTCTCAGTCTTCTTATTGAGATGTATCATTGGCAAAAAGTTGCCCTGGCTCTAGCCCTGGTTTCTATTGGGGTGGGTTGCAGCACTTATTTTGTTTTACGTAGCCCTACGCATAAAAAAGAAAAAATGGCTCCGGAGTCATTTAAATTATCCAGTTTTAAAACACTCCTGTCCTCGCCTGTTATCTGGTTATTAGCACTTGCTAATTTGCTAATGGTCGGCTCTCTGGAAGGCTTCAGTGATGTATGGGGAGTACCTTATTTAATGACTGCCTACTCCATTAGTAAAAATGATGCCGCTCAACTTATTTCATTCGTATTTTTTGGTATGCTCTTTGGAGGACCTGTCTTAGCATTTTGTAGTAAACAATTAAGTCACTACACTCTCGTTGCCCTCTGTGGCTTTGGTATGGCTGGCCTATTTGCTGCCTTATTAATGCAGGAAAATTACCATTGGTGGTTTCTTGCCAGTTTATTTTTTTCTCTTGGCTTACTATGTTGTTATCAAGTACTTGTCTTTGCAGCAGGTTCCGCTTTAGTCAAGACAGAACAATTGGGTATTACTATTGCTTTTCTCAATTGCATCAATATGCTTGGCGGCTCTTTTTTCCATACTGTCATAGGTAAGGTCATGGATCTCTCCTGGAGTGGTTTATTAAGCAGCGAACATATTAAACTGTATAGTCTATTGGCCTATCAACGTGCATTAATGTTAATACCAATCTGTGCCATTTTAGGCGCTTTGATTGTTTGTTTGCTGGGTTTGAAATCCAGCAGACAGCAAGAACTATCTGGATCTGCACTCTATACATCATAGCCGGAGGGAAAACCATGGAAAAATTATTTTGGCAGGATCCCTATCGATGTACACTCAACACCAAAATTATTTCCATCGTCGATAATGATATTTTGCTAGAAAAAACGATTGCCTATTCATTTTCTGGCGGCCAGGAAAGTGATAAAGCTTATATTAATGATCTTGCGATTATTGATTCCAGAATGGACGGCTCCCTTATTTATTATACGCTTGCCAATAACAATCTTAAGATTAATGATGAAGTAGTTATGACTATCGATTGGCCCCGTCGCTACAAGCTTATGCGTTTGCATTTTGCTGCGGAATTAGTTTTGGAACTCGTCACACGAAAATACCATTTTAAGAAAGTTGGTGCCCACATTGCTGAGCATAAAGCTAGAATCGATTTTATTCATGACAGAAATATTTCTGCAATTTTTGGGGAAATATTAGGCGAATACAATACTATTATTGAAGCTGACAAGCTCATTCAAACGGGCTATTCAGATATTTCCGCACAACGTCGTTTTTGGAAAATTGATGGCTTCGCTGAAGTTCCTTGTGGCGGGACACATGTTAAATCGACAGCTGAAGTAGGCTATGTTTCCTTAAAACGTTCCCATCCTGGAAAATCGATTGAGCGGATAGAAATCCACTTGCTTTAATTCAAGTTTATTCATCTCTATGCTGCGGCTTGTTCGCAGCATCCCAAAATCAACACCTAATGATCGGTAAAACCCAACTCAACCAAAATGCAGGGGCCATGGGCAATAACATTCATTTTATTTTCCAGGCAATTATTAATCGCGGTATCGCTTTCCGCTCCCGGCTGCATCCAAATATTTTGAATTCCCTTTTTTATAGCTTGTGCCACAATTTTTTCTGTAATCTGAGGGGGAGTAATAATGGAAATGCTATTTACAGATGGGGGTAAATCGGCAATTTCCGCGATACAAGGCAATCCTTCAACAATTTTTTCCCCAGGGTTCACTGGATAAACCGTTTTATTATTTTGCAAATAGCAACGCAGGACTTTGTTACCAAATTTTTGTCGATTATTTGAGGCGCCAATGACAGCGTATGCACTGGAGGTAAAAAATTGGTTTATTTTATCTAACATACTTGATTCCCATTCTATGGTTCATTGAATCTTATTTAAGTTTATACCATTCAATGAGGCTGCTGCGATTTGTCTTCTTTTTCTTTTTAATGAAATAAATTTATAAACAAGTGCAGCAAATGTTATTTTTCCAAGGGCACCTAAAATATAAGGCCAAACCCCTATCCACCATGCCTGTTTAAAACCGAAATGATAGCTTAACAGCAAAAAACCACAGAATAAAATCAACGTCTCATTCAAGGAGAGGCAAAACCAGATTTTAACAAAACGGTGCGGTCGCACCGTTGCTAAAACACTGCCGACTACCCAGGAAGCCAGAAGAAATCCCCAATAATAACCAGCTTTAATTGAGCCAAACCAATTAGGGTCTGAGGAGCCATCAGCAAGAACAGCAAATCCAAGGGTGGCAAGTACCAAATAGAATACAACTGCCCACAACGCTTTACGTTGAAAAATAATTACTAAAAGGGAAACACTCAAACTCTGTAAAGAAAGTTGTAAAGCAGTCCCTGGTATTGGTAATTTTTTTTGTGCCATAAGCGCCATGAAAAACGCGCCTAAAAACGAAAAGATAGCTACTCTCCATAAAGGGATGAAGCGCTTATGTTGCAAATATTGTAAGTTCGAAAACATCATTTACCTCGGTAAATCAGCCCATACTTTTGGTGACTTAACCACCTCGCGATGCTATAATATTTATCACCATGTTTTAATTTTAAATAAAATGCCAAAACCATCACCCGAAGTTACATCTCAATTGACTTTAGTCCCTATGCTTAATCTGTATCTACAAGCCAATAAGATAGATCTTAAAGCAAATAAGACTGGGATCTGTAATGGCTTGGCAGCCGTCTATTGTAAATATGCTTTAGAGGATAAAGAAGAAGAATTTCTTATCATGCTGCAATATATTGAGCATAAAGGTAAAGAAATTTTATATGCTCAAGAGCATGGTGTCGCGCCCCCTCCAAGCACTAATGATAAATTTTCCAATCTGGATGACAGTAAAGCGAATAAATTTATTGGTGAAGTTCTATTTGCCTATTTACCTAAAGAATTTAACAAAACGCTTAATCAAGATGATTCAATTCAACTCTTAAAATTTCTTGATAAGGATGGAGTAACCCAAAAACCCATCGTTAAAGAATATAATCTTGCTCTAGTCGCGGATGTAAAGGATTGGAGCCAGATATTTAATAAATTAAAAGTGGAAGGTACTGCCTGGACTGTTGGTACACCTACTCATGCAATCTCCGTTTTTGTGAAAAATGGCGAATTTCGCGTCTATGATCCAAACCATACCCTAATTGATATTTGCAAAGATGGTAAGGAACTTGCCAAATTGTTAACTACCGTTTTCCCAGACAATGATAAGGCAGCGGCGTTGTTGCCGTTAACTATCAATATATGTAGTCATCCTGATAAACCCAGTAATCATCAATACCCAACCAAAGAATGGATATTTAAAAATTTATTAAAAAAAGAGCCGGACAAGATCAATCAATTTATGGAAATCAATGGACATAAATTCGATTCACTAGCGATGGCTGTGCTGCAAAACGATGTTGAGCAAATCCGTCTATGCTTTGAGAAAGGAGCAAGTAATCCGGAAGTTGCCTTGCAACTGGCAGCAAGAGATAACCGCCTTGATGCGATTGACGTCTTATTGAAAGATGAACATCGAAAACTAATCAAGAACCCTGATAAAGTCTATGTAGAAAGTTGCAGGCTTGCGCTCGAAACAGGGCGATATGAAGCCTTCGAGCGATTACTCAAAGATGAGGCTATTAACACAGCTTTTTGTAGCTCTATAAGGGACGCTAAAAAACGAGCAGATTTCTTACAGTTAGTAGCAACCTCAGGAAGTCCGCAGTGTATTGAAAAGCTGGTTGAATGTTATCAAAAAAACATTGCAGATATTGACATCCCTGCTTTGATAAAATCCAGCAATGCTATCGGGGCCGCGGAAAAATCTGGTAACAAACGTAGTGTACAGCTTCTATGTAATCTTGCAGGGGTTGAACTTCAAACATCACAGGAAAAATCGCTGGTTGATTTTCCCAGTAACGATAAAGAAACCCGTACGCTAATAGAAGGCTTTTGCACTTTCATCCAATTCATTAATGATATGATCCATGCGGCGATAAGTTTAATTCTCCCCTCGGCAAAAAAACAAGAGACCCTTGCTTATACAAATGCACCCTATGCTCGCCTTTTTAAGCCTGCCTCTGATAAGGAAAGCCCCTTGCTTGCGCCCTTGACTACAGCACCTGATAAATCTGGCCCACAATAATAGAAGGGCCAGAAAGAAATATTTTCTAACTTTAGGCTCCAGCTATATATAACTTGCTTTCCTGCATAAACAGTCTTATACCTATAGGTGATATTTTATTTTATATAAGGATATTGTAATGGACCTAAATAAACGCATTGAGCCTAAAACATGGGCATTTGTAGAGAAAATACAAAAAGCAGGGGGGAAACCTCTTTATGATCTACCCGTATCTGAAGGTAGAGCCATATTTGATAAATTGCAAGAATTGAAGTCTGAAAAACCTGATGTCGACATTGAAGATCACACTCTCCCCGTTGGCCCCAAAGGAAAAGTTTCCATCAGGATTATCCGTCCTAAAGGAGCTAAAGAAACACTGCCTGTACTCATGTATTATCATGGTGCTGGATGGGTTTTTGGCGATTATCAGACTCATGGACGCCTTGTTCGCGAACTCGCCGTTGGGTCGCATGCTGCCGTTGTATTTGTCAATTACAGTTTAGCACCTGAAGAACAATATCCTACTCAAATAGAAGAGGCCTATGCCGCAACAAAATATGTTGCCGAGAATGGTAAAAAATTTAATCTCGACACCTCTCGCTTTGTAGTAGCAGGAGATAGCGTAGGTGGTAATATGACCATCGTCATGACCCTGCTTGCTAAAGAGCGCGGCGGACCTAAAATCGACTATCAAGTGCTTATCTATCCAGTGACAGATGCTAATTTTGAAAATGGCTCTTATAAAGAATTTTCTGAGGGCCCCTGGCTAACCAAAAAAGCGATGGAATGGTTTTGGGATAATTACTTACCCAATAAAGAAAAACGAAAAGAAATAACCGCTTGCCCATTAAAAGCCTCTATAGATCAATTAAAAGGGTTACCACCCGCATTAGTCATTAATGGTGAATGCGATGTACTCCGTGACGAAGGCGAAGCGTATGCCCATAATCTGAATGCCGCTGGCGTTTCTGTTACCGGTATCCGCCATCACGGAACTATTCACGATTTTCTGATGATAAATGATATCGCGGATACCCCTGCTTGCCGGAATGCAATTGAAACCATTAATGCTCATCTGTGTACTGTCTTTAATCATAAAAAGAAACAATAACGCCCTACTCCATGCTAACATCAAAGGTCCACATTCCTTTGATGTTAGCACTCTCCTTTGAATAGACAGTAGGTTTCAACGGCATGATTGAAGTATCAAACGCATAAATCAATGAAGACAGCAGGTTCAAATTAAATGTAATTAAATACGGTTAAACCTTGAATGCGGGCAAAACTTTGTTGTGCTGCTTGTAAATAAATGCGCTGCAAATCCAGTTTGACCGCGACTTCAGGAAGATTCACATCTTCCAGTGAAGAGAGGGTCTCTGTGCTTGTTTCAATTAAGTCCGAATTGACTTGATCAGCCACATCCAATTGATTCAGACGAGCTCCTACCTGGGCTTGGTAAGCAATGATATTGTCAAGTGCTGTGTCGAACTGATCGAGCAATTGATTATTTTCAGTTTGAACAATTGCTTTATCAATAGGGCTGGCAAAGGGACTATTAAGATTATCAACCATACGCGCCACTGTTGAAAAAAGAGATTCATTCCGCGCAGGATTGATAGCAAAACTATCACCGACCTGTGGTTCACCGGAAACGGTTATTTGTATACCATTGAAACTAATCGTTGATCCAGATTCATACACTGGTGCATCATCAACCAAACCAGTAGGTGGAATGACTGAGCCACTACTGACCCCACTTACCATGACCACCAACTGATTTGATGAGTTTAATGCAAATTGCAAAGTATAATCATCTGGAACAAAAATAGCTGCATCATAAACCGTTCCAGAACTCACTGAAGCAGTACCGGTATTTGGAGTAGCAGTAGGTGTAACGGTAAAAAAAGTGTTTCCATTGAGAATACGCATGAATAAATCAGAGCCATTATCATTGGTTGCAATTTTCAAACCGCCACTAATAGTCTGTAAACGTTGCGTTTCGTCACCGTTATAAAGAAACGCTCCGTTGACATCTCTGGTAAATGGTTGAGTCGCTGTTTTACTACCACTAAATAAATAATAGCCATTACTATCCTGCGTGTTTCCCATACCTAATAACTGGTCTAAAAGGTTTTTTGCTTCCTCACCAAGGGCATGACGATCGGCTTCTGACAGAGCAGTACTACCTGCTTGAACCTGTAATTCCCGGAGACGCTGAATAACACCAATTGTATTACCCAACACACTTTCTTCAAAAGTCAGGGCACTAACTGCTGCTTCCCGATTCTGTTGCATCCGCTCAGCCGCATTAATCCGTTGCCTCATCAAATCAATTTTTGAAGCAGAAATAGGATCATCAGACGGTGATTCTATTTTTTTCTGGGATGACAACTGCTGTTGTAATTTCAAAGTCTGGGCTTGCTGTGTCAATAACCCATTAAGTCCACGCAGAAAAACTTGATTGGTTGAAATGCGCATTATTCACCTCAGTGCAGCAAATAATATATCCATTATCTGGCCTGAAATAGCCATTACTTTGCTTGCTGCTTGATAAGCTTGCTCAAAACGGAGTAAATTGCTAGCTTCCTCATCCAAATTAACCCCACTTTTACTTTCGCGAAACTCAACAGCTTGCTGATGTAATATATCGGCAGCATCACTGCGAAGTTTAGCTTGATAGGTTCTTCCGCCAACCTCAGCGATTAAATCAGAATACCTGTCAAATAAACTTTCTGTCCCGTTTTCAAAGATCTTATCTTGTTGCAGAGAGGCCAGCTTTAAACCATTATAATTATCGCCTATACCACCGCTATTATAAGAAGCAGTGAATGTATCACCAGTCTTAGGGATACCTGATAATACAATTGAATACGACGGGGTCAGTGTATCAGGAATCATTATCGTATTATCAATATTAGGAGTAAAAGTGAACGGTCCAGTTGTTATCGTATCTGTGACATTCACCAGGTTGTATTGTGTATCAGAAATAAATTCAATACGGTATTCTTTATCCACTACAGTCGTATCAAAAATTTCCCCCAGAGCAATATGTCCTGTTCCAGTATTGGCTAAAGAAGCCTGAGTACGGACAGGTGCGGCATAAGCGATCTCGCGCGCATCAGAAATATTTAATTTAAGATCACGCGCAGCGCCACGGGTGGATGTCAACATATAGTGATCGTTATCAACTAAATTATTTATATTATCAACGGTAATAGTTAATCCATCGATCACCACTTGAGCAGCTGGTGGTGTAGGAGGTGTATCAGTCCAATTTAAGGTTGTCGATTGTCCGTCTGATTTACGTATGATTCTTATTTCATTGGTAGAAGTATCGCTAACCAATAGTTCATAGTCACTTAGCTCAAGTTGGCTAATATCAGAAATTTCGACTGATAAAACACCTGTGCCAGTATTGGTTATTCGCGGAGTTGAGCGCTCTAATTGCAAGCTCATTTGATTGAAATCAGTAAAAAAATCTTTACCAATTTGGCTATTCATATCAAGGCCTAAGCGGTGTTGATTATTAAACGTTGCTGCAAGTCCAATAGCCATTTGTCCCAGCAATTGACTTGTATTTGAAAGAATCCCCTGTTCAAAATCAAGGAAACCACCCAACATACCAGAGTGTAAATTACGGCTGATATCAGTTTGTCCTAAGCCATTCTTAATAAAAATTTTTGTTCCAAACTGATCGCTATTGCGGAGATCAACCTTTAATTCACGTTGCTCGGAGCCAATAACCAGCATTTCTCCACTGCCAATTCCAACACTAATATTTGAATCGCCCTGTTCAATCACGGTGACATCGGTATACTGTGATAACTCACGTAGTAATTCATCTCGTTTATCCATTAATTCAGGTGCATTTGGCATCGCACTAAGTTGCATATTTACTTGAGCAATATTGGCAGTAATTTGATTGATTTGCTCAACAGCTTGTCTAATTTGCGCCGTATTATTTTGTTGATACTCATCTAAACGGAGTTGCATTGTATTGAACTGATCGACTAACAATTGACTTTGTTTCAATGCAACACCACGTGATGCCAAACTATCTGGCGCATCATTTAATTGCCCGAGCGAGCTAAAGAAATTTTGTAATGCCGCTGAAATACTGGTGCCTTCTTGAGAGAGAAGCTTGTCAATCTGTAATGCCTGTTGATAAAAAGTATCGTATTCTGTTTTGGTCGTCAGAGTATCGCGTAACTGCTGAGTAGCAAATTGATCATTATTACGCTTAATATTGGAAACAGCGACTCCAGTGCCAATAAAAGAACCCGCATAGCGTTGGGCAGGTGTTGGCGTAAAATGAATAGTTTGCCTGGAATAACCGCTATTATTTGCGTTTGCAATGTTATTCCCTGTCACCTCAAGAGCGCGTTGGAATGCATTGAGACTTGATGAAGCAATACCTAAAATTCCTGCCATGCTTCTTACTCCTAAATATTGAGGCGATGTTGTAGCCTATAAAGCCTACAATTCTAAAATTTAAACATCACGAACGCCCCCAAGTAACATTAATCTATTCCTGAAAAACCATTTCTTTCTAAAGCCTGTTGTAACTCATCGCCATGGTATATTGCTAATATTTTACTGGCATAACCCGGATCTGTCGCATACCCCGCACGATGCAACTCATCCACATAACGCTCAGGATTAGCAGTATTTGCCAAAGCAGCTTCATAACGTTCATTTCCCTTAATCAGAGAGACATAATCATTAAAACTATGCTCAACGGATGGATACTTTCGAAAAGAAGCATTCATCTTAATAGGTGTATCGGCAATATACTCGGTAGTTTTAATTTTTACTGTTTCACCCTCTGTATTTGAGGCCGCTTTAATATTAAATAGATTATTACTACTACTGCCATCCGATCCTTTGGCGATGAATTGCCCCCACCCTGTTTCCAAGGCTGCTTGAGCTACCAAGATTTTAGGATCAAGGCCTAGTAAACCAGCTGCCTGTCTTGCATAAGGCCATATCGATTTTACAAAATCATCAATATCTGCGCTGCCAGCATTTGTTTTTGTCGAAGTAACCGCTAAAGGAGTGACACGAGAGGCTAACATGTTTTGTTCTATTACATTGGTCGTCTTGGGATTAACAGTAGTAGCAGCCGTATTGACTGATTGTCCCAATTGCTTGGCAAGCATGCTTGCCAACCCAAGGCCTTGTCCATTGGAAATATTATTAGCATATTGCCCGTCAAGCATGTCTTGAAATATTTGCTCATTTTTACCCATAAATGGGCTTGCATCATCAAGAAAATGCTGGCCCATTCGCATCGCTTTTAGCATTGATTGCAGAAAAATTGCTTCGAACTGTTTAGCTACTTCAGGTAATGCCTGTTTAGCATCCTTCTGTGCCTCTAGCTTTAAATTTTGCAAACCCTGAAAATCAGTTACCGCTAGTCCTTCTATCGTCATCTCAGTTCACCCGTTAAATGATGATTATGGTCGCATTTAATGCCCCAACCTGTTTTAAGGCTTCCAGAATAGCAACTAAATCAGCTGGCGTAGCTCCAACTGCATTAATCGCTTTAACAATATCTTTTAAAGAAGTACCTGGTGCGAATAAAAAGGTACGGTTACCCCGTTGTTCAACATTGATCTGGGTATCAGGAACAACGACTGTTCGCCCGTTGGCAAAAGGATTAGGTTGACTCACCTGCGGATTCTCACTAATCGTCACTACTAAATTACCATGTGAGACAGCAGAGGGCTTCACGTGAACATTTTGCCCAATCACAATTGTTCCAGTCCTCGGATTAATAATTATCTTAGCTTCGGCCTCTCCTGGCGTAAATTCAATATTCTCCAATACAGAAACATAATCTACTCGTTGCGACATCAGCTTGGGTGCTGACACCTCTACTGACGCAGCATCTATTGCCTCTGCTGTACCTGGTCCCATTAATTCATTAATGGCATCCCTCATCCGTTTTGCGGTAGTAAAATCAGGACTATGCAAATTGTAAGTCAGTTTTCGTGAAAAATAGAAAGGATTAGGAATATCAACTTCCACCGTTGCTCCATTGGCAATACGTCCGCCGCTGGGTACATTCACTGTAACGCTCGAGCCATCATCACCCTGCACTCCTAAAGCAACAACAGTGACGTTGCCCTGTGCCATAGCATAAACACGCCCATCAGCCCCTTTTAAGGGGGTAAGCAATAGGGTTCCACCGCGAAGACTTTTTGAATCCCCTATAGATGATACATTCACATCCATAGTCTGCCCTCTTTTCATAAATGAACTCAGGTTGGAAGTCACCATGACTGCAGCAATGTTTTTAGAATTCAGTTTGACTCCCGGAGGAATATTGATCCCTAACTGCATCAACATATTACCAAAACTCTGCTCTGTAAATCGGGTGCCGGAGCGATCGCCGGTGCCGTCAAGTCCTACTACCAAGCCGTAACCAATCAGTTGGTTATTACGAACGCCTGCTAAGGTCGCCAGATCTTTGATGCGCTCAGCAAAAATCAAACCAGTGAAGGTGCTGATAAGCAGAAAAACAAAAATTACAGAGCTTTTACGCATTAGCTGGTCCCTTAAAAATTGACAACTTATATCGGGAAGAGAGGCCCCCAAATAAATCGGGCAAACCAACCTTGTGCATTCGTATTATTGATTTGACCCACACCACCATAGGCTATTTTCGCATTGGCTATTCTATCTGACGTGATGGAATTATCTGGCCGAATATCCTGAGGTCGGATAATTCCCGACAACCTCACAAACTCACTACCCTGGTTAATACGAATCCACTTTTCACCCTGCACCACCATATTTCCATTTGCCAGAACCTTGGCCACAGTTACTGAAATACTGCCTGCCAATTTATTATTCTGTACAGATTGCCCCTCACCTTCAAATTTACGGTTGGCATCTAAATCGAAATCAAAGTTATAACCACCACCCAAATTCACCGGACGCCCCATTACCGTTGCATTCACAATTTGTGTTTTATCATTTTTTCGCTGTCGGGTAATAGCACGCTTTTGAGCATCGGTTTTTTCCACCAGGATCACCGTAACCAGATCACCTGCATGCCTTGCACGAGGCGTTTCAAAAAGCGGTAATACCGTTTCTGCATTGTAAATAGCACCATTTGCATAACGCTTCTGGGTAGGATCCGGCGTTGTTGGGTAGGTAGGCGAATACTCGGGTTCAGTTCCTGGATAGGGTGGATTTAATGCTTCACAACCTGTGAGCAAGTATATAATTCCTGCGCCTAAGAGATACCGAAAATTAGTCATCGCCAATACCTAATTACAACGTTTGGGTTAAATACTGCAACATGTTATCTACAGTCTGAATTCCTTTTGCAGTAATCTCATAACTACGTTGAGCCTGGATCATATTCACTAGCTCTTCCACCACGTTGACATTAGATGCTTCCAGGGAACCCTGTAAAAGGCTACCTAAGCCTGAGTTGCCTGGGTTATCAGTTTGTGCAGGCCCACTGGCAACAGTCTCAACAAACAAATTCTGACCTAGTGGTTGCAGACCCGCTGGGTTCACAAAATCCGTTAATTGAATAATACCAAGTTGAGTTGGCACGTTATTTCCTGCAACAAGCGCACTTACAGTACCATCATTACCAATGGTTATACTTAAAGTTTGCTGCGGGATAACCATGGGGGGTTGCAACACGTAGCCATTCGCCGTAACAAGCTGACCTTGAGAATCACTCTGGAAGGTCCCATCCCGAGTATAGGTTTCTGTGCCATCAGGCAATAATACCTTAAAAAATCCTCTTCCCTGAATGGCAATGTCGAGAGGGTTTTGGGTATTCTGGATACTTCCCTGATTAAATATTTTTTGCGTGGCAACCATGTGCACACCAGTACCCATATTGATACCAGTCGGTATTTCTGTACTTTGGCTGGATTGAGCGCCTGCCTGACGCAAATTCTGATAAATCAAATCTTCGAATACCGCTCTTCCCTTCTTAAAACCTGTTGTGTTGACGTTTGCCAAATTGTTAGCAATATTTGCAATATTTTTATCTTGCGCATCAAGACCGGTTTTACTAACCCATAATGCTGGTTCCATGGCCGTTCCTTGTTTTTATTATTATTTTTATTATAAAATTCACACTTGCAATAGTTGTGCCAATTTCTGTGAATTTTCGTCGACGGTCTGCATAACTTTCATTTGCGCTTCAAATTCTTTTCCCGTATTAATTAATTCAACCATGTTTGCAACAGGATTCACGTTAGAACCTTCCAAAGCCCCCTTCACCAAGACCACCGAGGCATCTGCGAGAGCTACGCCCCCCCCTTTTAGTTTCATTAAACCCTCATTACTTTTAATGAGATCTTTGTTTGCTAATTTAACCAGTTTAAGGCGATCCAAGACTGCAAGTTCATTGGGCTCTGCACCTAGCGGTACTATTGATATCGTACCATCACTTCCAATCTCAATTCGCTGCGCGGGAGGAATGGAAATTGGTCCTCCATCACCCAGAACAGGATGCTTTGATGCTGTCATTAGCATTCCATTTTCATCGACATGAAAATCACCTGCCCGTGTATACGCTTCCTTGCCTTGTGAATCCTGTATCGCAAACCAGCCATCTCCCTGGACAGCAAGATCTAAATCTCGTCCGGTAGTCATTAGAGGACCATCGGTAAAATCCACACCATGTATTTGCTCGCCAACCAATGCTTCAGCAGTAGTTACTGAACCAGTAAGATACATAGACTGTGCCTGAAATAACTCACTTTTAAATCCTACTGTACCACTATTAGCCAAATTGTTTGCGCTAATTGCCTGACGATTAAAATCGGTTTGTGAGCCGTTCATGGCATTATAAAGGATGGGTTCCATATTCTATGATCCTCTTCTTATTATTGGCGCTCATCTTTCACAGCGATTATTCATAGCCTATTTTTAACGGATATTAATAATTGTTTGCGTTACCGCATCCGCAGTTCGTATAGTCTGGGCATTGGCCTGGAAATTCCGCTGGGCACCAATTAACTTGACTAACTCACCGGTCAGATCCACGTTTGAATCTTCAAGCGCACCTGATTGGATCAAACCAAGACTACCGGTGCCAGGGTTACCAATCAAAGCTTGTCCTGACGCTGAAGTTTCAGCCCAATTGGTATTTCCTAAAGACTGCAAACCATCAGGATTGGCAAAATTGGCTAACTGAACTTGCCCCATGACTCGCGATTGCCCATTCGTATAACGTCCAAATAAAATACCTTCTTCATCGATATCCAAACCATCCAGGCGCCCTGTGGTAAAACCATTTTGAACGTTTGATTGCACTGCAAAAGGACTACCAAATTGAGTACTATTGGTGAGGTCTACGTTAAACGCTAGAGGATTTGCTCCATTCGTTAAAGCGATTGATAGAGGAATCTGGTTATTGGCTAAAGGAGCATTGGTTAAATCTGCCGCACTGGCAAAAGATCCATCACTATTAAAATTAATACGATATAAATTATCCGTGTTGTTAACAGCACCTAAAGGGGGAAGATCCTGATTATCCAATTGGAATGCCACATACCATTGGTTAGTCGTTCCTGGAGGTGTAGACGCATTCGGAGCCCCTAGAACAGCACCGGAATCAGCATGAATAAAATACATGGATAAAACATGTGAGTTCCCCAGGCTGTCATAAATTGTCGAGGATGTAACATTGTTGTAAGTATCACTTGCAGGAGAAACACCACCCGCCCAATTGACCGTCGGCGCTGTGGCATTCGAATATAAATTTAAGCCACTGGTCAGGAGTGTTGTAGCATTTGGGTTGATATTAGCGGTATTAATTTGCAGATCACCGGCCAAACTACTTAACGCACCAGATTGATCGGCAATTAGCCCTGTCAAACGTTGATTGGAACTATTTACGATATAACCATCATTACTTACCCCAAAGGCACCTGCTCGGGTGTAAACTTTGGAGCCTTGATCATCCAAAACAAAGAAACCGGAACCACTAACGGCCAGATCAAGACTGTTATTGGTAAAAGTAAAACTGCCTTGACCAAACGTTTGCTGTACTCGGGATAGACGTACACCACTTCCAATAGAATTGGCACCGCCTCCATAAGAGCCCGTGGCATATACATCAGCAAATTCAGCCCGCGAACTTTTAAAACCCGTGGTTGCCGAGTTTGCAATATTATTACCAATCACATCCAAATCAGAAGATGCTGCCTGAATTCCACTCAGTGCTGTTCCAAATACCATGATTGCCTCCTGTCCGTTTGATTCTGGTTATCAGATTTAACCCTAATTTGATAACCTTTGGCACTTGTAGTTCATTCTCTTGAATGCGCTGCAAATTCCATTTATCCGGTAATTTGTTTTACGTCATTGAGTGATACCGGCCCCACACCGGCAACATTCAATTTTAAACCCTCACCATTTTGACCTAAACTCACGCTGTCTACATTGGCCGCTGTCATAGTTCTTAAGGCAACTTCCTTGCCAGAATAAATGCCATTTACTTTAATGGCATATTTTCCAGCAGAAACACGCTCACCTTTCTGATTAAATCCATCCCAACTGAACTCAAATTGTCCCGCACTTCGTTGCCCTAAAGGAATTTTTCTAATTAACTCCCCTGATTCGGCATAAATAGAAGCTGTCAAATCACTCACCCCAGCAGGAATATCAACGGCAGCTTTTGTATCACCTTCTTGTCCAAGGCTTAAGGTAGTACTATTCACTAACACCTTACGGCCCACTAAAGCGGAGGCTTGTAATGCCTGATTTGATTGCAAAGAGGTAGCAAGTTGCTCAATCGATTCTTGCATCTTAGTAATACCGTCATTCGTACTAAACTGTGCCAATTGGGCCAGGAAGTCACCGTTAGTACTAGGCTCCAGGGGATCTTGATGTTGAACCTGTGCGACCATCAATCTTAAAAAATCCTGTTGGCCTAATCCCTTGCTTTGCGTAGTTCCTGCCTGTGACAATTGATTGACACCTATATTTGCCCCATTCACCGAATTCGTAGTCATTATTTACCCCTTACTGTCCTAACTGCAAAGTGCGTTGTATTAATTGTTTGCTGGTATTAAGCATTTCAAGATCCATTTGATAGGCTCTCGATGCAGAAATAATATTCGCCATTTCTTCCACGTAATTAATATTGGGTGAATAAACAAAGCCATCTTTATCAGCCAGTGGGTGATTAGGTTGATACTGTTTGACAGGCTCTGCCTGACTTTCATAAATTTGCGGGACTGCGACTCCTGCCCGAACTTCATTATTCATCCATTGCTGACTCTCTTCCTGTATTTCCTGGAACACTGGATATTGGGCTCGGTAAGTACCCTCTGGACTACCCGTTACAACATTGGCGTTGCTCATATTACTGGCACTACTTGCCAGGCGTGTAGTTTCAGCAACCAACGCTGAACCAGCAATGTCAAAAACGTTATTCAATGACATGATGATTATTCTCCTCTCAACGCCGTTATCATTGACTTAATCTTATTATCCAAGAAAGTTAAACTTGCCTGGTAAGAGATCGCATTTCGAGCAAATTCAGTTATCTCCAAATCCTTATCAACCGTGTTACCGTCTAATGACACATGACTCGGTGTGCGATATTTAAGTTGACCTGCAAAATTTGTCTGCCCATCGATATGGTTTGGATTATCCACAACCATTTGTTGAGCAGAGGATGACATGGACTGGGCTAAAACATCATTAAAATCAATATCTCTAGCTTTATAATTAGGTGTACTCACATTTGCCAGGTTATGAGCAAGTTGCGATGAACGTTGATCGCGAAGCACTAATGCCTTCGCATGTATACCGAGGTAACTATCCAGATCTAATGCCATTCCTTTACTCCTGTAACCCTGTAGTAGCATGCAAAGCAAATGCTGTGCCAATTCATTAAATTTCTTCGTAAACTCGCTGCAAAAAAGAATTGCTTCGCTACAGTGCCCGCATTCCTCTTGTACTTTCCGTGGGCACTCCAGCTCTACGCTTGCACTTCTCCCCTGTAGCCAATTCTGGTGACGTCTATTCTTTTAATTCTCCGACTCCCAAAAACCCTAATAAGGTTTTATGAAATTTTCTCGCGATGATTGTCATTAACACGATTTAAGAGTAAGTTGCTTATGTTGTTCACTTAGTAACTTATAACTCAATGAATAGGGAAACTCTTGATAATCGTGCCAGGAATGCCTGATTGAATCAGAGGTAATCAAATGAAAGATAAGTCTGCAGAGCTACCAGAAAATGCCATTGAATCCATTAAATCTTATCTTTTGCAATTGCAAAATAATATCTGTAACACCTTAACTGAACTCGACGGCCAAGGGCAATTTCACGAGGACTCGTGGACGAGACCGCAAGGTGGTGGCGGTTTAACGCGTGTCTTTAATGAGGGAAAAGTGTTTGCCAAAGCAGGAGTCAATTTTTCCCACGTCTCAGGTGAGCAACTTCCCCCTTCCGCCAGCAGCCACCGTCCAGAACTTGCAGGCTGCTATTTCAGTGCTCTTGGGGTATCGCTTGTTATTCATCCTGATAATCCTTATGTGCCAACTTCACATGCTAATGTACGTTTTTTTGTTGCTGAAAAAGAAAATACCCCCCCTGTTTGGTGGTTTGGTGGTGGATTCGATCTGACACCCTATTACGGTTTTCGCGAGGATTGCCAACATTGGCACCGAACAGCCCTTGCTGCCTGTCAACCGTTTGGCAGTGATCTTTATCCGCGCTTTAAATCATGGTGTGACCAATATTTCTATCTTAAACATCGTCAAGAGGCGCGCGGTATTGGAGGATTATTTTTTGATGATTTCAATGAAGGCGGTTTTTCTCATAGTTTTGGCTTGATGCAAAGTATAGGCAACCATTTCATGAAAGCTTACGAACCCATTGTTAAGAAGCGCATGGATCTGCCTTATGGCCCACGAGAAAAAGCTTTCCAACTATATAGACGCGGGCGTTATGTTGAATTTAACCTAATCTATGATCGCGGTACCTTGTTTGGCTTACAATCAGGTGGACGAGCTGAATCTATTTTGATGTCACTGCCTCCCGAAGTGCACTGGAAATATGACTGGCATCCACAAGAAAACACGGCAGAGGCCAGCCTGTACAGTGATTTTCTACCCGCTCAAGACTGGCTGGAAGCATAGGGTAAACAGAACAAATTGGAATCACATGGTTAACCTTCAACTAGTAGCTATTGCCAGGCATGAAGGTTAACTACTCCAATAGAGCATTGGCTTCCGATAATTTTATTGAATAATTTTTGCGCGATAAAAACTGCTCTTTAACAAAAACACGCCAATCAATAGCGCATTGGCCGCCTTCCAAGTCAATAACAAAATAACTATTCAAAGCATCTCTACTCCGTGTGCACAATAAAGTTCCGGCATGCAAAATCAGACAAGGTTTCATGTTATCTTTTTTGATTAAACTCACATGCGCATAGTGAAGATGTCCCGTGCACACTATATCAATATCACTACTGCGCAAAAAAGAGAGAAACTCCATTTCATTTTCCAAAGGTTTGTGTAACCCTTCAATTCGATCAAAATTATGGTGAAAAAATAAGATATTAACGGCTTTTTTCTCTGTTCTGAAATATTGCTTTATTTTCTTAATTATTTTTGATGATAATTGGCCATCTTTAATTTGATATGGATCAACACTATTAACACCCAAAATTGCAAGAGAATCTGTAGAGAATTGAGCATTGAAATGCTTGGCAATGTATTTTTTATACGCTTTAAATGGATAAAATAGTCTCCCAAGCAGATTGTATAGAGGAATATCATGATTGCCAGGCACAACCAGGACTTCGCATGGCAAACACCGTAAAAAAGATTGCAATAACTCAAATTGATAGGTCTTGGCACGTTGGGTCAAATCACCTGAAATGATTATAATTTCAGGTTTTAATAAGGCTAACTCAGCTAAAAAAGCCTCTCTAACATGATCTTGATGCATTCCAAAATGCAAATCAGAAATGTGGATTATTCTCATATTTATTCGTCAACAGTTGAAGAGACTTAGGTATAGTTTTATAAATCAAGGGGCAATCAGTCACTACAGCATCTCCATCCAAGGAAATAGAGATTTTTTCTTTATTCTTAACTTCTACTTTAATTGGAGTCGCAGATTTCATTATTTCAAAATTAGTGCTCTTTCCCAAGAGGTGTTGAATCATTTTTTCCAGGCTAAGCTTGCCATACTTCAAAAAATAAATACCAAGAAGCGCTTGTTTGAAATTACTACGTTCTATTTTGGTAGGAAATTGATAAGAGTAAAGATTATTACTAACCATAAAAAAAGAAGTATTCAGCGATAAATCCAAATTTTCATTTTTTATCGTAATCTGGAACGTTCCATGATGTCGGAAAGTCTGAATAATGCTGGGTATATAACTCAACCACTTATGATAAAATTTTGCATAATAATCTCTTCTTCGAGCGAATTGAGGATAAATACCAAGTGATGAATTATTAACAAATACCAACCCATTCACTTCAGCCAGATCAATTTTTATAGTGTGAGGTTTTGCAATAGCATCCAATATACTATTTATATCTGCAGGTAACGATAACTCCTTTACAAAATGATTCATTGTGCCAAGAGGAAGTACACCAAGAATTGTAGAGGTATTAACACAATATTGAGCAGCACTGCGAATTGTTCCATCTCCACCACCGACTAATAAAATCTTAAATTTTTTTATACAGTCTTGAATAGTACTTACCAAATCATTGGGTTCAACGACAAAATAATAATAATTAATTCCCTTATCATCGAATGCCGTAAGATAATTAGTTATTTGAGGGGCATTTTTAGCTTTTTTATTTACAATAAGAGCGATAGAACTATTCATAAGCATCCCTTAAACAAATGAAATAGCTTGCCAGCTTGGGCAATTATGAGTCTTATTTTCTAGCACTACCGTTCAGCAAAGAAAATCAAGCTCATAAATAATAAGATAGTATAGATAAACAGCCCCTGATTTAATTTTTAAAATATTTACGCAATAGTAACCACAATCCTATCGCTACGAAGGCATTTAAAATAGCAAGTATAAGAAAAATAACTGCTATACCTAATTGTAGGTACAGTAAAAATATCACCAAAAGAGAACCGAGTACCATAAATAAGGCATTGCAGATATTATTACTTGCGATTACACGGGCTCGCATATCATCTTCACTAGCTACCTGCAGGAAAGTATACAAAGGAACAATAAATAAACCACCGCAAAAGGAAAAAAGGAAAAAATCAATAGTAATGCGTATGTTATTTACTTGAGTAAAAAATAGAGAGAGTTTTTGCAAAGGTAACGTAGAAGTGACTTTAGGCGATGCAAAATACAAGTCGATAGCAAATGCAGATAATAGCAGCATGGCCAAAGGTACATATTTTAAGGTAATTTTTCCTCCCAGCAAATACCCAATTGCAATAGATCCAAACGCAATACCAATCGAAAATAGTGCTAAAAAAACTGCAAAAACAGTTGTATCAGCATTTAAAACATAATGCATATAATCGGGTAGTTTGGTGAGAACAACGGCACCGAGCAACCAAAACCATGAGATAGTAAAAATCGTCGGTAGGACCTTTCTATTTAGCATGGTTTCTTTCAACATTAATCTAGTTGCATGCCAAACATGCCAATCTACTTTCAACGTTTCTATTTTGGGTGGTGTATTTGGAATAAATAAACTGGAAAGCAAACCAAGAATTGCTATTATATTGGTTAATACTATTGCGTAACTTATATGAGCCTCTGTATTTCCAATAACCAAGGCACCAAAAGTAGTTCCTAACAGAATGGCTAAAAAGGTGCTTGACTCGATTAACGCGGTTGCATTAAGTAATAACGGACGCGGCAACAGATCGGGCAAAATAGCATATTTTAACGGTCCAAAAAAACTTGAATGGATACCCATTCCTGTTAAAACCATCATCATCAGTAAAACAGTTTGATAATGCAAGGCAAAGGCACCAACAACCATGAGTAGAACCTCAAATGCTTTTACCCATCGAGCCATTTTAGCTTTATCGTATTTATCTGCCAGCTGCCCTGCAGTAGCAGAAAACAGAAAAAATGGCAGAATAAATAAAGCTCCAGCCCAAGCTTGGTAATGCTCTGATTGAGTTGGAGTGGTACTCAAATGGTAACTAATCAAAGTTAATATGGATAATTTATAAGCATTATCGTTGAAAGCACCAAAAAACTGGGTCAAAAAAAAGGGTAAGAATACTTTCTTTTTTAATAAATAAGATATTTGATCAGGCATTCACTACTCCATCATTTTTCTGCCCGCAAAGGTAATCAGAAAGCCTATTGAAGTCAAATACTCTCTTGATAGTGTCTATCTAGCCTGCCATAGCGCGTTTGCTTAAAGAAGCAATAATTTTTTCAAGACTATGTTGATACGGCTCTGTTTGCTCGATAATAGCCTTGGTCCGTTCTTCGCAATACTCTTTTACTTCCCTATCGGGTAAAATATAAAAGGTTTTATTTTCTACTTCCCGTACAATGTGTTCAGCCACATCTTCAGCAGGTCGGCTGCGAGCCACTAAATCAGCTACCATATGGTGTAATTTGTCCGCATGCAAAGGAGCGGAATTAGTGAGTAACTGAGTATTGGCAAAAGATGGGCAAATCACCGATACATCAACGGGTTTATCCAAACGTTTCAGATCAAAATACAACGACTCGGAAAGTGCAACTACGGCATGCTTAGACATTGCATAAGCAGCCATCTGTGAACCGCTACATAACCCATAAAAACTCGCCATATTTATCACATGGGCACGATGAGTTTGTTTAAACATTAAGGGCAAGAAAGCTTGTATTCCATGAATCACACCATGCAAATTGATATCCATCACTTTACGAATGTGTTCACTTGTTAATTCCCATATCGGGGCTAAATGACCACTTACACCAGCATTGTTGAATAACCAATCTATACGGTTAAAATGCTCATAACTTTGTTTTGCCAAATGCCGGAGGCTTTCGGGCTTTGTTACATCACAAACAACGCCAAGAACATCAACCTTTGCCTGCGTACTTAATTGCTCAACTCGATCACAAAGTGCGGTAACAGCATTATCAGCCATAACCACATGAATCCCACGCTGGATACAAACCCGAGCTAACGCAAGGCCAATACCACTCGCAGCCCCTGTAATGACTGCAACACGTTGCACCGATTCCATTCCACGACTCCTACCGTTTGTGAGGTTCTTCACGCTTTGGTTATTAATTATTAAATTCACCTGAATTGCAGTACTGCCGTACCTTGCAGCCTAACAACTCATACTTGAGTTAAAAAATCATTGGCGATAACGAGCTGAACCTCGTCTCTTGATTTCAAATAAACCAGAATGTGCGAATAATAACGATTCTCACCCCTGAAGGTCAAGAAATAGTTAGATTAGGAATCCAAGCAAACCATTAGCAATAAATATCAAGCCAGGCACATCAGCCTGACTTGCTTAATAATTATTCGCTAACAACTATAACATCTTGTGCTTTGAACCCTTTGGGACCTTTATCAAGAATAAAAGTTACTGAATCATTTTCATGTAAGGTTTTGAACCCAACACCTTGAATATCTTTGTAATGCACAAATATATCATCGCCCTGTTGATTGACGATAAATCCAAATCCCTTTTTTTCATTGAACCACTTAACATGGCCAGTTTCTCTTTGCGACATTCACTATCCCCTTCTTAAACTCTTCTACCTAAAGCGGTAGGGCAAACATTTCAGCATCCACGCAGTTCAAATTGCGGGCAACTATAAAAGAAATGCCTCAAATACCTCTTAATTTGCGCTACAATGGATACATCACAATGCTTGAGTGCCCAAGCATTATGATTAGCATAACAGTTTTTTATTGATTGTTAACGATTTTTTTTAAAATCTTCGAATTAAGCCTTTATCCTTATAAAGTATCTTACTTTGAATTGATTATTGACTGCAGGTTTGCTTGATTTATTTTATAGGATGTTTAAATGGATAATTATAAAGAAACGTTTATTCGCTTAGCCCTGGATTGCCAAGTCTTAAAGTTTGGTGAGTTTACTTTAAAATCTGGGCGTCTAAGCCCTTATTTTTTTAATGCAGGACTGTTTTATCAAGGTGAAGCCCTACGCCAACTCGGTCAATTTTATGCCAAGACATTAATAAAACATCGTATTGATTTCCAACATTTGTTTGGTCCCGCCTACAAAGGCCTTCCTCTGGCAACTGCGACAGCAATTGCCCTTGCTGAACTGGGAAAGGATATAACCGTTACTTTTAATCGCAAAGAGGCTAAAACGCATGGCGAAGGCGGACAACTCATAGGCGCTCCCCTGCATGGTAATACAGTTATTATCGATGATGTCATTACAGCGGGAACAGCCTTTCGCGAATCACAAGCATTAATTGTCGAAAATGGCGGCAAGCTTACAACCGTTGTTATTGCCCTTGATCGCTGTGAACGTGGTATAACAAATCAATCTACTCTTGCAGAAATTGAGGCGCAAGGTATTCGCGTCTTATCCATTATCACCCTGTTCGATTTAATCAACTACTTGCGCCAGGATGGGCAATTGAGAGAAGTGGAGCGCTTGCTCGCTTATCAGGATCAATATGGTATTAATTAATTTCATCCCCTGAGCGCTATACTGCCAGGGGATTTTAACTGCTTAGTAAGCAGCAATATCAATCGTTTTCATTTTATGGTTAATCTGTTTACCACCTCTGAGTATTGTTAGCGTTATTTTTTCGCCTACCTTGATATCAGTAAACAGATGATAAAGAGCATCATAATTTTTCACCGGGTGGCCATTTAAAGCGACAATAATATCGCCAAGATGCATACGACCCAAATGATCTCGTCCTGTTCCACGCAGACCTACCAAAGCCGCAGGCGTCTTGGGTATAACATCTGCGATTAAAATACCCTGATTCACACCCAAACGTTGCGCGATACTTGGTTCAACTCGCTGAATACCAATACCAGATAATACAACCCGGCCGTTTTTGATAATTTGTGGAACAATACGGGCAATATCATCCGCTGGTACGGCAAAACCAACGCCAGCTGACGAACCAGAATTGGAATAAATGGCTGTATTTAAACCGATCAAACGCCCTTTACTATCTAACAAGGGCCCGCCTGAATTACCAGGGTTAATAGAGGTATCCGTTTGAATCATATCTCGTATGGCCACGCCCCCAGCTCCTGGAACTTGGCGCCCTAATGCAGAAATAACACCCACAGTCAAACTATGATCCAAACCAAAAGGATTGCCTATGGCAATGGTTTTTTGCCCTACCATTAGATCGTGAGTATGAGTTAATTCAAAAGGTACATAAGATTTTAATAACTCCAATACTTTCGGTGAACTGATAGCAAGCACAGCAATATCCTTGCGGGGCTCGGTACCAATTACTCGAGCAGGAACTGTTAAATTGCCAATACTGACCGCCAAACGCTCTGCACCATTGACCACATGAAAATTGGTAACAATATGACCTTTTGCATCCCATATAATCCCCGAACCAGCACCAGCTTTCACTTGCATATGCTCATAAGAGCGTTTCACTGTCGCCAGGCGATGGACATACACTACTTTGGGTGAAAATTTCTGAAATATTTCAACTGTATTACGCTCATTCGGCAATAACTCATCAAGCGTTGTACTATAAGAGGGGGATCCAGCAAAAAAAACACAACCACTTAAAAATAACGTTAACAACTTACATCTCATTATCAAACTCCATTCCTACTGCGCCGGTTAAATGCTTACGAATATGTTGACGTTCTACTAATTTATCAATTACCACTTGAGGGAAATCAGTAATGGTAATCACATTTTTACTGATTAATATTTCGATTAAATCTTCCAATACACGAATTAGCTGTAAATCTGATTGTGTTAATTTAAAACGATTCTCATTATCGCAGCGATTAAGAAATTCCAGTACTTCTGGAGCATCCATATCCATTTGCTCAGTACCAGCAGCTGACCGTGCATAAAGTGCACATATTTTACCTTGTTTATCTCGCTTAATGTAGACCACTTGACTCATCCTTTAGGTTAGTTGATCTAATTATACTCATTTATAATCGATAAATAAAAATAACCAGATTGAATGCCAACAATCACGACCATTGTTAATCTGAACATTATAACACCAACTCGATATTATTTTCACCATATATCGTACTACCTAAGGTATTTTCTTATTTTAAACCCATCATCCACTTGATAATAAACCGCGCTCATCTCCTTACAGCACTTTCATAGCGTTATTACTTGGTAAACTCATTAATGCAAATGAATCAATCGGCTGTGAGTATTAACCGCAAAATAATGGCAAAAATCCTGATATGACTCCACTTCAGGCCATTCCTCAGCACTATCACACATTCGTAACATTTCGGCTTCAAAAATAGGACGGTAATAGTGTTTAAGAAAAGGTTTCACATCCGCCAATTTGGCAAAATTTTTAATAATGACTGTTGCGTTTTCAGCAAGGTGAGATAAATTGATGCGTTCTAAAGCGGTGACAATCTCATTTTTCTCCTCCACAGTAGTTCTCATCCACTTCAATAATACAGAGCGAGGTTTAATGCGTAATAACTGCCGCCCCTCAGCAACTGAAGACTCCATAAGAACTATTTGTGAATGCAATTCAAATTTGAAGCAACATAAAAAATCGAGAAAAGTCCCTTCAATCCGATTGTGGGTATTTTTCCCTGCCAAACGACTTATTTCATATCTGAACATGGTAGGAAAATGGCGCTCAATCTCATTTAAAGTAGCTTCTTCGCTATCTTGTCTGGGAATGACATAAGCTGTATTGTCAGTTTGTAGTTCGTTTAATTCAGGTAATTCCAGATCGGGTAATTGGGATGACAGGAATGATAAAAATACAGCCGTTGGTTTAAGAACTATAATTTCCCATTCACTTCGTTGCATGACGCTCTCCTTGACTTTATTGACTCATCCTGAGTACAACTAAAAAGCACAAATCAACGCCTTTCCCCACTTTTTTCAGGGAAGACTATCAGATTAAACTCCTTATAAAATATTAGCAATATCCAATATTGGTTTTTTTTTAATCGTTTTTAACTTGACATGACCTGCATTATGTATATGCTTGCCATTTTATCCCCAATTATTCAAACATGAAATTCTTAAAAAAACTGGTTACTGGCTTCGCGCTTCTTTTTGTAATCACTGCCATCACTTTATGGGCATTAGCAAAATCAATAAAACCTGAAACAGTCAAATCCTATGTCAGCTCCCAATTGAGCACCTTGACCGAACGCAAAAGTCTCGTGAATGGTGATATTTCCTGGCAGATATTCCCTCGCCCTGGTATTAAAATTACTGGTGTGCAGATAGGGAATGAAAACGATAACGCAAATTATTCAGTAAAACTGGAAAACCTTCTTTTTCATTTGAAAATCACTCCCTTATTACGCGGTAAATTGGTTTTTAGCGAATTAAATGTTGACGGTTTCCACGTTACTATCAATCCAGATTCTCAACCACCAGCTAAAATTAAGAAAAGCAAACAAAGCAATAATGGTGCAAAAACCAATAATATGACGGAACAATTTGCTATTGAGCGATTTTTATTAAGCCGTGGTCAGATTGTTATTGTGCAAAATCAGAAAACAATAATTTTTTCTGGCTTACAGATAGGAGCAGAACAGTTTAATCTGCAGAAAAATTCTTTCCCTCTCCAATTAAAAACGACACTCGATGTCTCAGAGGCTAGTGAACCCCTTTTAAAAGCACATATTACTTTTAAGGGTAGTAGCGCCCTATCAGCGTCTTTATTTAATAATCCTGTTATGGCACTGCAAAACCTTCCCCTGGAAGGTCAATTGTCCTTACAAGACGTTCGCCTTAAAAAGCTAAAAATAAATAAAGTTAATGCCAATGCAAAAACCAAGATTGGCGTTTTTCATTTAAATCCTTTAACTTTGAGTTTGTATAATGGCCAATCCGTTGGCGATCTTAGTTATGAATTTGCCAGCAAAAAACTAACTGTTAATCAAACTGCTACCAATCTTGATAGTAGTAAACTCCTTTATGACCTGGTTAAGAAACGTTTATTTAAAGGCAGTGTGGATTTCTCTATCCATGCTCAAACCAATATGCAAGACTCTAACTGGCCAGATCACACCAGTGGTAATGGCAGCCTAACAATCAAAGACGGTGTGGTTGAATCAATTAATCTTGATAGAGTTATTGATGAAACAAGCAATAAAATCAACAAATTAATGACCAGCACAAAGAAAGATGCAAAGCAAGCCCTGGAATTAGGTCAATTTGATGATCCCAATATGTTCAAAGGAAACACACGTTTTGAATTACTTACTTTCCAATATCAACTCCAAGACTCTACGTTGCAAAGCAATTCCCTGGTATTACAAGCCGAAAAACTACAATTAAAAGGGGAAGGTATACTGAATTTAAAAGACTATAATCTCGATAGTCATCTGTTTGCAAAAGTCGCTTTAACCGATGAAAAAGTAGAAAAAATTCAACAGATTTTGGGTGGCAGTTTCCCTATTTTAGTTCAAGGCACTTTAACAAAGCCTATTGTTTTACCCGATTTAAAAAAAATTAATCCCATATTGACCAAAGCTTGGCTCAAGGAAACGTTGGTGAAACCTGTTGAAACCATAGTAAAACCGGTTAAACAAATTCAACAACAACTTCAAACAATCATTTTTAGCGGTAATAACCGTGATACAAGAGCAATTCAGTAATCCATTATTGGCATGGTTTGATTTGCATGGACGCAAAGATTTACCTTGGCAACACCCACGCTCAGCTTATCGAGTGTGGGTTTCTGAAATTATGCTGCAGCAAACTCAGGTTAAAACGGTCATACCTTATTTCAACCGTTTTATAGACAGTTTTCCCGATATTTGGCAGTTGGCTAAAGCGCCTGAAGATCAGGTTTTAGCCCATTGGTCAGGATTAGGCTACTATAGCCGTGCCCGTAACCTCTCTCAGACAGCAAAAATTATTTGTGAGGAATATGCAGGTGAATTTCCTATTACTTTGGCAGAACTGGTTGCCTTACCAGGTATAGGCCCCTCTACCGCAGCAGCTATTGCCTCACAAGCTTTTAATCAACCAACAGCCATTCTGGATGGTAATGTCAAACGTGTGCTATGTCGTTATTTTCTAATTGATGGCTGGCCTGAACAGAGTGCTGTGAAGCAACAGTTATGGCAACTGGCCCATCAGTGCATGCCCACACAACGTTGCGCCGATTATACGCAAGCTATTATGGACTTGGGCGCTACTTGCTGTACAACCAGACAGCCTAATTGCACTTCTTGTCCAGTAAGAAAGACCTGCCTGGCAAATATTCATGATAAGACTACTTTGTATCCTCAAAAAAAATTAAAGAAAAGCCTGCCAGTCAAGCAGCAACAGTTTTTATTACTTTATACGGACAATAATAAAATTTACCTTGAAAAAAGACCGCCATCCGGTTTATGGGGAGGGCTTTGGTGCCTGCCAATCATCGCTGACACTACAACTTGCCCCAGAGACTATATAGCAAATAACTATGCCTTAACGAGTCAGCAGCCTACAGAGTTACTAACACTTAAACATAGCTTTAGCCACTTTCATTTATATATCAAAGCATTAGCGCTGAAAACCACCAGCAAGAAAAATGTGCTTAACGAATGCCCGGGAAACTGGTTCGCTGCAACTGAGCTCAACCAACTCGGACTTGCCAAGCCTGTTAGCGATATCATTAATCATTTTTTACTACAATCAGGTATCTAACATCCAACTCATTTCGGTAACATCACTGATTTATTCTCATCCGTTTATTACGTACTATCAAAAGAAAGGAAGGCCAATGTACAACTTAGGCAAAGCATCTAAACACGTATGACATAAAAGATGACGTTGCTTGGCAAACCTAATAATTAACGAGTTAAAAGAAGGTTTGATACAGGATAAACCAGCTTTAACCTGTATCATTACTCTCTTAATTTAGTCCGCTGCCAATCTCTGGTGGGTCCTCTTCAAGAGAATCTGAAGGACGAGGCCCTGTCTCGTATTGCTGATTATTAAAAAACAAAAATGTTGCAGCTTGTTGGAAAAATGTTTTTAACTTAGTCCAGAGATTGACTAATTTTTCTGCCAACATGCCAATAGTAGTTAACTCTTCCCCAATCTCTTTGCGCGGTTGCTGCTCTGATTCGAGGAGAGTCGAAGCTAATTGGTTAATTGCTTGGGTATTTTGTGGATTAGCTAATACTAGCGCTGTAGCTTTTTCAATACTTTGGCATTCCTCTTCAGTTAGCATGCCTCTCTCATGAGCAAATGCGGCTTTTTGGCGTACCACTTCAATGCTACCCTGCAATTCGTCCATGACTTCTTTGATCGCTTCGCAAGCTATTAATTTGTCTGTAATCTTCTTTAACTTATTATGCATGTCGGACAGTTCTTCATCACTAATAGCATACCCTAAATTCTTCAATGCAGCCTTCATAGAGGTAATTCGAAGTACTTGTTCTTGCAACAAAACAAAATTCGATGTGAAGAATACAAGGTCAGATTGTTTAAAATCAGTGATTTCTTTAAGTTTTACATCCACGCGTTCATATAACGCATTAAAGGCATCTAACTCGTCTACACAATGTCTGGCATATTTATTAACAATTATTTCTTGCTTTAATTTTTTAGCGGAAAGGTCTTTCCAAAAATCATAACTGTTTGCTGCGTCAATAACTTGTGCCTGCAATTTTTCCTGTAAAGCCACATCAGGTGGCTCTTGTTTCATCGCCCAACGTAATTTGAGTAACGCATAAAGATGAGCATCTCTTTTTTCTGGATCACCCGTATAAAAATCCATAGGCACATCCTTGATGAGCCCCTTTACAGCCATTTCCTCAAGTTCACTATCATATTTTTCTGCAAAAATATCATCTAAGGCTTTAGAAAGCTTCTCATCGACTGCATGAAGATGGGTTAGTTCCAAATCAATCAACTTTTTCACACAGAGCTTGTGCTGTATATCAAAGTCTTGTAATTCCGATAAGCTAGCACCAGCATCTACCCTTAAATCAGCAACAGCCAATTCAACTTCCTTGTAGAGTTTTTGCATTTTTTCATCATAGGCAAAACGCTTATTTGCTGAATCACTAATCTGAATTGAGCTGTAATAACGATTAAAATCAACAAGTTCAATCTCAAAGATACCAGCTTCCCTAGATTCAAGCGCTTCAAAACCACCTTCTTTTTGTTGATAAACACGTCCCGTACTACCCCAGGGATTTCGCATTTGGACATAACAGACTGGGCGTGCTGACTGCTCTCCCTTCGCATTAACAACTATTTCTTCGCGGGTAACCACTTTTAATATCGTATAAGCGTGTCGATTACGGAGACCTGGCACAGCTTCATCGAATTTGGACGGAGTAGAAGCGGTTACCAGACAACCATCTGCTAACGCTTTCTCTATCGCGCGGAATTGTTGAATTTGATCGACCTGATAATAGCCTGAAAAAGGATCTCGCTCACCTCGAACAACATTCGTTTCAACCGGTACATCAATATAATTAAAGCAATGTTTGATAAATTGCTGTGCATCTGGGTGGGTGCCACCTATAAGGTCGATTAATTTCAATAATTTAGTTGGCTCGGTATCCTTTGAGGCAAAAATCTTGTCGCATTCTGCTTTATTATCAAAATAAAACAATAGATAATCTTTATATTCCTTGTAAGCTGTAAGAGAGTCTGTCATCTCTTCATCAGGAATCGCCATTGCGAACTCTGTTCGTAAAGCATCAAGAGCAGGTGAGGCAGGACTGTCCTGATACATGTCGATAATTTTATCTATATTGCACAACAAATAAACCGGCTTATTAAGCCCTGTCTTAATTGTGCTCTTAATAAACTCTAAATTATCCGCTTCAATAAATTGGGGAATATTCCAAGGCTGTTCCACCTTTGCCCCAACCTTTTCGGAGCGAGTATTTATTCCGGTTAAAATCTTAGTTGCCGTCGCTGAAAAACCACCTTCATTGAATACAGAACTTATGGACGCATCTACTTCTCCGTCATGCCTGGTTTGCATGGTGGCATAAGCTGATTCCAATACATGCACCCATAAAGCCTTATGGCCACTTAATGCACCGCTCTGATCATGTATAATCGCTGTCGTTATCCGTTTATACACTGGCTCTAGCGTTTTTGGATTAAATAATCTAACGGTTGTCGTACCGTCATTATTTTGCACCATCATCCCACGAAGAAAGGCAGCACCATTAGGCTGGTTTAGGATAGCTTGTATTGAAGCAAGTAAAAAACAATCTGGAATTTGTCCCTGGTTAATTTCGCTTAATGAAGGTGACCCTGGATCTGGAAATAAGGGCTCAACACTACGCTCATAATGCTCATCAAAACGAAAGCAAGAAGAGTCAGTCGTTGTATACGTATAGCTTTCACCACGTACAATATCACGTTGACTTTCCGGGAGTGAGTCATCAGCACTTGCCTTATTATCATTAAAACAAGTTATTTTGAATCGTGGTTCTTCGTTCGGTGCGTCAAGGTTAAGCGGCTGAATAATAACTCGAGTGCCTTTTTTAAGTTCGACAGGCCCCTTACCGTTATCAACGGTAATACTTTGGCTCAAAGACCCACGTACTCCAGGAAAAACACGCTCTACCCGTTTATCAGTAGCAGAGATATGCAAACCACCTTTTTTTACTCTGGTACGGGGCATGACTCAAAACTCCAACAGTAAAATAAAAAACGTATCCTTAATGATAACACAAATGACTATTTTTTATTCATTTAACGACTATTTATTGTGTTCAGAGCGAAATAAAGTATTATCAATATCCAAGAATTATTGTGAAACAGCATGAAAGAAACAGCATGACGATATTATTTGCTCTGGTGATTAGTTTTATTGCTTTATTATGGTCTGCCAATCATTTGGTTAGCGGCGCCTCAGGTATTGCCCACTATTACCGGTTACCGCCCTTATTAATTGGTTTGACTTTAGTAGCATTAGGCACTTCTGCCCCTGAAATTATGGTTGCTATTAGGGCATCTATGGAAGGTTTCCCTGAAATAGCTATTGGCAATGCCATCGGTACAAACATTGCCAATATTGGTTTAGTACTTGGTATAACAGCTCTTTTAAAACCGCTTAGGGTACAGCCAACTTTATTACGTCGAGAATACCCTCTCCTTTTTTTAGTGATGCTTTTTGCCTATTCACTCATTATTGACGGCTATCTTGGCGTTTTGGATGGTTGCTTGTTTTTATTAGCCTGCATCGCCTTAATCACTTATTTTATCTATATAACGCGACAAGAACGCCCCCAAAAACAATTAACAATCGCCTTTCAACAAGCAGCCCTTCGTAAACATTCGCTAAAAACCCATACCATCCATTTGGTTTTGGGCCTGATTGTTTTACCTCTTAGCGCCAAATATTTAATACACAATTGTGTTGAACTTGGGCACTGGTTGGGAATTAGCGAACTGATTATTGGCCTGACCATTGTTGCAATAGGAAGCAGTTTACCCGAACTGGTTACTTCAATTATCGCAGCAGTTAAAGGGGCTGACGATATTGCCATTGGTAATATCCTTGGCGCTAACATGTTCAATTTAATTGCCGTTATGATTTTTCCTGGCATTATCCATCCTGCAGCAATCAGTCATGCTATCTTGTGGCGTGATATTCCGGTTATGTTTATAACAACTTTAGCTCTTCTATGGCTTAATTACCGCCATAAGAAAAAAATTACTCGTTGGCAAGGCGGCCTATTAATATTGATTTACTGTTGCTATATGCTCTCACTACTTATTACTGCCATAGGCTAAGTCTGTTGACATTTCGCTAGCGTTTCGGCCTAGATAATAGAAATTCAACAGCCCCTAAATATGTTTGCCCTGTTTATAGATGATCAGTTTTGCTTGGCGTCTTAATATTTCAGCCGCAACTTTGGCTTCAGGCTGGCCTGCATCAGCAGCCCGATTGATCCAATACCAAGCTACTTTGCGGTCTTCAATAACCCCTTGGCCATAATAGTACATATAGCCTACAGCGTATTGCGCATCGGGCTGTCCCTTTTTCGCCTCAGGTATTAGGCGAACAAAAGCCCGTCGGTAATCCTGTGCTTGAAAACTGCGGATCCCTTCAGTTAAATTTACATTACTTACACAAGCCGTCGCAGTGAGTATCAAAATAAACAGCAAAATTGTTCGCAATGCAAAACGCATAAGCTTATTCCTCAATTAACGGCTTTGCAGGAGCTTCGAAGATTAATTCATTTTTAGGTAAACTTAAACTCTCAAGAACCCCCTTATGCAAAACCACTACTCCTTTTTCTGTAATTCGTTTGATTATTGCGCCCCCGGGCAAGACATCACCAACCACATAGGTTTTTTGCCCTCCTCCACCGGCGCGAATAATAACTTGTGATTCCTCTTCTTTAGTCGCAAACATGACTCCTACAACTTCGGCATCCAGCATGGATTGTTTAATATCAGCATCAGCTAAATTGGTTGGGACATAGTCTCCAAATAAAGAAGTCTTAAATAAGGGCGAATCCTTACGCAAGTCAGCCTGTGTCGGTACAAAATTGGTTTTTGGCATTACCATTTGTTTTTTTTCATTAAATTGAAAAGCGATAATGAGCTCTCCTATAAATAAAAAAAAAGTCAGCGCAAAAATACAGATCGCCACCATTTTTTGCGGCTCATTGGTAACGAATAAAGGAAACTTAATCTGTTTTGTTTGCATAATTCAAAATTAGCATGGTTTTTGCCTATCACTATATGCACTAAAACAAGCAAAGACAAGAAAGGGAGTAACTATGCACTCTTCTAATCAAGAGCAACCTCATATCCAGTTAGCCACTATGTCACGTTGGTACGTTGTTTCACGGGCCATCCATGCAGTGGCAAAACTTGGCATTGCTAATCACATGTCCTTAAAACCAATCTCTATTAATGAACTAGCAGAGTGCACAGGAACAGTCCCTGAATTATTAAATCGACTATTAAGATTTCTTAGCGCTTACGGTCTTTTTAATTGCGATGGCAACAGTTATTCGCTCACAGGCTTATCAATGCCTTTACGTGACGATGATCCTCATTCTGTCCGTGATGTTTTGTGTATGGTGGATGACAGTTGGTGGCAATCTTTTGCTCATCTTGATACCAGTTTAAAAACAGGAAACGCAGCCTTCTCTCATCAACATAGCGACAGTTTTTTTAGTTTCCTTAGTAAACACCCCGAGAAACAAGCCAATTTTGATCGAGGCATGGCAAGACTATCTACTTTTGATGATGAAGCAATTGCTACAGCCTATGACTTTTCGAAGTTTTCTCACCTGGTTGATATGGGAGGCGGTCGGGGAGGATTAAGTCAGGCATTAGCCCGTCATTATTCCAAACTACAATTAACTCTTTTAGACACAGCCGCCGTCATTGAGCAATTAAGAAGTGCTGATTTTCCACCACAGATCAAATTAACTGCAGGTGATTTTCTGGCCCAAATACCACCGGCAGATGCTTATATTTTTAAAGGTGTCCTCCATGATTTCAACGATAATTTCATGCATCAGATTTTGGCAAATTGCCATCAACAAATGACAAAGAATACTGCTCTCTTCATTGCGGAACAGGTTATGCCTGACAGCCCTGGTCCTCATCCCAATAAAACAATGGATATTGTGATGATGGTTCTGTTAGGGGGCAGGCAACGCACACTTAGCGAATGGCAGCAATCTATAGAACCTTCTGGTTTTGTCTTTCAAGGTAGTTATAAAACAGATACCCTCTTTACTCTGATGGCTTTTAAACCAAATTAAGACAGGACTTACACACTATGAGTATAATTGTGTTAGCTAATTCATATCAAAGATGATGTAAAGATGAGGTTAAAATGTGGCGCGGATCATAGTCTTTTTTCAACTGTAGCCAATCACCATAGGCAGAGCCAAAATGAGTTTGCCAATAATTTTTGGCTAGTTTTTGCCCCAGATAACCTGAAAGATAACGCTTTCCACCTTGTTGCAAAAAATGTTCATCCAGAATAGTCATAGCCTGCAAACAGCTAGGGAGCAAAACAGGGTTCACACCCGGGTTTAAAATCATTAGCGCACAAATGTCTGTCGTATTAGGCAGCATTAAAAAACCAATACGTTTCTTATTAGCGAGTGGCACAATTTGCAGAACTGTTGCATAGTGAATAGGTAATTGCGCAAGTAATTCCTCGAGATCCTTGGATAATACAGAAGTTGGAATGAAACATTCATACCAGGGATGAAGTAAATCCCATTGTCCAGTTAATTTCATTGCTTCAAAACGAGAGTTGTGGCGATGAAGATAAGAATGGATCGATTCATCCTGAATGTGAATCGTTTTCCAGGGCTTTAAATGACTGCTAACAGCATTTAATTGGGGTGGTTTATTGTCATATTCCAGTGATACATGTAAAGCAAAAAGCCATTGGGCAAAGGGTATACGTTTGCCTTCTGCTGTTAATTTAGCACCCTGTAATGAGGGGGAGCAAAAAGCTTCAACGTAATCAGCGCCAGATTTAATATCAGCAAGATCATGAAGCCATTGATTTTTATCAAGATACACTAAAAAAAATGTTCTAACCTGTTTAAGACAAGGACGCAATTTGATACAAGCCCTGGTTATGACGGCAAAACGTCCTTGCCCGGAAAGACAGGCATGAAACAATTCAGATTGCTCATCAACCTGCGAGGTCTTACCATCAGCTGTAGTTACCTCTAAGGCTTTAACATGAGAACTGACACTCCCGAACTTAAAAGAAGAAGAACCTACTCCTCCTGCCGAAAGTACTCCGCCTATCGACAAATTACAATTATAAGGTAGCACATAAGGAATCTGTGCTTTTTTTAGAGATACCTCTACTAATGAAGACCAAGTCGCATTTGCTTCAACCCAGATACTAGCCTGCTCATGAGTTTGAACATGATTTAATTGCTCTAAATGCATAATTAAACCACCTTGCTGTGCTAAAGCCTGCCCTCCCTGACTCAAACCATTTCCGCGAACAGTCACATTTAGATTATGTTGATTAGCATAGGCTAATACAGACTCCAGTTTTTTTATTGAGGATGGAATACAAACTGCTGATGGGATAACTTGATTTAATTTACCGAAATCCTGGGCGTAAGAAACAAGCGCATGCTCATCACTGAGCATCGCTTGTCCACTCTCTTTCTCACACTGCTTTATCTGAGACATACTCCAAGGCATTGGCTGCATTTTGTTGATCCCTCTGTTTAGCCAATTCTAGTCGTTGGTTACATGCAAGAATTAATCCATCAAACATCTTGTTAAAGGCATCGTAACATCTATCAACCATCTTCAAGGCTTCACGACGTACATTGACCGGAACAGGTATCTCAAACAATTTGCGCTCCATTTCCTCTTCAAATAAGGCATGAGCTAATTCGACTTCAAGATGTGAACTCGAAAAGTACTTCAGGTTTTTATCTTCTCCAGCTTTCTTTACTTGATTAGCTACTTTCTCGAAAAACACATGCCCGGAAGATTCAAGGGTAAGCAATAAAGCAATATTTAGTATTTCATCGTCTGTCTTATAGATTTCAGACATGATTGCATAGGCTGCATCACGAGTGAGTTGTGATTCTTTACTATAAAGCCAAGCCACATCATCTTTAGTGCAGGATTTATCGTTACACAAACCACCCATGTATTTTTTATCGTGTAAAAACCATTTTTCATGTCCTGCGTCTTCGAGACGATGGTGGCGGGCAACCTTTTTCAAGTAAGGATCAGTAACCCGCTCTTCATTCAGACGTAAAATATCTTGGAAAGTCATTGCCCAAAAAGTTAATTCAGGGACAAAATAGCTGATTTCTTCTAAACTATTCAATTGAGTTAGCACTTCAAAAAAAGGATGTCCCATGAATTCTTGTTGTTTGGAATCAATATAAGTTTGTATAGTTTTCATGGTAGTTGCCTCCGAGGCACGATTAAATTGGTTGGACAATTCATGTGTTGCACACCTCATGCCAAAAAATTAATCTTTTTAGTCAAATTAAATCCAAATTAGCGTGTTTTTTTTATTTTTTGCAGGAGAAATCCTCGGAAAGCGACAAAAAAATGTCCCCGAATCTGACTTAAACGACAAAAAATTGACCCAATACGCATTAAATTTTAATGAATTTTCTCCATAAAGCTTAAATTCGCCAATTTTTTGTCATATTTTTCCATTAATCTCTCTACTTCAGACCAATCTATCTCTTCTATACACCTCGCTTTTAAACAAATTTCATCCAAAAGCTCATTTTGCAAAGCGCCATGTGCCTTCGCCTCTGCGTAGGGCGTATTAGTAAACATGACTAACACATGCTTTGAAACATAACGCTGTGGATACCGATGCATTAATTCCTGCTCCGTTTGTTTTTTTAAATTAAATTTTGCATCACGAATATCCGTTTGAATTTCATGGTAATTAGCCATTGACATCTCTGCTACAGCATCAGTATTAACCTTACGTGAATTAAAAAATGCAGGCATTACTTGCTGCCAATCATCATCGTATTGATCCAAAAGCGCAGAAAGAATACGGCAATCTTCAAAAGCACTGTTCATCCCCTGACCAAAAAAAGGCACTACTCCATGTGCTGCATCACCAATCAATAAGCAATGATCTTTAAAATACCAAGGCGCACATTTAATTGTGCTTAAATGACCCGTTGGATTGTGAGTAAATTCATTAATCAAATCCGGCATTACCTCATAGGCATCAGGGAAAGCTTCTCTAAAAAAAGAATTGATAGCGCTCTCATTATTGAGCTGAGCAAAACTATTCTTGCCTGTATTAGCCAAAAATAAGGTGCCGGTAATTGAATCATCACGATTAGGATTCCCCAGGAGCATAAATGAATCTCGAGGCCAGAGATGTAAATGCTCGGGCATAAAGTGACGAGAATGCTCTTTACTAATAGACAATTCTTTATAGCCGTGAGGTAGAAATTCCCTTGATGCAACAATAAGTTGCTCTTGCTCAAGGACTTCGCGCACTTGAGAAGCAGCTCCATCAGCACCAATCAAGATATCGTAAGGTTTGGATAAAAGACTTTTATCGGGAAGCTCGAAATACGCTATCTTGTTATAGAGATCAAGATTTACCAATTTCATATCAAAATGCAAATGGATCCCTGAAGTTTGCTCAGCTCTGTTAAGCAATAATTCATTGAGGCCGCTACGCTGAATAGCATTAATATATTCTGTGTTATCACGGCCAAAAGGCTGGTATTTTATCGCGCCATTTTGCTCGTGAATGGCTCTAGCACGCATCGGTACCATGAGCTTTTCAACTTCAGACATTAAATTCACACCCGCTAAACCAGTAATGCCACGACAAGATAAAGCCAGATTTATTGAACGCCCTCTTTCGATTTTTGAGACACGTAAATCGGCTCTCGCTTCAAACAAATCAATTTCATAACCGCGTCTGGCAAGGTACAGTGAAAGTAAGGCTCCTGCTAATCCAGAACCAATTATGGTTATGCTTCTCATCATGTCTCTCCGTTGCCTGAGTTTAGACTAATGAAGCCAGGTTTGTGCACCAGCCTTCATCCATCCAAGATTCATCATCCTTGATAAGTCCATCATTATCATAGGCAAGTGACGTTGGTTTTTTAAAATGATCCTCATATAAATTACTCTGCTTAGGCTACAATCGCATACATCCCCCTGTAGTTAAACTACCGACCAATACAGGTATTAATGCCCCTTCTATATAAAATACCCAGCAAAAATCATACCTGTCCGGTTATTTTTAGATTTTCAACGAATAAAACTAGTGGTGAATTTTTTGCAGGGATCCCTGAAGAAATAAAGACTTGTCAACTGAAATATAGCCTGAAAACGGGTAACTTAACGCTGTAATGGCAGTTAAATAAAAAGTGATAACCAAAGTCAATAGAATATGCATATATAATTGCATGCTATGCCTTCGCAAACTCAATGCGTTTAACAAAATTAATACAAACGCAACAAAAAAAATAAATACATACCAGGCAGTAGGAATAGCACTTTTTAACAGACTTAAACGATGATTACGCAATTCCATTATCGCATTTAATGCTGAAAGTATTTCACTGTAAAAAGTCTGGGTCACTGTTGTTTCAGGAGAATAACTTTGAATCAGGGTATACAAATTAGATAGTAATTGCGGGATATCAGCATCTTGTTCGCCATCTGCCATTGCAGGCCACTCTTCTTCTGCCACTTCTTTTGCATATTGCTCAATCGCTTCTTGCAATCCCTTAGCTACCGAGGCGGGAAACACTCGACTTCCTTCCCACATGATTGTTAATTTACTTCCCTCATCAACAACAACCTGTTCTGCAGTTTGGTAATTCTCCCATATCAAAAATAAGAGAAACCCTAGCAAAATACTGTACACACCATTGACTAAACCTAAGGACATACTAACTGCTTCATCAAAACGATCATCCTTCAATCGTTTTGATGGCACTATTTTCGTAGCAATCACATAGACTACAATAGCAAAGCCAACATAAATAATTGATATAAAAATATAAAATAAAGTTGGATGTAAGGTATTAACAATAGTGCGAAACATTTGCTTCCCTTGTTCATTAATCTTTGGTACCAAACTCGCATAACTTCTGTTAAAAACCCGGAAAATTTTCTAAATAATCTTTCAATGCCGCAGCTGTATTGGGTGGTTTAAAATAATACCCTTGGGCGTAATCACAACCATGCGCCACCATGAAATCCTTTTGTAATTCAGTTTCTACTCCTTCTGCTAATACCTCTAAATTCAAACTGTGACCAAGATTAATAATTGCTCGAGCAATTGCAGCATCATTTTCCTGATTGGATAGTTCACTGATAAAAGACCGATCTATTTTCAATTTATTGACGGGAAATTGTTTTAAATAGGACAAACTGGAATAACCTGTACCAAAATCATCAATCACTAAACTGGTACCCATATCTTTTAACTGGTACATCGTCTCAACAGCATGTTCAATGTCATCAACCAATAAGCTTTCCGTTAACTCTAGTTCCAGGAATTTTGCTTCCAATCCGGTCTTCGCTAAAACATCAGCGACTATTTCGGGAAGTCTGCTCTGCCGAAATTGACGACCGGAAATATTGACCGCAATCCTTAAATCCTTAAATCCTTCTTTATGCCAGCAGATCGCTTGACTACAGGCTTGTTCCAATACCCATCGACCGATATCAACAATCAGACCGTTTTCTTCGGCCATACCAATAAACTCAATAGGCGAAACCTGTCCTAAAAGATGACTATTCCAGCGCAGTAATGCTTCAAACCCAACTATGCATCGTTTTCTGAGATCAATTAGGGGTTGGTAAACGAGATAAAACTCCTTTTTTTTCATTGCATCCCGCAATGCATTTTCCAATTGCATGTGATTAATCACACGCCTATTCATTTCCGGCTCAAAGACCCGGTAATTATTTCGTCCACTGTCTTTGGCATGGTACATGGATAAATCGGCATTTTTCATCAACGATTCATAGTCAAGACCATCTTTTGGATAATAACTAATCCCAATGCTGCCAGTAATTTTTAAGCTGTGTTGATCAACTTGGAATGGCTTTTCAATAAGATGCAGAATTTCTGATGCCATTTGCTGGGCTTGTTGTTCGCTGCTTAGTTCTGGCAAAAGAATAACAAATTCATCGCCCCCTAATCGAGCAACCGTATCAAAATCATTCGTAGCAATCAGCAGACGATTGGAAACGGCCTGCAGTAATTTATCGCCCATACTATGCCCTAACGTATCGTTAGTCATTTTAAAGCGGTCTAAATCGAGGAACAGGAAAGCTAAAAGAGATTTCTTCTTCTTGGCCTGTAAAATTGCTTGCTCTACCCTATCCATCAACAACACACGGTTAGGCAATTCGGTCAAGGGATCATGCGTTGCCTGCCTGACCAATTGCTTTTCCATATCACGGCGCTGGGTGATATCATTAATAATACAGACGTAATGCCTGATTTTTCCGAAAGAATCACTGACTGGCGCAACACTTAATTCACACCAGAACATTTCACCATTGCGGCGATAACTTTCTAACTCAACGGTTTCCTCTCTTTGTTCTCTAATTGCCAGGTTAATACGCTTTTGATTAACCTGATCCGCCTTCGTTCCTTGTAAATGAGCTAAATTTTGGCCGATTGTTTGTTTTACATTATATCCAGTGATGCGTTCAAAGGCTTTATTAACATAAATAATAGGTTGATTAGGCTTGATGATATCGATAATTGCTACACCATGGCTGCTTGCCTCAATTGCGCGCTCGCGAATACGTAATTCATCTTCTGACATCATCCGCTGAGTAACATCACGAAAACTATATACTCTGCCCACAATTTCTGACCCTACACGCTGTGGCTGGGTATAACGCTCAAAAATACGACCATCCTTAAAATGTAATAGAGGTAATTCCCCTTGCCAATCGGGATTTTCATAGAGATATTGGACATCGGCTATCACCGATGCGGGATTACTTAATTGTTCCAAAATGTATTCAAAACCAATACTTTCAGTACCAGACTCAAGCATATGGGAAGGAATACGCCACATTTCAACAAATTTTTGATTCCAATCCACGACCTGGCCTTTCCCATTAACCATCATGATGCCATCGGCAGTAGATTCCAAGGTTGCCCGTAACAAAGACAGGGATTTTTCCATCTCAATGTTTTTCTCAAGTATTTCGCTTGTTTCGATTTTAATATTATTAGAAAGAGGGGCATTAATTGAGCGCTGAAATTCTGGCTGCGTGTGGTACCATTTTTCCAGTAGAGAGGATAACTCCGGCGTCAGCGAAGGAATACCTAACTCTTCACAGACATTCGTTAAAGATGGCTCCTTGCCGCGTCGTTTGACTGTTTCGGCAGCAGAAGCAACTTTTTCATAATCTATTTCTTGCCTAGGCATGAATCCCTCACTAAAATAGTCCTCATTCGCGTGGGTGATTAAGCATACAATCCTTAGCTAACTTCATGATTCAACACAGTTCATTATGAATATTATATACTGCTCCTGTGCTTTTTGCCCGTAGGCTTAACTCAAAGAAGGAATTTTTAATGGCCTCCACTCACTTTGACACCCGTGCAATTCATGCAGGACAAGAACCAGATCCAAGTACTGGCGCTGTGATGACACCTATTTACGCCACATCCACTTACCGGCAAAGCGCTCCCGGTATTCATCAGGGGTATGAATACTCGCGGACTCACAATCCCACGCGAGCGGCGTATGAAGGTTGTATAGCCAGTCTTGAATCAGGGCAACGTGGTTTTGCTTTTGCCTCAGGCATGGCAGCAATTAATACCGTTATCGATTTACTGGATGCAGGTGCTCATGTTATTGCAACAGATGATCTCTATGGCGGAACTTTCAGGCTCTTTGATAAGGTAAAAACACGCACTTCTGGTTTATCTTTTTCCTTTGTCGATATGTCGGATATCAAAAACATTGAGACAGCCATTCGCCCAGAAACCCGGATGATTTGGCTTGAGACTCCCTCAAACCCCATGCTACAGCTGGCTAATATACGCGAGATTGCAAAATTGGCTAAACGACGCAACCTCATTACTGTTGCCGACAATACCTTTGCCACTCCTTGGATACAACGTCCACTTGAACTTGGTTTTGACATTGTCTTACATTCCGCCACCAAATATTTGAATGGCCACTCCGATGTAATCAGCGGTGTTGTAGTAGTAGGAAATACACCCGAACTCGCTGATAAAATAGCTTTTTTACAAAATTCTTGTGGTGCAGTAGCCGGCCCCTTCGACAGTTTTTTAGTATTACGCAGCCTCAAAACTCTCTCTTTACGTATGCAAAGACATTGTGAAAATGCACTTGCACTGGCTAATTGGCTGGAAAAAAATCCTAAAGTCTCCAAGGTTATTTATCCAGGTTTGGTAAGTCACCCACAGCATTTTTTAGCCAGAGAACAGATGCATGATTTTGGCGGTATGATTTCAATGGTTATTAATGGTGATTTGGATACTGCCAAACGCTTTTTATCGCGTTGTGAATTATTTACCCTGGCGGAAAGTCTGGGGGGAGTAGAAAGCTTGATTGAACATCCTGCCATAATGACTCATGCTTCCGTGCCAGCAGAAAAGCGTAGGGCATTAGGAATAGAAGATGGGTTTATTAGACTTTCGGTTGGTATTGAACATATAGACGATTTGATCGCTGACTTAAACCACGCTCTGAGTTGATGTGTAATGGAGTATATAATGAATTTTATAAAAAAATCAGTCAATCAACTACATGCTATTTTCACAATCATTCTGTTAGCTTTTTCTACCATTATCTGCTTTATACCTATTCTTTTTCTGGGATTATTAAAGCTAGTGCCTAATCTGCGGTGGAAAACTTTCTGCACCAAGATTGTTGATCGAATCGCCATGCTCTGGAGCTCTACTAACAACGCTTATATTGATTACACTCAAAAAGTAAAATGGGAGGTAACCGGTTTAGACAATTTAAATTGTAAAAACTGGTATCTTGTGATCGCCAACCATCAAAGCTGGCTTGATATTGTTGTCCTGCAGCGTCTTTTTAATCGAAAAATACCCGTTTTAAAATTTTTTATTAAAGATCAACTTAAATGGATACCGCTGTTGGGCTTCTCGTGGTGGGCAATGGGTTGCCCTTTTATGAAACGTTATTCAAAAGATTATCTGGCCAAAAAACCTCACAAAAAGGGTAAAGATATCCAGGCAACCCGCAAAGCCATCAAATTATTCAGGCATACACCAGCAACTATAATGAGTTTTGTAGAAGGTACACGCTTCACCCCCCAGAAAAACAGGCAACAAAAATCACCTTATCAGCATCTCTTGAAACCCAAAGCTGGTGGCATTGGTTTTGTGATTAGTACTATGGGCCAACAATTTAATAGTATCCTGGATGTAACTATTATTTATTCCTCCAAGAATCATTCCCTATGGGATTTTCTGTGTCGCAGAGTCAATGCAATCAAAGTACATATTCGCCAATTGCCAATTCCCAAACAATTTGCTAACCCCAATTTAGTTGATGACGATAAGACACAAACTGAATTCAGAAATTGGTTGAATGCTAGCTGGCTTGAGAAAGATAAGCTCATCACCAGTTTAAAATTCAAATAAGGAAGAAAAAGCACCTTAGAGACATGGCATAACACAACGATATGCCATGTCTTATTTACCTTTTCGTCAAGTTGTTAAACAGAAAGTGGTTGTTTTAAGATGAGTGATAAAAACTCAAATACCACGTCACAAAACGAGAAACTCCCTCACGAAAATCAATTTTGGGTAAATAACCAAGCTCATTTTGTAAACGGCAAGTATCAGCGTGCGTTGATAAAACATCACCATCCTGCATCGGTAAAAATTCTTTAATGGCTTTTTTACCCGTTGCCTGCTCAATGGCTTGAATATAATCCAATAAATTGACTGGTTTGCCGCAACCTATATTATATATTTTGTAGGGCGCATCACTACTAGCTGCATCAGGCTGTGCTGCTAGCCAATTGGGATTGGCTGCCGCAGGTTTATCAATTGCCAATGATACGCCAGCAATAATATCATCAATATAGGTAAAATCTCGTTGCATCTGACCGTGGTTATAAACTTTTATTGCCTTGCCAGCCAGAATATCTCGGGTGAAAGAAAAGAAAGCCATATCAGGTCTGCCCCAAGGACCATAAACTGTAAAAAAGCGCAAACCCGTTGTTGGCAAATGGTAGAGGTGCGAATAAGAATGGGCTATAAGTTCATTCGCTTTTTTAGTTGCAGCATAAATCGTTAATGGATGATTGACCGCATCACTTTCGCTGAAAGGCTGAGTAGTATTTGCACCATACACAGAACTTGTTGACGCATAAACCAAATGCTCGACCTGGTGATGCCGACAAGCTTCCACAATGTTAGTAAAACCGATTACATTTGACTGCACATAAGCATGAGGATTGGTTAACGAATAACGCACTCCAGCTTGTGCGGCTAGATTCACAACCCGCTGTGGCTTATGGCTGATAAAAATCTCATTTACTTTTTGCGCATCACTAATATCAGCATGGTAAAATTGAAAATTAGCATAAGCTTGCAATTGCTCCAATCGAGCATGTTTGAGACGCACATCGTAATAATCGTTAAGATTATCGATAGCAATAACAGAATTACCTTGTTCCAAACGAAGTTTAGCCAAATGAAAACCGATAAAACCAGCCGCACCTGTGATTAATAACCGCATTCTTACTTCCTTTATAAAAAATACGTCGGAAGTATAATCGCTCTGTTACTATCTGCAAATCTGATTATATCTCGGTCAACAGCCCCCTCCCCCTATAGCACATCATCTTACTATTCAAACTTCTTCCACAAGCGAAAGGTTTTGAGTACCTAATAACGATTAGAAAATTGTTTTCACACAACCCCTCACAACTTTAATTTGATTGGGTATACTAACGATCATTTCATTATCAGAGTATTTTGATGAACTCATTACAAAGCATTATCGAGCAGGGATTCGAGGAACGGCATGAATTATCTCCCGCAACCGCATCAAGAGAATTAATGGCTGCGGTGGATAAGGTCATTTCTGAGCTTGATAAAGGAAATTATCGGGTTGCCGAAAAAATTGATGGTGAGTGGATTGTTCACCAATGGCTTAAAAAAGCCGTTTTATTATCCTTTAAACTGTACCCCAATCAAATCATTGATGGGGGTTTTTGTCAGTTTTATGATAAAGTCCCCCTTAAATTTGCAGATTATAGTACTGCAGAATTCAGCCAAACCGGCGTACGCGTGGTACCTCACGCCATGATAAGACGTGGTGCTTTTATTGGTAAACATACGGTGCTGATGCCTTCTTATGTCAATATAGGAGCTTATATTGATGAAGGCGTTATGATTGATACCTGGGCAACAGTAGGTTCATGTGCCCAAATCGGTAAAAACGTACATCTTTCAGGCGGTGCAGGAATAGGTGGTGTTTTAGAGCCCTTGCAGGCTAATCCTACTATTATTGAAGATAATTGTTTTATTGGTGCTCGCTCAGAGGTGGTAGAAGGGGTTATTGTTGAGCGAGATTCAGTTTTATCGATGGGTGTTTTCTTAGGTCAAAGCACCAAAATATACAACCGCCTGACTGGCACCGTAAGTTATGGTCGTATACCAGCAGGTTCTGTTGTTGTTTCTGGCAGCATGCCTAGTGACGATGGGTCTCATAGTCTCTACTGTGCCGTCATTGTCAAACAGGTTGATGAAAAAACCCGAGCTAAAGTGAGCATCAATGAGTTATTAAGAGATATAAAATAATGAATGACATTCAGGCTCTGCTTGCCAAACTTGTCAGTTTTGCATCAGTAACACCCTTTGATGCTGGTTGCCAAGACTACATGATTGATTTTTTCAAACAATATGGATTTGAATGCCAGCGCTTTGATAGCCCTCCTGTCGCTAATTTTTTTGCCCGTCTGGGCTCCCAGGCCCCATTACTTATATTTGCCGGTCATACTGATGTAGTACCCGTGGGCGAACAAAGCAAATGGGAAACAGATCCCTTTACCCTGCAAGAAAAAAATGGCCTGCTTTATGGCCGTGGCAGTGCCGACATGAAGGGTAGTCTTGCAACAATGATGGCCATGGCCTCAGAATTTGTGCAAAAAAATCCTCATTTCAACGGTAGCCTTGGATTTTTAATTACTAGTGGTGAAGAAGGAGATGATTTTGCTCATGGCACTCCCTATGTTATGGCTGAATTGAAAAAACTGGGTATTCATCCTGATTTCTGCGTCATTGGTGAACCCTCCAGTAGTGAGCTGGTTGGCGACGTTATCAAAATTGGTCGCCGTGGTTCCCTTACCGGCAAATTAGTTCTGCAGGGAAAACAGGGACATGTTGCTTACCCTCATTTGGCAGTAAACCCTATCCATAGCTTAAGTCCCGCCCTAGCCGAATTAACTACTATCCAATGGGATGAAGGTAATCAACATTTCCCCCCTACTTCCTTACAAATTACGTCTATTCACGCTGGTGGACAAGCGAACAATATTATTCCAGGTGAATTGGCAATGCACTTTAATTTTCGCTTTTCAACAGAGCAAACTGCCGCCACTTTGAAAGCAGCGGTCAATGCCTGCTTTAAACGGCATGAACTTAACCCAATCATTGAGTGGCAATTAAATGGCGAACCTTTTTTAACGTCACAAGGTAAATTGCTGGAAAGTAGTCTAAAAGCTATAAAAACGATTACTGACAGACAGCCTGAATTGTCAACGAGTGGAGGTACCTCAGACGGCCGCTTTATTGCGCCTTATGGGGTGGAGGTCATTGAGTTAGGCCCTGTCAATGCCACGATTCACCAAGTTAATGAATGTGTTTCTCTCGAGGACTTAGAAACACTTAAGAAAATTTATTATTCAATCTGCGAGCAGCTTTTAATTGTTAATAAGTAAAAATAAGTAAAGCTTAGCCCCTAATGGACTTACTTAAGGAAAACTGCAGTCATTACGAACGCAGTGAAACCCAGCCGTAAGTACCATTAAGCTTGGCCCCGGAGGTATAACCTCTGTTTCAATAAAAGGAATTATTATGAAGTTTCATAAGTTACTGACTCTTATTACGGTACTACTATTCCCGATGCTTTCTCTTGCAGAAAAGCCAGGGTTTATTATTAAAGCCATTGCAAAAACACCAAAATTCATTATCGATAAACAAATAATTCAAACAAAATACATGGTTTTAAATAATACCGCCTCCCCTCTCATTCATAATCGCTTAGTCCCTTTCTCTTCAGGGATACAACAGATTACTACTGGAAAAGGAACTTGCCAAAGTACATTTGACTTGGACCCTGGTGCCAGTTGTACGCTCATTCTTGAAATAAACGCAGCAACTATGAAAAATAATACCATTCAAGGGGGCCCCCAAGTTTGTCAAACATCTGCTCAGTCAACTCATTGCTCTGTCATCTCTTCCCAAGATGAGATTTCTATTAGAAGAAATGAGGATATTGATGCCATCTTAAATAAACCTCTCTACAAAAACTCCACTTGGGGACTACAGGTTATTGAGCAAGAAACCGGTGATTTATTAATCAATTTAAGACCACATGATAATTTTTATATCGGTTCCATTCGTAAACTTTTTTCAATTGGAGAGTTACTCAACCAATTAGGTGCAGATTATAAATTTCATACCCCTGTTAACTATCAAGGAACCCTAGACAGCAAAGGAGTATTAACTGGAAATCTGATTCTTGTCGCATCAGGTGATTTAACAATGGGTGGACGCACTCTGCTTGATGGTACGATTGCTCTTTCAGATTTTGATCATAACGAAGCGAACTCTCTTGGCAATGCCATTCTTACCAAGCCTGATCCACTCGCAGGTTATAAAAAATTGGCGAAACAGGTTTATGATTTTGGAATACGGCGAATTAATGGGAATGTTATTATTGATGATAGACTTTTCACCCCTTTCAATTTCCGCGATGAATTTAATGTTAGTGCGATTTTTGTCAATGATGACGTTGTTGATGTCACAATAAATCCCAGCTCCGTTGGTAATTTTGCTTCCGTTAACTGGAGACCCGTATCAGAAGCGTTTACTATTCAGTCCCATCTTAAAACAACAGCGGCGGGCACCCAGGAAACATACAAACTCAGTCCGGAATTACCTGGATGTATAGGCAAAAACCCTTGCCAAGGCCAGATTAGCGGCAATATCCCGATTAATTTTTTACCTCCTTTAACCGAAAAATTACCTCTTGTGCAAACATTTAGGATAGTTGAACCAGGCAATTATGCCCGCACTGTTTTTATTGAAGCCCTGAAACAAGCCGGTATTACTGTTAATGCACCTGTAGTGGGCATCAATCCGACTCCTGCAAGTGGTACTTCCATGCCAATCACTTCGCTGATCTCATTACCCTATTCTGAATACGCCAAATTCATTCTTAAAGTAAGTTATAATATCGGTGCAGATACAAGTTTAGTTCTCTTTGGGCTTACTCAAAATGTAAAGAATATGGCTGATGCGTTATTCGTTGAAAAAAATCTCTTAACGTCCCAATACCATCTTCCTGCTAAGGAATTTTATTTTATTGATGGTAGTGGTGGTGGACAAACAACTGCGACTAACTTTGTGGTCACAAAATGGTTACAAATAATGAGTACACTTCCTGTTTTTCAAGCCTATTTTGACGCACTACCTATTCTTGGCATTGATGGATCGCTAGCAACTGTGACTGCATTTCAAAAAAACCCATCTCTAAAAGGAGCAACAGGGCAAGTGCGCGCAAAAACTGGAACCTATGCTGAGGGCACTTCTCAGGGATTAATCCTAAAAGGCCAAGGGTTTGCGGGCTATATAACAACTAAAAGTGGAAGGAAACTTATTTATCAACTCGTGGTAAATAATGTCCCACTACAGACTATTGATGAGATATTAAACGTCTTTGAGGATGAAGGTACCCTATCAGCCATACTCTGGCGGGACCTCTAGGGACTGCTTCCTTTTACCATCTTGAGCGAAAGCGTTAATTCCCAGCGCTTCGCGGCTCATTTGCTCTCATGTGAACCATGCTGCGATGTTCCAGTTTTCAAAGAAGCCTGTTACCAAATATAAGGGATATGGCGCTAAGGTATCTTCATATAAGCGCTATATTCTTCCAACTCTTTTCGTAGTGTTTGCTCCTCTAATCATCGAATTTTTCATAAGCCCCGACTAAAAATCAGTCCTGTTAGATAAATAATTTTGATCGATCGGAAGAGACCTTGGTGGCCATACCACCAAGGAGAATAGATACAGATTTAATTTATTGCGGAATCAGACTGAGCCCACAACATTAATTTGATCTGCGCCGGGTACAATGATTTCTTTATCTTGCTTAACCTTTTCATCAACAACTTTGGCGACACAGGAATCAGACCAAACATTCAGTGCAGTCTCCAACATGTCGATTAAACTGTAGAAAGGTAAAATAATGCCCATTAAAGTAATCGGCACATTCATACTTGCCAGTAAGCTGGCACTAAGAAAAAAGCATCCCATTGGGACACCGGCATTACCAATAGCTGCTATCGTTGCAATAACCACCCATAAAGCCATCATGGCTAAAGAAACCTCTATCCCATGATTTTGCATCAGATAAATGACCGTAGTGAAGATAAACGCAGCACAGCCATTCATATTCAGACTCGTGCAAAGTGGTAATACAAAACGACTTACTTCTGGTTTAACATGCAAATTTTTCTCAGCAGTTTCCATTGTCACTGGTAAAGTACCAACGGACGATTTAGAAAAGAAAGCGACCGACAAGGCAGGTAACATCCCTTTAAAGGCGGCAAAAGGTTTAATACCCTGTGATTTTAGCCACAAGGGTAGAATCACAAATCCTTGAACTAAATTGGCAAGGACGATTATCAACAGATATTCGCCAATTCCTTTAATCGCCATCCCGTCCCGCAATTGCACGACAGTCGTCGTAATAAATCCATAAAGACCTAAAGGAATAATGGTAATGACCCAATTGGTTATCACCATAAATAGCCCGTGCGCGCCTCGGAAAAATTGCGTAATCGTTTGTCTGGCCTCCGGCTCAGGAATAAATCGGATTGCTACCCCAATCACAATCCCAATTAATAAAACACCCATCACCTGATGCTCTAAGAAAGGCGAAAAAATAGTCGAAGGAATCAAATTGGCAATATGTTGGAAATAACCAAGTTGACTTGTTGTTTGCGGCTCACTGACAGCCTGTTTAATAGCCCCAACCATGCTAGGATGAATGAGCAGATATAACATGCAACTCACTGCTGCCGCAATGATCGTAGTACCTAAGGTGTAGCACATTGCACGTCGCCAAATAGTACGCATAACACCGTCAGCACGATAATTCGACAGCGTAACAATAATGGACAAGGCAATAATTGGTAAGCTGATGCATTTAAAAATTTTTATAAATACATCAGCAATAAACAAACCAAAGGTTTTTAGCAAAGAAATGTCGGAGTATCCACTGACAATACCAAGAAGAATCATGACAGTGTATAAAAAAGGTGTACTAAGCCATCTTTTTTTCTGGGAATGTTGGGCGCACATGAAAAAATACCTTATAAAATAATTAATTAAAGATTTACTAACTTAAAAAGAGGATTAGCAACAACAACAGCAAGGCAGGATTGAAGAGACGTAGAGAGTTGTAATAGTCGAATAAGCCAAGTTAGAGTCTTTCATAATCACCAGCAAATGTATTTTTTATGAACAATGAGAGCATATTTTAACACAAATTACTACCAGGTCAAGCACATTGTACGGCAGAAGTCTTCTCCAAGGCCAACTGCAATCGTTTTAAACGAGAAATCCGTTGATAAGCTTGGTCTATACGACTTCGCTCTATAGCATTTGAAAGGACTAAATGCTCAATTCTATCGACAACTTCAGTTGCTGTAATTTTTCCCAACTGATTAGCAAAAATTACCATATCTGCTCCAGCATTAATAGTTAAACGCAAAGCATCATCCACAGAATAATGCTTACTAATTGCATGCATTTGCAAATCATCACTGATTATCACACCATCAAATCCCAATTCTTGGCGAAGCAAACCAGTTAAAATAGCGTGCGACAAGGTGGCAGGCAAGCCACTGGCATCCAACTGACGATTAATCACATGAGCCGTCATCACCATAGCTGGTAATGAAGGATTATCTCTTAACAAGAGGTTATAAGGCTCGATCTCATTATTTTGAAAAGTTGTCGTTACATCAACAAAACCATCATGAGTGTCGCCAACAGCGCTTCCATGACCAGGAAAGTGTTTATAGCAACAGCTAATCCCCTGTTTAGAAAACACGTCTACAAATTGCCTGGCAATATGTGCAACGCGCTTGGGATCAGCAGAAAAACTACGACCTAATTTGCCGATAATGCCTTGATTTTCATTCAAATTAAGATCAACAACGGGAGCAAAATTTAGATTAAATCCCAGTGTTTTCAAGGTTTCAGCCATTTTTCCGGCTTCAATTTGTAACAACTCATCGGATAATTGCGCCAATTCATGAGGACTCATTGTCGGCATACAATCTTTAATATTGCGCAGTCTATCGACAGCCCCACCTTCATAATCTAAAGCAACGAAAAGAGGAAGCCCTTCTTTCCCAGCAGATAGGTTGGCGTAATGATTCAGTTGCTGAGTTAATCGTTTAATTTGCGCGATATCTACTAAATTTTTGCCAGGCTGTTGTTTGGCTAAATCAAAGTCAAATAACAATACCCCACCTAAACCATCGGTGCTTAACCATTCTTTAACGGGATTAAGATCGTCAATTGCTGTACCTGAAAAGCCCATAATAAGCATTTGCCCGATTTGATGTCTTAAAGTCACCAAGTTACGCCCCTAGTTATTTTTATCTCCATCGAATAGAGCATGATACACAAAGGGCAGTGCTTGTGCCAATAGGTCCTAACTGGCTGGCTGCGGTGGCACCGGAGGAATACTGCCAAAATCACATTTGCAATTCCCCGTTGCATCAGGAGGAAAGGGAACAGCAGCAAAAGCGGCAGGATAACAAACAGGAATATCCCAGGCGGTATCACCTGGTTTCGACGTTGCAGGTAGAGACCAATAACGAATAGCCATATAAACTTTCCCTACCTCGCTTTGCCAGAATGCGGGTTGAAAGCTTGCCTGATAAATTAACTTCTGGCCCGGCTGACAGGTAAACGGTTGTCTCGTCCAAGACTGTCCTTTAGGAACTTCAACCGTCGTGATAGGCTGGTTATTACTTGCATCCATGACGATTACCTTGACATCATAATTGGTCCAACAACTATCTTTAGCCAAGGTAAGGAAACAAGGAAAAGCCAAGCTTTGTGCGGAAACCCCTAATCCACAAAGAGCCATAAGCAAACGACTAATCATGTTTTTTCCCTTCTATAGCCAGAAATTCTTATCCTAAGTATAAACATTTATTTGTATTTTGCATGCTCAAATTGCAGCATGCTAACCTCAAATATTAGCAGGTACGCTGGAATAGGGGTTAGGCTCTTGAGACTCTGTGGTTCGCTGGGTATCCAGTTCAGTAGGACCAATATTCATCATCTCGGTTCCCTCTATTTTGCTCTTTCCAGTACCTTCTGAAGCAATAAAAAACTTACTTTGGTATTTATTCCCCCTCACTTCTTTGGGTAGCTGGGGGTATAGTCCATCAACACTAGTTAATAATAACAGCATGCCTGGACCATCCAAGCTAGCTTCAGGTATGGTTATATCAGTATATTTTTGTAAGGGATTAATTTGTTGATCATTTTTGAGTTTGATATCCTTCTCAAAAAAATCTAATACAGGTGCAACTAAAGTTGCAATCGGTTTGATATCTCGCAAATAATTAGCCAGACAGGTATCCCCATCAACACTCAAAAATACTTTAACATCAAAAAGGGCGCGCAAAGACTCATCGGCAAATAGATAGTTTCCTCTCACAATCACTATCCCTGATTGAGAAGAAATTGCCGTTTTTAAAAGCGCATAATCAATGGGTCTATTTTTATCATATTTTTTACTACACTCTGCTGGCATTAGCTGCGTAGTCTCATTATCTTTTTCATCATCTGCTGTTAAGATTAGAAAATCAGACTCATCAATGATTGTCACTTCTACTTTTTTATCAATCTTGTCAGCAAATCGCTTTGAAAAGGTATTGATTGATGAGCCTATCGGCCCAGTAATTGCAAAAACGCGCATATTTAACCCTCAATGATTATTTTTTCCGCATTCTACGCACAGTTGCTTGAAAAATATAGTCATCATAGACTTTCTTGATTTCCTTGGAAGATGAGTATATCCTTTCGCGCTTGGAGAGATGGCCGAGCGGTTGAAGGCGCACGCCTGGAAAGTGTGTATACGGCAACGTATCGAGGGTTCGAATCCCTCTCTCTCCGCCAAGTAAAGACTGCTCCCCTCTTCCTTTCCGCGAATTTCTTTTATGAACAATGAGTTAATTGATTTTTTTAAAAACGCTGAAGATTATTTTTTTAGAGCAATCAGCAAAAAATGCATCGAGTTTCCTAACCAGGCAGTCATTTATCTTACTGGTGTAGAAGCAGAAAGCCTTAATCTTCTTATCTGTAAAGAAAATATCAGCGACAGTAAAACAATTTTCACAAAATCTGCCCAGATTTTTTTAAGCCAAGCCTTACCCTGGACAATTGCTGTTTGCGAGCAGTCTTTTAATGAGCGTTTGCAAAACAGTCTCGAAACAATTGGTTTTGGATATCGCGAAAAAGGGGTAGCCATGTTCGCTGAATTACAGCAAAGTCTCAAATTACCCCCAGCGCCAGATTTATTAATTAAAGAAACCGATAAAAATCTAACCGATTGGATGTTGCCCTTAGTAGAAGCATTTGAATCAGCCTATGATATTTGTACTCAATACAAAGAGGCCCATAAGAACGCCTTGCTTAATGGAGCCAAACTTGCTCATTTTTGTCTCTATGAAAATGACAAACCTGTATCAGCATTAACCCTCTCCAAAAATAAAAATCTTATACGGATTGATGACGTAGGTACTTTGCCCGCTCACCAACGAAAAGGCTATGCCAGCTATCTAATTAGTTACGTGTTGGAGCAAGCAAGACTTTCCGGCGCCAAATTTTGTTTTCTGGAAGCCTCTGAAGCAGGCTTATCGGTTTATGAAAAACTTGGTTTTCAACCCTTATTTAAAAGACAATATATGGGGGAAACAGGGAGTAAAATTCTATCTTAATTATATCATTTGAAGCGAATAGCTATTGTGGCCCTGTAATTCGCTATCCTGTTTAAAGGACCACAATAGCTGTAAATTCAGCTCCTTGGTGCATCAAGTACCGCATAAGTTTCTTCACGTTGCTCATGGGTTGGATTATACAATCTGGTATTTGCAACTTTAAAAAAAGTTCCTGCAGCAGAAAAAAATGAATTCGTTGTGACATAATCATTACTTGCTGCACGCAAAGTATAGAGGAGCGAAGCTGTGAAGGAAGGCGCTTCTCCTATTGCATCATAAATAATTTTTCGTGTGTTATCATCACAGGTTTCAGCGACTCTTTCAAAATCACTTGCGGCTTCTATACGCTCTGCTGTTGACTTGCTTGAATCATGCATTTCTCTATGCAAAGTAATCAGTCTGTCGTATATTTCAGTTCGCATTTACATCCCCCATTACAAATTAAAAATCTATTGCTCATTTTGCTTTAAAAAATTACAAATGGATGTTATCGATTGTTCTAAAAAAAGTCAAATAAATAAATTTCTTTTAGGAATGACAAGACCAAACTTCTTCTTAAGCCTGGCGCGGCAGCAGGGAATAAAAAATTGTCGCCAATTGCCTAAAATAGGCTGTATCAAGACCATCTTCCAAATTCCATATCCAGGAAAGAATGGCTTGTACAAAACACCATTTGTATATCCGCTGTCTATCCAATTCAAGCAAGGCAGCCATCATCTCAATACGATTTTGTAAAATAGCTAACGCTTTTTCAGAGTCAAGTAACTCTGGTATTGGATTGCGAATAAACGTTGTCACTTCGTAAGCTTGTTCACCCAAGACACCTTTGGGATCAATAATTAACCAATCTTCTCCATGGGCAAGGATATTGTCATGATGAAGATCGCCATGAAGTAATCTGGTTTCATTTCTGGTCTTAAGAAGAGATTCTTTTAGCTCACGAGCTTCTTTTAGATAAACAGCGGGAATGTCCCACTCTTTATCCAAAGCAGCAAGCCATTCATCGATTGAAGGAAAAACGTCCTCTTGTGGAGGTGGAGCCTGATGTAATTTTTTCATAGATTTACAAGCAATTTTAATGGCCTCCTCTTCCCTCTCCGGCCAGTAACTTTTTAATGAATGACCTGGAACCGCACATTCAAGCAGCAAGGCATCATTCATTTGATCTAACAAGGCAACAACACCAAATCCTGCAAAAGCCTTTAAAGCTATCGCCTCTTTATTTAAGGTTTTATTATCCGGAGTTAGCTTTAAAACGACTGCCTTGTTATTTTGCAAACCACTAAGCACATAATGGTAAGAATGATTACCCAGTGATTTTAGCGCGCTAATCTGCCAAAATTCTTCCTTCCTTTCTATGATTTGAGGTAAATTCTCAAGCCACTGCTTTCCTTTCGCCCCATACAGGTTAATGATATTCTGTACAAATAGTTTGTCCATTTCGCTTCTCAACAGGCCTATTCTTCCATTTTCAGATCTGTTACTATGCAGAAGTTATAAAGTTTATGCAACAGGACACCCAATAACATGAATATTATTTCTCAATAAAATTTTAAATGCCCAGAAACATGGTTTTCTGGATTTGCTTTAAATATTGAGAGTACTATCATGCATAAACCCCTTCGTATTAACAGACTTACTCTGTCTTTCCCTCAAAAAACCTGCTTTCAAGATTTCACCACTGACATACGACATGGTTCGCGCATCGCTATCATGGGCCAAAATGGCAGTGGCAAATCTTCCTTGCTCAAACTGTTATCAGGAGAAATGGATTCTTATGAAGGCGAGGTAAAACATCCCGCTGATCTTGTTTTAGCGTATGTTCCTCAAATGGTTGCTGACTACCGCACCCAGCTCAGCGGTGGCCAAGCTTTTAATAGGGCGCTAAGTAAAGCCTTAAGCCGCTCACCCAACCTGCTGTTGTTGGATGAACCAACCAATCATCTGGATAAGATCAATCGTCGAGCACTTTTTAAATTGCTAGATAATTACAGAGAAACCTTGATCATTGTTTCGCATGATCCGCAATTACTCCGCCAAATTGTCGATACCTTATGGCACATAGATAATGGTCGAATTCGCATTTTCGCAGGTAATTATGAGGATTATTGCCGTGAATTGGCAATTCAACATCAAGTAATTTCAAAAGCCATTTCACAGCTTGGACTACAACAAAAAAAAACGCATCACAAGCTTATGAAGGAACAAGAACGTGCCAAAAAACGTAAGATTTATGGTGAAAATAAATACGATGGTGATAAATTAGCCTTGCGTAGTGCTCAGGGGCGCGGACAAGCTACTGCCAATAAGAATAAAAAAAGCATTGCTGCTGAAAAAAAATCGTTACTTAATCAACTCGCTCAATTCAAGCGTCCAGACATTATTAAACCACAATTCATTCTTCGAGCAGGGCAAGTAAATTCAAACACTTTATTATCAACTCGAGATGGTGCGGTCGGTTATGATAAACCCATTATTGAGGCGATTAATTTCTCACTACAAGGCAATGAGCGAATTGCGATAGCAGGAGGAAATGGTAGTGGTAAAACCACTTTCATTAAAGCAATTCTGCAAGCCAACCTAAGGAGATCAGGCGATTGGCATACACCAAGGCTGGAAGATATAGGTTATATTGATCAGTTTTATGCTACCCTCTCTAATCACCACACTGCTTTTATAACGATTCAAGCGTTAAAACCAAATTGGACTACCCAAGAAATCAGAGAGCACTTAAACCGTTTTCTGTTTCGTAAAAATGAAGAAATCAATACGCTGGTTTGCGATTTATCGGGTGGTGAGAAAGCAAGATTATGCTTGGCTCAAATTGCAGCCTCACCCCCAAAACTTCTTGTTTTGGATGAGTTATGTAATAACCTTGATTTAGTAACAAGAGAACATATCATACAAATATTAAAAGAATTTCCAGCAGCAATATTAGCTATCTCTCATGATGAAGATTTTTTGTCAGCCATAGGGATGGACCGTTTTTATCAGATCGAAAATAGCCTTATGTGGCCACTAAACAATTTGTAAGGAGAAAATAATGACAAGCAAAGGTATTCAAGCAAGTGATATCATCCCTGATGGTGCTGATTTTGCTCAAATAAATGGAGTACAAGTAAGAAAAGGGAGTGTTGGCGCTTTTTTAGCGAATATCAATTTACTGGAAAATTCCTCGACAACCAAAGAGAAAGAAGATGCTTTGCACGTACTTCAAGAGTTGGCGCCAACAATCATCGCCATAGGACTGCAGAAGCATGTTACCTTCAAGAATAAGCAAGTAGAGGAGCTATTGCAGCAAGCAAAAAAAATTTAAGTTATCGGGATATTGAAAAAATGATGCCCACAATCGGTGGGCGAACCATGAACTGATTCGATGATGAGGGTTTTCTCAAGGATTCGATCGGACTTTACGCAAGAACAGGCCAAGTGCAACGATAAAAGGCATTTGGATGAGATGGCTATTCTAGTAAATCATTCTAGTAACTACTTTAAAAAGAACACGAGCAGGAGATGCTTTCTAATTTATCACCCCTACCCCACATTCTCCTTGGTAACGCGCTGGTGCCATTGCTTGTACGATAAGCGATATAAAACATGTTGTGACAAAGGATGATCAAGCGGTAAATTCGGATGAATAAAATCATTCTCTGGGTGATGAATTAGCCCTATTTTTTCCATGACGCGCCGTGAACGCTGATTATGCATCGTAGTAAAAGAAACTATCTCATCTAATTTGAAATGACGAAAACCATAAGCTAAAACAGCTTTTGCTCCTTCAGTCGCCAAACCCTGCCTCCAATAAGGCTGTGCAAGACGCCAACCAATTTCTACACAAGGGGTAAAAGGAGCAGAAAAAGTAGGGGTACTTAAACCGATAAATCCTATAAAAGTGTTTGTTTCTTTCAGTTCCGCAGCCCATAAACCAAACCCATGCAGACAAATATGAGTTTCAATGCGCTTAACCAATGCCGCTGTTTCTTGTACTGTTAACGTATTAGGAAAATACCTCATCACCTCTTCGTCAGCGTTCATTTTTGCAAAAGGCAACAAGTCTGACTCTTGCCAGGTTCTTAATAAAATTCGTTCGGTCGATACGATTTGCATTAGTCACTCGCTCCTGATTTGCAGGGATAAATCAAACATATAGGACTTATTTTGTGGCGACAATTGCGCAGCAAAACGCTAAAAAATCTAACAAATAGGTTGGATTTATTCGCTAATTAATTATCAAGTAAATTATGCTAAAAATAAATCTTGCCTTCTCAGCTTTTTTCTTATAAAAATCTCTTTTTATTGTTATGTTCCATAGAAATTTATGGACAAAATAGAAAATTATTGTACAATTTTCCAGCCAATTAATGCTTCACTTTTTTGAGAGAGACTATACAGCTAGTGATTAATCATCAAGACAATCATCAAGCCCCAATCAGTGATGGTGGGTATAGGCGCGGTTTAAAAGATCGCCATGTGCAACTCATCGCCTTAGGTGGGATTATCGGATCTGGATATTTTTTGGGCACTGGGGAGGTTGTTAACCTGGTTGGCCCTTCAGTATTCCTAGCCTATATATTAGGTGGTTTGATTATTTATCTCACCATGTTATGTATGGGGGAATTGGCTGTTGCTATCCCAATCTCTGGTTCTTTTATAACTTACACTGCTGATTTCATCTCTCCTACTATAGCCTGTGGTGTAGGGTGGTCTTATTGGATTAGCTGGGTCGCTTATATTCCCGCCGAATGTATTGCAGGCGGCATTATCATGCAGCATTTTACCGGCATAAATGGTTACGTCTGGGCTGTCTGCTTTGGCTTGTTAATTACCTATATCAATATCGCCAAAGTAGGTACCTTTGGTGAAATTGAATTTTGGCTGGCTTTAATTAAAATCCTGGCACTGATGGGCTTCGTTATACTCGCTACTCTCATTTTTTTAGGCATTATTCATGGCCCACAACCCGCTGGCATTATTGGTACAAAATTTATTTTTGACCAAGGAGGACTCTTCCCTAATGGCAAGATGGCCCTATTAACAGCGATGGTACTTTTATTAGTCAATTACCAAGGTTCAGAAATTATCGGACTAGCCGCCGGCGAATCGGTTAACCCAGCTCGCATGATTCCTCGTGCTATTCGAAACGTGACATTTAGAATTCTTTTCATTTACATTATCCCAGTCTTTTGCCTGGTATTGATTTTCCCCTGGCAAAAAGCCGGTCTTGCTAATTCTGTTTTTGCCGACGCCCTAAATTTCTATGGGCTACGCTGGGCTGGTGCAGTGACCAGTTTTGTAACACTTACAGCAACACTCTCCTGCTCCAACTCTGGGGTCTACGGCATAGTCCGTTCACTAAATGCACTGGCTCGTAATGGTATGGCACCGCATAAATTGAGCTTACTTAATCATAATGCTGTACCGCAAAATGCAGGTATCGTTACTTTGATTGCCATCTGGTTATTACTTGCTGCTGGTTATTTCTTTGGTCAGTCCATGCTTTATATTGCTCTATTGCTTGTTTCGGGCTTTACTGGTGCCATCGCATGGATATCGCTCTGCTGGGCTCAAATTAACTTCCGCAGACGTTTGTACCAAGCCGGCTATACTACAGATGATTTAAGTTATAGAACCCCAGGCTCACCCTATACCGGTATTGCCGCTATTATATTGATGGTTGGCTGTTTAATCTTCTTATTATTAAATAAAGATCCAACCTATAAAATCGCTTTTACCATGGGCTTTATCAGCTTTGTTGGCCCCATTTTAATCTATAAAATAGGTGGTTTCTCCAAGCGCCATCCTATTGCTATGGAAATCAATAAACATCTGCAATTTAAAGATATCTTTCCTGATCGCAAAGAAAAAACACAAAAAGCAGAGTAGTTTCCTCTACTGAACCTGATACACTTTGCCTGTTTGTAAGCCCTCAACACTTTTGCTGTAAGCAAGTGCTACCTGGGCTGCGCTGACAGGCATATACCCCCTGAAATACGCTGCATAATGCTTCATAGCCTCAGTAATCACAGTAGGACTAATGCAATTGATACGTTGTTTTTTGGGCATTTCCAACGCGGCAGCAATTACAAACGAATTCAAAGCACCATTAACCATTGAAGCAGAACAACCATAGCGAATAGGATCATGGCTTAAAATCCCACTGGTTAAAGTAAACGAGCCACCCTCATTAAGGTAGTTTCTACCAATTAATACGGTATTGACCTGCCCCATCAATTTGTCTTGTAAACCGATATTGAACTCATCGCCATTCATTTGCATAAAATCGCCAAAATGTACTTTGCCTGTAGTGAGCACCACCGCATCAACCTGCTTAATTTTTTTAAACATCGCTTCAATTGAGTTTTTATCAGTAATATCCACCTGGATATCACCACTTTTATAGCCAGCTTTAATGATTTCGTGGCGTAAGTGTAATTCTTCCACTACCGCCCTTCCTATCGTCCCGGATGCACCAATAACAATAATTCTCATAAGTACCCCCCTTGATTAATAAATCATTTTAAGCCATCGCAAAACTTGTGCTACTATTTTTCTAATAATTTGATGAACCTATTTTTACAACAGATGATAAACGAGTGTTAATCATCAAGAAAGATGGAGAACATCCATGCTAGATCATGTTGGTTTACAAGTTTCTGATATCAAACGCAGTAAAGAATTTTATCTTAACGTGTTAAAACCTCTGGGATATGAATTATTTATGGAATGGGAAGAGTGGGCAGGCTTCTCCATTCATGGTCAACCTGAATTGTGGCTTAAACAAGGCATCCAGACAACGCCCATTATTCACCTTGCTTTTCGTGCCCAAACCCGAAAAATGGTTGATGCTTTTTATAAGACTGCACTTGCTGCTGGAGGAAGAGATAACGGTTCTCCCGGGGTGAGAGAAATTTATCATCCAAACTATTACGCTGCTTATATATTGGATCTTGATGGACATAATATAGAAGCTGTCTGCCGTGAGGCTTAAATAGCTTCTAAATACTTAAAATTCACAGTTCTTGTATTTATTACCCAAATAGAGCTTACACAGCGTCTCCATCTCTCCTGTATCTTGCATAATCACAATCATTTGATCCATGATATTTCTAATTGGGCTATTCTGCGTATAAGCAAAAGCAAGTTCATCGCTACTGAATTTAAAACTAGATACCGTTAGATCTTTAAAATTTGAAGCATCAATCACCATGGATAAAACTAACGAATCTTCAACTACCCCAAAAACTTCCTGACTCTGCAAAGCGTCTATTGCCGCCACTAAATCGACTTGCGGTACTGGATCAGCATTAATCGCTTTAATGTATTTAATATACATTTCACCTTTTACATAAGCTAATTTTTTGCCCCTTAAATCACTAACATCATGAACTGGTTCGCTTGCGCTAACTATTTTCGCTGTCATATAGGCCGTATAGGTAGAGGTTACAACCAAATAAAAGGATAAAGCCACTATAAACCAAAATGTAATCGCAACCCGCGCAGCCGTTGTTGTGGGCCTGAAAAACATTCCTCCCTTAAGAAAATGTGAGATAAACACCCAAAGAGAGAAAAACGTTCCTTTAAAATACCCCTTTGGCATTTCTTCATTTGTTGATTTTTCAGCAAACCAGATAAAGTTTGAAATAAGAAAAAATCCTAGAATAATCAAGCCAACTATTAGTAAAGGTATTGTCTCAAACAGATTGTAAAGCGTTTCAAGCGCCGATACGGAATGGGTGTTAAAGGCAAGCCTTACCTCACTAAGAAAAAAAGGCCTACCATAATCAACTCGGACTATACGTTCACTGGTAACCGAAATAGGTCCAATGAGCAGGTCAAATTTTTTTGCCGCAACAGCATCAATTGCTGCATCAATATCTTCACCAACCAGGGTGATTTGATAATGCCAGTGCTGAGTTTCAGCAACAAATTTAAAAATATCAACCGCCAAACCAGTCAATAATCGATCTTTAGAAATAACAAACGGAGCTTCATTAACAGCAGCAACACGTATTGGGCGTTGGGCACTTCCTAATGGCGCTGCATAAGCATTGCAAGGATCGAATAAGCAAAAAAATCCCCACAGCATACTGACTAGCAGGATGAATTTTTTTGAATAGCCATTGATAACTAACAAATTTTTCTCCTAGTGCATCTCTACTAAGTTTAGCACTAGTAAGAACATCAAACTGAATAACCACATTAATATCTCTCTAGATTGTTCCCGCCTGGAATTAGTTGTTCTTTGGATGTAACCAAAATACCAATTTATTCCGCGCGGGAATTTCCCTGTTTCTTTCAAGAGGTGAATCAAGTTACCGTACGGAACAACGAAAACAAGCTATGATTCAATCCGCTAACAAGATTCAAAAAATATAACTGAGAGCCCATTTACGCTGCCCATTCCAAGGCGTTTATCAACTCCTCCAAAAGAGTTGAGAGAGATAACTTCGATAAATTAGTGTAACTTTCGACCATTTTCCACCTTGGGATCTGCAGTAATCAAGCAAATAGCACCGTCTGCATCAGAAAAGCCAAGTAACAAAAATTGTGAGATGAAACCAGCAATATTTTTTTCACCCAAATTCACACAACCAACTACCAATCTGCCTATTAAAGATTCCGGCGTATAGTGTGCAGTCACTTGTGCTGAAGTTTGCAAAATACCAATTTCAGGGCCAAAATCAACCCAAACTTTATAGGCCGGCTTTTTAGCGCGTGAAAACTCTTTAACCTCTACTACTGTACCCGAACGCAAATCAACTCGAGCAAAATCATCATAGCTTATGGTCATTTCCTTTCCTTATTGATTAAGGCAACAAGCCTGAGGGGGGCTTCTGTACCTTGCAAAAGTTTAAGTGGTAAAGCAAGAATATAACTTCCTACAGCAGGTAATTTCACAGCATTAGCTACATTCTCAATAAGGTATTTACCTGCCCCTAAGAATAATTGATGAACTGGATAACCGGCACCAGGCCGATCCGGCGACAAGGTATCAATACCAAGCCCCACAATTTCTCTCTCCAAAAGCAACTCTGCTGCCTCTTGCGCTAGAAAGGGATAATTATAGTTATTATGGTATTTCTCAGGCTCCAGCCAATATTGATCCCAACCCGTATAAATAATCACAAAAGAGTGAGTTTCGATTTTTCCGTATCTGGATTCAAAATTCATAACATCTTCTACGACGACCTTATAATCAGCGTTTATTTTTTGTGAAACGTCAATAACCACTGCTGGAGCGAGCAAATCATTTAAATCAAGCTCTGCTACCGATTTGCCGCCTTCTATGCAATGAGCAGGGGCATCAATATGAGTACCAATCCCCGCATGCATAATTAGATGCTGCACTCGAAATGGTAGGCCAGTATCACAATCTTGATAATCGATTACGTTATGATATTGAAAACCGCAGGTCTTATCCCAGGAAGGACAGTCAGAAGTCAAACCATGAGTTAAATCGATAATCGAATAAGGAAAATTCATTGAAATAAACTATAAACCATCCGTATTTCATCATAAATGAGAGAAATCCTCACCGACAAGTATTTCATAAAAAATCTTTTAGAGAGAAAGAACTGCCCAATCTAATGGCTTAATTAACTACTGCCCCTTTTTCTACCTGTGAATTAAATTCCGGCACTAAGCTCTTTAGTAAAACATAAAGCTCTTCATTATGATGCATAGCACAAGCCGTATTTAACAACCGAATTGTTTGGATCAACTCATGCCATTCCAGCTGACGAAACTTGGCTTTAAATAACTTCTCATGCTCCGTGGGTGCCAATTGTTCGGACACATGAAAAAGTTCTTCAAATAATTTTTCGCCAGGCCTTAGCCCTGTATATTCTATGGCTATATCTTTACCAGGCTCCTTGCCAGCCAAACGAATCATTTGTTCAGCGAGATAGCTGATTTTAATCGGTTCCCCCATATCCAATACAAAGATTTCCCCCCCGTGGCCATTAACCATTGCCTGTAAAATTAACTGACAAGCTTCTGGTATAGTCATGAAATAACGCTGAATGTCGGGGTGGGTGACAGTTAATGGTCCACCAGCCTGCAATTGCTTTTGAAATAAGGGTACTACACTACCGGCAGAGCCCAAGACGTTACCAAACCGTACAGTGATGAATTGGGTATCAACCCGTTCATTCAAATTCTGACAATAAATTTCAGCAACTCGTTTGGTCGTTCCCATGACATTCGCCGGATTCACAGCCTTATCTGTAGAAATCAAAATAAATTTTTCTACTCCAACGGCTACACTCGCCTCTGCTACGATTTGGGTTCCTAAAACATTATTCTGTATAGCGACACGAATTTGCTCCTCAAGCATAGGCACATGTTTATAAGCCGCTGCATGAAACACGATTTGTGGTTTAAATTGGTCGAATAAATAGTCAATTGCTACTTTATCAGTGACAGATACTAATCCTAACTCAAGGGGTATCAGAGGAAAACTCTCGTTCAACTCCTGCTCTATCTTGTATAAATTAAACTCGGAATTCTCTACAATTAATAACTTGCCGGGTTGAAGCGCCATGATCTGACGGCATAATTCAGAACCAATCGAGCCCCCGCCTCCAGTCACAATAACTCGTTTATTTTTGATGTTGGCAGCAATTTTATCCCATTGTAACTGGACCTGATCACGCCCTAATAAATCCTCGATGTTAACATCTCGAAGGGCATTTACTTCTACACGCCCTGCCACCAAAGCAGGGATGCTGGGTAAGGTACGAAATGGCACATTTGATTTTTCACAATGACTGACTATACGTCGCATCGCTGCAGAGCCTGCCGAAGGAATAGCAATAAAAATCAGATCGACATGATGCTCTATAACTAAATCGAGCAAATCGCGAGAAGTACCTAATACTCTGATTCCATGTACCTCTAGTCCTCTTTTGCCAAGGTTGTCATCGACAAAACCAACTGGCTGATAAGACTGTGTGCGTTTGAGATCACGCACCAGACTTTCACCTGCTCGACCCGCCCCAATAATCAATACACGCTTAATTTCACTAACCTGCCCTTCCCTACCCCGCTTATCCCAGAGAGAACGCATTAATAGTCTGCCGCTACAAAGCAGTGTTATTAAAATCATGTTGTACAAAGGAAATACTGAGCGAGGAATATGTTGCAGAAGCGAGGCTAAATAAAAAACGGGTATAGAGAGTATTGTTGCACAGACTGTAGCCTTAATAATTCTTGCTACATCATTTAAAGAGGAAAAACGCCATAAACCGCGGTAAACCCGAAAATAATAATAACAGGTTATTTGCATCGTCATTAAAGTCAGTAATGCGAAAAGAGAATAAACCGTAACAAGGCTGCTGGGAAAGGGCTGCATATTATATCGAAGCCAATAAGCAAAGTACCAGGCAACTGGAATTGCTATTACATCAAAAGCAATAACAGGTAATTTCTTGTAGAGTTTCAGAAAAAAAGTACCAATATTCTGCATAATTGTAAAAAATTCCTTTCTTGGTAGAGCTGCACAAAATTTGTCAATCAATGGCAACGGCTATATTACTACAGCTTTAATTTAATAGGGTATAAATTTCATACCGATAAGAAGAATCCAAGTCTTTAACTTGGTATATTGTGCGAAATTGATATAATTTGTTCTTTTTTAGCTCTCTGCGCAAACAATAATCAGTTGGTGTATAAATAACTCTTCCACGCGCCATTAATGAGGTTAAAATAATCGCTTCGGGCTTAATGAGGAATGCGTCCTGGCACATACGATGATACCTCTCCTGGTGTGATATCTTCGCCATTTTTTTGTTATTCAAGCAATAGGAATCAATAAAACGTAAGGGGCTAAGATAGGGAATCATCCCGCTATCAGCAAGCAATACCTGGCTGTCCTTAGTGACATTATTGGTTAACCAATCTACGACCTTCTGCCGCAAATGCTCCCCTGCTTGCGGATTGATAGCAAAATAACGGTAATTGGACAAACTCATCGATGGAATAAAAACAAACGCAACAAGAAGCGCACAAAATACAAGACTTGTATAATAAATTTCATCTTCTTTTTGTAAGAAATAACGCAATATATAAGTCATTCCCAAAAGAGACAGGGGCAGAAGTAGAATAAAAACAGGCAAAAATAGGCGATTAAAAAAAGCAACAATGGGATCCGCACCAATTAATAGAGTCAGATACAAAATACTTGGTGTCCACAAAAAATAATGACGCCTGTCTTTTGCAAAAAAAATCGCAGGCAGAGCTAATAACAAAAAAGGCCAAATTAAACCTAAATAACTTTCATCTAGATTAAACGCAGAAAAGTCGTTGAATCCTTTGCAATAAACGGCATTGGGAAATAACAGGCCATAGTAGTACCAACGCCAGATGAAATAAGGTAAAAAAAGGATGAGAAAGGTGCTACAACTCCACAAAAGATTCCTATAATACGTTTTGTTCTTTTCATTACCACTATCAAACAAGGCTATGAAGCTCAAAAGCAATACCAAAGCCGGCGCTTCAGGTCTGGTCATTGCTGATAGGGCAAATAACAAACCCGTTAACAAGAAATAAACTTTGTTTGATTTTTTTCTTTGCTGAGGATAAAAATCGTAGCCCATACCGCGTAACAGCGAAAATAGGGAAAAAACGAGCAAAGCCTGATATACAGTCGTTTCCAGGCCGCTGACAGACCATATTATTTGACCCCGGTATATTAACATCCATAGACAGGGAATAAAGGCAAGCCAAGCAGAAAACCATAAGCGCGAAAGAAAATAAACGCCCGCTGTTGCAAGGAAAAGCCCTAAAACACCGGCGCTCTTCAGCACGATAACCGGATCAAGATGTAAGTAGAGTGACACTGCCGCCAAAACAACAAAGCTATAGTTAGAATACCCCTCTACAGGTTCCTCTCCGATATTCCATAACAAACCGTACCCATCTGCCCAATGCTTGGCATAACGAAGACTAATGTACATATCATCAATGGTAAAGGGCCAAATCGCTTTTAACTGGAATAAGAGTAGATAAATAAATGATGCAACCAACAATAGACCAATTAATAACCCTTTTTTATTCATTATTTAAACAACGCAATGAGGGTTAAAATTAGAAAACACAACGAATTAAACCGTGATAAGTTGTCACTTAAAAATAAGGAAACCGGATCATCATTACCACTATTTCGTCTTGTCACCCAGGCAAAACGCCACAGTCCAATGGCAGCAAAAGGTATTGTTAGCAAAAAATAGAACGATTCATCCCGGGCATAAATGGTATAAAGGAGATAGGCTACAAAACAACAGAAAGCGGTACCATTAATCATATAATCCAGTAATCTGGGCGAGTATTTCTTCAGTACTTCTCTGGTTGTATAGGTTAAATCCAGTTGCTTTTCTAAACGTCGCTTGCACAAGGCAATAAACAGGCTAATCAAGGTTGCCGTCAAAGTGAGCCACCAAGAAATAGGTAACCCTATCCCGATAGTGCCAGCTAAAACACGTAACATAAATCCACTAGCAATACATAACACATCAAGTATAGGCAGATTTTTCAAGGCATGGTTATAAGCGAGGTTTATCAGCAAATATAAACCAAGAAGCGCAGCAAGATTGATTGAAATCAACCCAGCCAACAATAATCCTCCAACCAGTAAGATTGCTAATATACTCAATGCAAAAGGAAGTGATACATTTCCTGAAGCCAAAGGCCTACGGCATTTTTGTGGATGTAATCTATCCTGCTCCCTGTCTTGTATATCATTGTAGATGTAAACGGCGCTAGCAATTAGACAAAATGAGAATGCCGCCAGTAAAGCATCCGGCAGGTATTCAAGTGAGCCAGAATAAAAAACGCCAAGTAGCACAAAGGCAGCCTTAGACCAATGAGAAAATCTAAGTAGCATGAAGAATTGTTTTATCGGCGTCATAATTATTGCCTAAACAGCTTTGTGCAATGTTAATTGTTAACTATATCATCAGTTTTTCAATAGGTTAATTAACTTTGCATTTCTTCACAAATGATTTCAAACAATTATGTCTTGATGGAATTTTTTGTACAGTAATGGGGATCAAATGGGCATTTAAACGCATATACTTCATAAACATAAAATTTAGTCAGGTAAGATTGCATTTAATCAAGGAGTAGGTAATATAGAAAAACAGGATATTAAATTAGCATGGATGTGAGGTGTGTATGGGCTTTTTCCTTCCTGTTGCAAAATTTCTTAGCAAACTAGACAGTTTAGATAGAGATTATGAAATTCGTTCTGGGAAAGATTTAGAAAAATCACCACAACCTTATGCAATCAGTTGTTTTTTTGGTGCCAAAGATATCGCGACCCGCAGGCAGCAAATTGGCTTTATAAAAGGATTGCTGGCTGCTTTGCGTAAAAACTGGGAGAGTCTCACGAAACCTGAGGAGGTAATCCAGAGTTTTTTAACAGCCTTGCACATACTCATGACAGCCTGCTTCTATATTAAATCCAAAACTAATAGCAATTATTTACCTCCACCTATTTTAAGCCAGCTTCTTGATGAAGCAGCAGAGATAAGCCCTATTAATCTTGTTGATGACAAAACTCGAGCCACTTGCTTATTAGCAACCAAACGCTATTTGGAAACTCATGGACCGTTAAAAGCTATCAATACCAAAACTAATTCTCCTTTTACAGAGCTGGAATGGCATGAGTTCCTGGAATTTACTAAAGATCAATGTGCCTTATTAGATAAAAAACAAGTAAAGAACTATCCTATTACATCAGTCCTGAGACCCTTAATTGCCCAGCCCTTACAAATATTAGGTTGGAGTGTAGGCTATGTCATGGGCGATACGATTAGCCATATACCACCTGTCCGCTATGCTTTAACAGCCGTATTAGGTGGTGGTGTTTATTTAGCAGTGGGATCCTCTGCCAGTGTTTGTATGATTGTTCTAGTGCCTGCAGTTGCCAGCCGTATTCTTGATACCTTTTGCGGCCTCTCCCTAGCCTTTGTAATGGGGAAATCACTGAAGATAGTTGGGGAAGGTGTTGGTTTTGGTATTGGTATACCGCTTGACATAAGTTGCCAACTCATTGGTGAGGCAGTCTGCGGGATCACCACGTTGTATCATCATGCTAAATCAGGGGAGAAATTAAGCGGCATCTCATTAGTTGACGGGCATCTTATTCAAGACGGTATCGATTTAATGCTGGTTAATCTCAGTCACATACCAGCACAACTAACACTTGAACACAAAGAACATCTTACTCAATGTAAAACGGGTGAATTTGAAATAGGAGAAGCGGAGGTCATCGTAACTATCGATGGTAAGCATACTAGACTTCCCTTGCTTACTGAATGCGAAACGGATGTACCCGTCACTTCGACAGAGCGGATCGAATCAAAGACGTTATAGTTAAAATAACGTTGGTTAAGTATTCAATTGTATTAACTCACGTACCACACTGGTTGCATAACTACCAGAAGTTAATCTAAAACTTAAATTCAATTGATTATCCTGCCAACTCCACATCAAATCTTCTATTGGCAATACTAAAGGTCGATATGCACGTTCTAATCCATGAGACTCCAATGCCTCACACCAAAATTTATACCTGTCTAATACCTGCTCTTGTTGAGTTAAAGCATCGCCTCCAACCCGTTCTTGGCCTTTCCCCCATAAAGGGGCGGCTGGTGAAAGATCAAAGTCTTCCACTCTGGTTTGTATGAGCTCGTCGGGAGCCTCGATGGAAAAAATACTGTTCTTGCCCGTTAATTGCATGACATCACCAGGTAAAGCAGTATTCCAGGTTGCTGCTTTAACGCGAGCTGAAAGAATTTGGTTAAATAAAAAGGCTCTCGCTGCTGAATAATAAATCCCGCGTAAAAATCGATTTTTTACTTTGATATGGCCACTAAAAAAAGCTTCTGCTTTAACAAGATTTTGCCCCTCATAGCCAAATCGCTGAGCACCAAAATAATTTGGCACCCCCACACATCGAATTTGCTGAAGGCGGTTTTCCACCTCCTCATATTCTTTAATATCACGCAAAATCAAATTAAAACGATTTGCCTCAAGTGCACCTATTTTTAATTTTTTTAAATGACGCTTGTTTTCAATAACCCGCCATCCTTCTCCGGCAAGTAAGTCAGGCGAAATAATTTCTTCACCAGGACAGTGAACACAAAGCCATTGTGTTGTTAAAGCCTGGCGATCCTTTAAGCCTGCATAAGAAATATTTTTTTCGGATTTGCCTAAAGTTCGTGCTAAAGCCTTAACTACCTCTTCCGTATTCAAACCCTTTTTTTCAATACGCAAATAAAGATGCTCGCCTTGACCGCTTAACTCAAAGCCAAGCTCTTCATCTACTTTAAAATCCTCTGCTGAGGTTTTCATAGTTCCTGTTGCCTGTGGTTTACCGTGAGCAAACTCAAGATCATTAAAATCAAACATAATTGTTATGCATCCTGACAAAATTTATAACTGATTAGAGACTATTTTATCCAAGTTTTACTTTAAACAAAAATAAGTATAAATTCCTTACGCTAAAGCAAAACGGATGTTCGTTTTCATTACAGATTTATTGGCTTAAATTGAAAGGAAGCAATATCTTGAAAAAACATTTAGTTATCGGCTTATTCGTACTCATAGCCCAAGCGGTCGCAGCGCAACCATTGCAAACACCTTTAGTCGCGCAACCAACTACCTGTCTATCATCGCAATTCACTGCGACGGGCGATCAGTACTGGAAATCAATGATTTTAAGACTAACCAATAACTGTAATAAAACGGTAAACTTTCAAAATGCCACGATTTCCTTTGAAAGTACAACAACAATTAATACGTCATTCTGGGGAGATTTTGCACCGTTATCTTATCCGGATAGCTCGTTAACTATTTCTTCGCAGCATCAAACTAATGGGAATTATTTAGCCACTTTAAATTTGCATTTTCCATCTTATCCAGGCGCAAACTCCAAACTACCTCCTAATGATTCTATCCAAATTAGATATGGTGTTAGTGCAGATAATCATCTTACGGGCAGTGTAAACGTTTATTTACAAACCCCCGTCGAAACAGGCTCATTAGTGCTACAAAATGCATCACCGAAACCAATTGGTGTTTCGCAGGATCATGCCCTAATTCACTTATTTCACGATGGCCAGATAATCAATAACGTTCAATTGCCTTGGGCCTCCACACTCACTTTATCCGAATTGCCCATAGGAGCTTATAGTGTTGCAGCTGAAAATGTATCTGACAGTAATGGCCATAGTTACCAAGGCAATGCACTGCCTCATACTTTTACATTAGAAAAAGATCAAACAATTAATTCAACGATTACTTATAATTTGACTCAACAAGAGGGTAAAATTGCGATTAATTTACAAACCTTGCCTGATAAATTAACAGGCTACACCAGTAATCCATCGGTCTTAATCACGCAAAATCAAACAGGGAATTCAATAACGCGCTCATTGAATTGGGACAGCCTCACCACAATTCCTCAATTACAGGCAGGTGCTACTTATCAATTCTCAACAACAGCAATTAATTATAACGGCCAGCATTGCGCTCCAATCTTTACGCCTACTAGTTTAGTTGCCAGTACAACAAGCCTTCCTGCGACTACTTTAACTTATCAATGTACCCAGATTATTCAGGATTCCGTCACCTTAAATGTTACAGGCGCTCCAGCCAATTTAACATCGCTAAAAATCAATCTGACACCTCATGATAATTCTACGGTCATGTCGCAAACGATAGATTTAAATAACGGCAACGGCTCAGCGACTGTCATACTAACAGAAGGAGTAATTTATACTCTTTCCTCTCAGGCTGTAGATGGTTTTTCAATTCATTTTTCACCACAACCTTTGACAGCCTCTGCCAATGCTGTAGTAACAATTAGCTTCAGTCCTGAGAATGCGGAAACTCCACTTGCAATAAATGGACAATTAAAAGTGTGTGGCACTCAGCTTTGCAATGAGCAAGGAAACGCGATTCAATTAAAAGGAATGAGCACTCATGGCCTTCAATGGTACGGTCTTGGTTCTTGTATAACTGAAGCCTCTTTAAATGTATTGAGCAAGAATTTTAAAGCCAATGTTATAAGACTTTCTCTTTATGTCCAGGAAGGTGGCTATGAGAGCAATCCTGCAGCCTTTACTCAACAGGTAAGTGAGTTAATTAATGAAGCTTATGAGCGAGGAATTTATGTCATCGTTGATTGGCATATCTTGAATCCTGGTGATCCAAACTACAATTTAATTCGCGCTAAAAAATTCTTCACCGATATTGCTACAGTTCACAAAGATAAAAAGAATATTCTCTATGAAATTGCAAATGAACCCAATGGAGTAAGTTGGGCAGCAATAAAGAACTATGCTGATCAACTGATTCCTGTAATCCGGGAAATTGATGCCAATGCCCCAATTCTTATTGGCACCCGGGGTTGGAGCTCACTCGGTGTCTCTGAAGGTAGTACTTATCAGGAAATTGTTAACAATCCTGTCCAATTTGCAAATATTATGTACACATTCCATTTTTATGCTGCCTCCCACAGAGAGGAGTATTTAAGCGCTTTGGATAATGCTTCTCAAGTACTCCCTATCTTTGTAACTGAGTTTGGTACACAAACCTACAGCGGTGATGGAGCAAATGATTTTGTCATGTCTGATCGCTATATGCAGCTTATGGCAACAAGAAAAATTGGTTGGACAAACTGGAATTATTCTGACGATTTTCGTTCTGGAGCTATTTGGAAAACGAATAGCTGTACAAACAGCTCCTGGGGAGATAACAATTTAAAGCCAGCAGGGGTTTATATTAAAAATAAAATAGCGTAACCCTTTGTCTATGGCGCCAACTCACTGAGAAATGTGACCTATTTGGCTAATTTGATTTACAGATGTCCTCCCGTGAAACGGGAAGACATGGCGTAAACATAGTAAGGAAGCAATTTGAGAAGGAGACTTCCTGCGTGGAAATGACAAAATCGCCTCGCAGGCACCAAGGAATTTAGGCTGCAGGCCTCACCCCATAACGCAGCATACGTGCTGCAGCTTTTATGCCTTGCATACCTACCCCCCCCATCACACCAGTCACTGAAATACTTCCATTTGAGGTAAGGTAAACAGGTGGAATTCCTGCTGCTGAGCCCCAAGAGGTTGCACTGTTAATCATTGCTGGTGAGGCATTTCCTGTAATAATAAGTGCTATGTTGGCCGCTGCAGCTGTTGGAGCAATAAAAGTAGTTGGTGCAGTAGCTAGTGGTGGTGGTGCGGGATTGGCAGTACTGTCATATTGAATAACACCACTCGCTGTTTTCAAAGCAGAGACATCTACACTAACTATATTTGTACACTTGGTTGTCGAATGGGTATTTGCGCTATTCCATGGTACAACGACTACTCCACCATAAGCCAAAGAAGAAGTTGTTGAGCAAATTCCTGAAGAATCACTGACTTGTACTTTAATATTCGAAGCCGAACCACCCAGACTTCCATTAACAACCACTCCAAGCGAATTGATTAATATTAATTGTCCACTTGCAGCAAACAGAGAACCTGCCAAACCAAACGACAAGACAATGGTTAATGAGGCCAATGATCTTTTGAATTTCATATGTTTACCAATGCACCCATCCATAGCGGCTTCCTTCTTCGTAATTAATTAGTAAGCTCCTAATTAAAAATATAATTAACACACCATCACAAGCTTTACAAATCATATTATTGGCTTTTTACAGCAGTAAAAAATCAAGTTCTCCAAGTTTGGAAATGGTAGACTTATCGTTTAATCTCACTCCATTAGATCTCTACTGGTTTAAGGAGTTAAATGATTACTCTTTTTCTCAAAGGATTAATTGTTGGTATTGCAATTGCGGCACCTGTTGGTCCAATCGGTATATTGTGTATCCAACGTTCTCTGCATAATGGTTTCCAAATCGGACTTATGAGTGGTTTGGGTGCAGCGCTAGCTGATGGCGTCTATGGAATAATTGCTGGATTTGGTTTAACGGCACTCTCTTCTTTTTTGCTCACCCAACAATTTTGGATACGCTTGATAGGTGGCTTATTTTTGCTTTATTTTGGAGTCACACTTTTTCTGGCAAATCCCCAAGCACGAGCAACTCGAGATGAAGAACGATCCCTTTGGAATGCCTTTGCTACCACCTTTTTATTGACTTTAACAAATCCAGCAACCATTTTATCCTTTATGGCTATATTTGCAGGTTTAGGTTTAGGCAGTACAGCCACTGACTTTACACATGCCTTTCTATTAGTCTCGGGAATAACGCTCGGTTCAGCACTTTGGTGGTTATTACTCAGTAGTTTCGTAGCGTTTAAATTACGCCATTGCCTTAGCCCTAAAGTGATGAGCTATATCAATCGTGTCTCTGGAATTATTATTTTATTTTTTGGAATTTTTGCATTATCAATGCGCTAAACACTGTTAGTGTTCTTATTCTAAACAGGATTAGAGCTGTCAATAAAATGATGTTGCAACTTAAAATGCTCGGACAGATGTCTACCCAGCGCTTGAATACCATAACGCTCAGTCGCATGATGACCACAGGCAAAATAATGAATCCCTAATTCTTTTGCTTGATAATAGGTGCGCTCGGAAATTTCACCACTGAAATAAGCGTCAACCCCAAGAGCATAAGCTTCTTCTATAAAATCCTGCGCTGCCCCACTGCACCAGGCTATACGTTGAATAAGGTTATCCCCAGCTTGCACATGCAAAGGTTCTCTGCCTAATTTTTCCTGTAATTGAATTGAGAATTCTTTGGCAGTTTTACCCTGTTTTAATGAACCAGACCATAGTAAATTGGGCGTTTTACCAGCTTGGTGCATGGTGATTGCATTAAAATCAAAAAGCCTTGCCAAGCAAGCGTTATTACCCAATTCCGGATGACAATCAAGTGGTAAGTGGTAAGCAAACAAGCTTATATTATTAGTGAGTAATTGAGCAACACGCTGGCGCTTAATACCAGTTATCACTGCGTCTTCACCCCGCCAGAAATAACCGTGATGTACAAACAAAGCATCCGCTTGCATCTTCACTGCCTGTTCAATAACATCAGCTGATGCTGTAACAGCCGTACAAATCCGAGTGATCTTATCAGTCCCTTCGATCTGCACACCATTAGGCGCATAATCATTAAAATTGGCGCAAGCTAATAGAGTGTGCAGATAAGAAGCCAAGTCATTACGAGCGATCACCGCACTGAAACCCTCTTGATATCAGCGCCTAACATCGATAGTTTTTCTTCAATACGCTCATAGCCCCTGTCGACGTGGTAAATACGCTCAACACTGGTTTCTCCTTCCGCGGCCAAGCCGGCTAAAATAAGACTTGCAGAAGCGCGTAGATCAGTAGCCATAACTGGAGCGCCGGTTAATTTTTCTACGCCAGTAACCATTGCTGTATTGCCATTTAAATGAATTTGAGCTCCCATACGCTGCAATTCCTGTACATGCATAAAACGATTTTCGAAGATATTCTCAATCACTGAAGAGGAACCTTCAGCAATGGTATTCAAAGCCATGAATTGCGCTTGCATATCAGTAGGAAACGCTGGATAAGGAGCCGTGGATATATTAACCGCCTGAGGACGCAAACCATGCATATTCAAAGTCACCCAATCTTCCCCTATCGCCAATTCAGCGCCTGCTTCTTCAAATTTACAAAGCATGGACAATAAATTATCTGGTTTTACACGACGTACAGTGACTCTACCGCGTGTCAGTGCACCAGCAGTAAGATAGGTCCCTGCTTCAATACGATCAGGCATAACGGCATATCGACCGCCAGTGAGTGAGCTTACCCCTTCTACTTCAATAGTTGCCGTACCAGCACCAGAAATTTTTGCTCCCATTTGAGTCAGGAAATTCGCTAAATCAACAACCTCTGGTTCACGAGCCGCGTTTTTAATGAGCGTTTTACCTTCTGCAAGAACAGCCGCCATGAGAACATTTTCAGTGCCTGTTACAGTCACCGTATCAAAAACCAAAGGCTTACCCTGTAAACGCCCCTTTTTACAACGCGCCTTGATGTAACCATTCTTCACAGAAATATCAGCCCCCATTGCTTTAAGTGCCTTAAGATGTAAATCCACTGGACGAGTACCAATTGCACAGCCACCCGGCAGTGAAACATCAGCTTGGCCAAAACGAGCCAATAGAGGACCTAGTACTAAAATAGAGGCACGCATGGTTTTCACTAACTCATAAGGAGCAACATAACTATCAACATGCGAAGCATCCACTTGCACATTCATTTTTTCATCGACAGTTAATTGGGCGCCCAATTGTCCCAAGAGTTCCATCATTGTAGTGACATCTCGAAGATGAGGCACGTTAGCGATCGTCACATTATCGGTAGCAAGGAGTGTTGCAGCCATGATCGGTAAAGCCGAATTTTTTGCACCAGAGATCATGACTTCGCCATTTAAAGCTTTACCGCCATTTATTATTAACTTATCCATGACTTGTCTCCCACTCTTCCTTTGTCCAAGTCTTCATACTAAGCGCATGCAGACTGCCGGTCGTAATATAATCTTTCAGCTTCGAATAAACCCATTGCTGTCTTGCTACCTTTGATTTGCCGAGGAATGCGTTAGAAACGATAGTTAACTGATAATGATAACCATCCCCTTCAACCTTAACAAAATCAACCTCGCCTGTTTCTGCAAGACGACGCTCCAACTCTTCATTACTTACCATACAACTATCTCACTCTGCATATTCTTTACTACAAGGGCCTGTTACACTTCTACTATCCAGGTACTTACTCTTGCTTTTCTGCGCTTCGCTGCCCCACACATCGCGTGTGTGCTCCGCAAAGATACTCGAATATCAAGCCATAAACACCCAAGCTAGCGAAATTTAGCCCTTAGCTACGGTACCAATATCCCGTTAACTCCACAAAACTCGGCCAAAACCTCAATAACTTTTGGCATGCCTTCCATTTTGCAAATTTTGTTTTTCTCTCTACAAAGCCTTTTGGCTTCAATCAATAAAGCAAGGCCGGCACTATCACAGTGAATCACTTTGCTTAAATCAATCTTTAAAATAGCCTCTTCATTTTCCCGGCAATATTTATATAAACGCTTGCAATCCGTTTGCACCGTAGAAAATGTCATTTCTGACGAAGGTTTAAAAGGTTGTGTTTGCACTTAAGCCGCCTTTTTAACAGTACTACGTTGATTCATTTGTTTAATTAAATCTTGCATGCTTGAACTTCGTAAAGCTTCAGCAAATTGTGAGCGGAAGCTTTGTAATAAACTGACTCCCTCTACACTTAAATCATAGATCTTCCACGTCCCATTTTTAGACACCAGACTATAACTGAGTGGAATATTTTGTCCGTTTGAACGGACAATCACACTGTTTACACGAAGAAAGCGACTTGATAAAGAACCTCTTATAGGGAGAAATTTTACTGTTTCATCTGTATATTCAGCTAAAGGACTTGCATAAGTGCGAATAACCAATTGCGTAAATGCAGTAGCAAATTGCTTCCTCTCGCCAGCAGAAGCTTTACTCCAAGCTTGACGACCCAGCACCGAACGCGACATACCATTAACATCAACGTTAGGTAATAAATAGCGTTGGACAGCTTGATGAATCACTTGGGGATTATCTTTTAAGCTCGCCTTATTTTGCTTGAGGGTATCAATAATTTGATTAGCAGTATCTTCAAGCATAGGTAAAGGAGATGATTGTGCCCACAGGATTTGGGAGATGGCTAACGAGGCAACTAAAACAATTGTTTTTATTACATTCATAATTCACCTATTTTTTAATATTAAACAAAAGCTGACCAATTAGATTTTCAAGAATGACAGCTTCTTGTGTTTTTGCAATAACGTCGCCTTCTCGCAAATAAGGATGTTCCTTATTTTCCTCATCATCAAAACCAGGGACGATACTAATGTAGTTAGAACCAATTAAACCCTCAGTCAAAATCCGTGCTGATGAATCTTCAAAGGGTATTGGCTTATCATTTCGCAATAACATGGTAACCTTAGCATTCAATTCACCGGGCTGTAATTCGATATGAGTCACTTCACCGATGCGCACACCAGCAACTGTGACCGGCGCTCTCACCTTAAGGCCACCTATATCAGTAAATTCCGCGGTTACATGATAGCCTTTGCTCGATGCTAAATTAGAAATACCACTAACTTTCATTACGAGAATAAATAAGGCAAACATCCCTAAGAGCATAAAAATTCCTACGCTGATATCGACATAGCGTTGCCTATTATTCTTATTCATTTACCAACCTCCAATCATTATCGCTGTCAAAAGAAAATCAAGTCCAAGCACTGCGACTGACGAATAAACCACTGTACGTGTTGTTGCTTGACTGATGCCTTCCGCTGTAGCAATACAATTAAACCCTTGAAACACCGCTATCCATACGACTACAAAAGCGAACACAATACTTTTAATAATGCCACTGAACACATCGATGCGAAAATTAACTGCTGCCTGCATATTAGACCAAAAACTACCCGCATCAACGCCTAACCACTGAACACCAACAAAATAACCGCCATAAATAGCAACTGCAGAAAAAATCAGAGCCAATACTGGCAGAGAAATAAGACCTGCAAGAAAGCGCGGATAAATTACACGTCCCAATGGGTCTACACCCATCATATCCATACTTGCCAATTGTTCTGTTGCCTTCATCAAACCAATTTCAGCAGTCAAAGCAGATCCCGCCCGTCCGGCAAAAAGTAATGCACTAATCACCGGTCCAAGTTCTCTGGCTATACTCAGGGCTAGAAGCTGGCCAAGTTGGCTGCTTGCGCCAAATTTTTGCAGCGTATTATAACCCTGCAAGCCAATAACCATGCCAATAAAAAGCGCGGAAACAACAATAATCAAACATGACAAAACACCAACAAAATAAAGTTGTGCGCGCAATGCAGGCCAAAGCCGAGGTAAATCCGCCTTTCTAAAGAAAATACCTAATAAAAAAACACCTGAATTACCAATTGTTTGCAAATTATTTACGCCACGCTGCCCCAAGCGCTCAAGCATATCAAGCATTTAACAACTCCTCCGTATAAGGACGTGCCGGATAATGAAAAGGTACTACACCATCAGCTTCGCCATGCATAAATTGCTTCACTTGAGGTTGCATAGAATTTTTTAATTCAAGAGGCGTGCCATGTCCAATTACCTGCCCCCCTGCTATGAGGTAAATGTAGTCGGCGATCGAACAAGTTTCTTCTACGTCATGGGAAACAATAATAGTGGTTGTCTGTAAAAGTTGATTTAATCGCTTAATTAATCGAACAAGAACACCCATAGAAATCGGATCCTGGCCAGTAAACGGTTCATCATACATCATCAACTCGGGATCCAAGGCAATTGTTCTCGCCAAAGCTACCCGCCTTGCCATACCGCCAGAAAGCTCGTCTGGCATCATCTGCGCAGCTCCTCGTAAACCCACTGCCTCCAATTTCATTAACACAATGTCCCGCAACATTGCCGCGTTCAAATTGGTATGTTCACGCAAGGGAAAAGCAACGTTATCAAAAACCGACAAATGAGTAAAAAGCGCACTGCTTTGAAACAATAATCCCATTTTTCGCCTGGCTAAATACAAAGCCTTGCGCGAAAGTTGATGAATATTAACACCATTTACTAGAATTTCCCCAGCTTCTGGCTGCAATTGTGCCCCAATCAAGCGTAACAACGTTGTTTTACCGCTGCCGCTCGGCCCCATAATTGCCGTGATTTTGCCTCGTTGAACTGTCAGATCCACACCAGCAAAAATAGGGCGAGGCCCTCGTGTAAAGGTAAGATTGGTGATTTGCACCAAATTATCCTGCATATAATTTTTATTCCGGATCTAAATAGAAGACGATTATATACCTGATAAGAGTTATTTTGCGAATTTAAAACGCTACTAACAGCATCTAAATTTTGCAGAGTTGGGGTAAAAACCCTTATAAAATGCAGTCAGTCTCTGACTTGAGGTGTCATCAGAGTTATGTGAAGAGGGTATTTTGATGAGCGCATTATTAAATTAATAAATATCGTCCTCGGGGTGGCGCGAAGGTAAGTCTAAAAATGCAGGCAAAACCAGGTGCGGCCAATGCTATCCAGGTTTTAAAGTGAAGTTCCAGGCAAGTTACTATTCCTTTTCATAATTAAGACAAAAAATTCGTATCAGGCGAGGGACTTGATGAGCTGGAGTCCAATGCCAAAGACCTTGCCGCAATAGCATCCAACTGACGAATTATTTCTTTCAGTTCAACAGCAGTACTCGTTTTTTCACTTTTTATTATAACCCTGAGAATATCCTCTTCCACATCCCCAGAGCCAGCGCTTTTTTCTGAGAAAAACTGTGGGCCTTGCCCCCTTCCTAATAAAGGCTTGGCCTGTTCTATCAGCATTTTAAAATCTATTTTACGTTGTAAAAAATTATCAATTATAGTGTTATAAGGAGTAGGATCATGGCTATAAGAAGAATGCTGCAATATCAAGTAAAGCTTGTAATAGAGAATCTGCTCCATAACACGAACTTCCAACTTATCCACTGCAGATTGTCTTCTTGAAGTTGATTCCTTGTGAAAAGTATTCCACTCATCAATACAAACCTCGAGATTTGCAAGTAATTGCAAAGTAAATTCCGGTCGGTCATATTTGCCGAATCTTGAGAAAACCTCGACTGCGTTATTGAGCTTAAGCGTATAAGGTGAAGGTCTATTATAAAAAACCGTGCTCTGCTCCAGCCACCTAGCCAGCTCTTCATTAATATTGGACTGCAATTGATAAACAGTATACAGCTCCGGAGCACGTTCTTTTAAATACGATAGATTTAACGCTCTAAAATCCACTTTATTAAGCAGACTATAATCGCTTAACATCGCCATTAACCAGGTACACTTCATTGGTGTATAAATCCTTTCACCACTATTTCTTGTAGGTTGGTAATAAGGAAGCTCCGTTAAATTATTTATAATTCCAAGGCCTCCAAAAAAAGAAAGTGCACGCGAAGTTTGTTTATAGTCAGGCATAAAATGGCCACTGGCGCCATCAATCATTATGATTTTTCCATCTATAACTTTGATTTGCCCAGCCATGAACAAATTTGCATGACTATAGTAATCAGCATAGGTGGGATGCAAAATCGCTTCACTGGAAAAAAATGAGGTGCGCTCTGGTGCAAGAGAAGGCCCCATGAACATACCACCATTTACATGCACGGTGTAAATAGCCGTCTGGGGGAAATCTTCGGGGTGCTGCCTAAAACTATCGTAGGCTTTAATTGATAAATGCTCAGTAGTAGCATAGCTAAAAGTAAGATGCCGATTATCGCCTTTATCAAGCGTTTGTAATTTCAATAAATTAGTCTTGTTTGGTATGACTCGAAATTCCTCCAGCTCCTCTTTACTGTAGTCGACTGTTCCTACTTTAGAGCGAAGTGCATAAAATGCCTCATCACCAGCATCCTTTCCACCGTAAGGTAATAAATCACTACTTGCTTTTAATTTAGCGTAAAATTTTTTAAAATGGGCGTTTATCTCTTCTGCAGACTTTCCTCTTACACGTTCATAGAATGCCCAAGGATCATTGGAAACATCACTAGGAGCTGGTCGAAGCCAAGGCATAAAAAAGGGATCGAAATCTCGAATAGCTACTCGCGCAGTAATTTTTTCTCTTATTGTTTCGACATTATCATCATTAATAATGTAACCGATAACGTCTAAGACAGTTTTTTTTAATCTTGTATAATTTTCATGATCTTTTTCATGCTCATCACAATGATACAAAAGCTTAATGAGACCATCAAATCGTTCGTAAATGGTTTGAGCGTCATAAATTGCTCTTAAATAGTTCTCAACTACCTGATCAGGGTGCTGTTTTGATTTTTTGAGCCAATCATTCACTGATGGCAAAACTGGAAAAGCCATTATTAGATCATTTTATGTACAATATAGAAAAAATATAGTCCATAAAATGCGCTTTCGCCTGCTTCTTCGAGCAAATCGATTATTAATTAACCTACTTTGATTATAATTGTAGTTGGTTGAAAGGAACTATCTCAGCAAGATAAACCCCATCTTTTTAACCTATAAAGAAAAAAATTACTGTGTTAAACTTGTCCTTCTGCTTGATAGCACTGAGAATACATGAATTTTTGCAAATTAGGCCTTGCGGTCATTGAAACTGAAGCTCAGGCAGTGCTTGAACTAACGCAACGCATTGATGAGCGCTTTGAAACAGCCTGCGAACTTTTACTAGCCTGTAAAGGGCGCGTTGTAGTGACTGGTATGGGCAAATCAGGTCATATTGCGCATAAAATTGCCGCCACCCTTTCCAGTACAGGTACACCTGCCTTTTTTATGCACCCTGGTGAAGCCAGTCATGGTGATTTAGGTATGATTACCCGACAGGATGCTGTGGTTGCAATTTCAAATTCTGGGTTTACCAACGAAATTGTTACCTTATTACCCCTCCTTAAGCGTCTTGAAGTACCTCTAATTACATTGACCGGCAATGATGATTCAACTTTAGCTAAAGCTGCCAGTGTCAATTTAGATATTAGCATCCGCCAGGAAGCTTGCCCTTTAGGCCTGGCTCCTACCACAAGTACCACTGTCTCTTTAGTGATGGGAGATGCTTTGGCTATCGCTTTATTACAAGCTCGCGGCTTTAGTGCCGAAGATTTCGCCTTATCACATCCGGGGGGTGCTCTGGGCAGACGCCTTTTACTGCGTATTGACGAATTATGCCATCATGGCGATGAATTACCTTTGGTTCATGAGCAAGCCACTATCAGTGAAGCGTTGATTGAGGTTACGGCAAAAAAATTAGGAATGACGTGCGTAGTTGATAACCACGGCCATTTATCAGGTGTTTATACCGATGGCGATGTAAGGCGTACTTTGACTCAAAATTTTGATATTAATACGACGCCGTTGGCCAGTGTTATGAGTAGAAATTGTAAAACCATCAAAAAAGGAACCTTGGCAGCAGAAGCACTGGCAATTATGCAAAAATACAGTATTACTTCTTTAGTTGTTGTTGATGACAATAATAAACCAGCAGCAGTTATCCATTTACATGATCTGCTTCGGGCTGGTGTTTTTTAAGGTAGAAAAATGAACGAATTAACAGAAAAAGCTAAGCATATCAAGTGTTTAATTTGTGATGTTGATGGAGTTTTGACTGATGGTCTTCTCCATATAGATAACTTGGGCAATGAATTAAAATCCTTTCATGTACAAGATGGAATGGGTTTAAAATTACTAATGGCGGCTGACATTGTAGTAGCAGTTATTACTACCTCTCAAAATGCCGTCATTGATCACCGCATGAAACAACTAGGTATTTTGCACTATTTTACTGGACAGGTAGATAAGCGAGATGCATTTGAGCAGTTAAAATTACGCCTAGGTTTAAGTAACAAAGAAATTGCTTATATAGGGGACGACCTACCTGATTTGGCTATTATTCAACAGGTAGGCTTGGGAGTTGCCGTTGCAAATGCGGTGCCTCAAGTAAAAGAATTTGCAGTTTGGCAAACCGAACAACAAGGCGGACGGGGCGCTGTTCGTGAAGTTTGTGAACTAATTCTGAACGCGCAAGACAAACAAGAACAGGCACTCACCAGGTACCTCGCATCATGAATGCAGCCAAACAAGCTGCATGGTTATTTTGTGTATTAATCGCACTGGCATGTTCCGGTTGGTATTTTGCAAGCTCTACACCAGTAGCCAAACTTAATGATAAAGCCCTTTCCAAAGCGGCGGACACGATTATTACGAACTTAACTGTACGCCGTTTTGACGAGGATGGGAAATTAGTCAATTATTTAAAAACTCCCGAAGTACAGCATATACCGAACCATAATAGCCATATACTGCAATCGCCTCATATTATTATCACCCAAGACAACCAAGCACCTTGGGAAATTAAATCCGAGCGAGCCAGGGCAATCAATGGCGGACAACAAATTACTTTTATTCATAATGTAATAGTTCATCAAAATAAAAGTACGCATAACCAGGAAAGTACAATGAAAACAGAGGAACTTACCTATTTTCCTAAAAACAAGCTAGCCACTACCGAAAAGGCAGTACGATTTGAACAACCAGGCAGTATTGTGCTCGCCCAAGGAATGAAAGCCTATCTAGCCGATAAGCGAGTGCAATTATTAAGTAAAGCGCGAGCCACTTATGAACCCAAACATGCCTAAGATTGGACTATTAAAATCCATTACTTTGCTGCTACTGATCTTAACTAGTAACCATAGTCTGGCAATGCCCGATGATCGCGAAAAACTGGTTGAATTATCAGCGGATTCAGCTGATCTCAATCAACAAACCCACCGAGGGGAATATATTGGTGACGTCCAATTCGATCAAGGAACTACACATTTACGAGCAGCAAAAGCGATTACTGAAGGAGATAAGCACAACAAATTAGTTTTTGCTGTTGCTGAAGGTAATGATAAGGAACAGGCTCATTATTGGACGCAAACTGCAATAGATAAACCCTTATTACATGCCTACGCTGATATCATCCGTTATTACCCAAACCGCCACCTGATTGAACTCATTGGTAATGCCCATGTATCCCAGGGTGATAATTCTTTTACAGCGCCTAAAATTAGTTACGATACTCTCAAACAGCATGTAGTCTCTAAAAGTGATGGTAAGACACGTACGACAATTATCATTCATCCAGGAAAACAATCATGAGTGAATTGTCAGCAAAAAACTTAAAAAAATCATTTAAAACCCGTACTGTTGTTAATGGTGTCAGTATTAATATTCGCCGTGGTGAGTGTGTCGGTTTATTAGGGCCAAATGGAGCAGGAAAAACAACTTGTTTTTATATGATCGTTGGCCTGCAATCCTGTGATGAGGGCCAAATTATCCTTGATGGCAAAGATGTTACCAAGGCGCCGATGCACCAACGAGCACGATTAGGTGTAGGTTATCTACCCCAAGAAGCATCCGTATTTCGTAAAATGACAGTATCAGAGAATATATTGGCCATACTGCAATTACGTCATGATCTGGATGAGCAAGCACGGCAAGAGAAACTAGAGCAATTGCTGCATGAATTCCATATTTCTCATTTACAAAAAAGTTTAGGAATGAGTTTATCAGGTGGTGAACGCCGCCGAGTCGAAATCGCCCGTGCATTAGCCATTGAGCCGACCTTCATTTTGTTGGATGAACCATTCGCAGGTGTTGATCCTATCTCTGTTCTTGATATTAAAAAAATAATTTCCCATTTATGTGACAAAAACATTGGGGTTTTAATCACGGATCACAATGTCCGTGAAACTTTAGATATCTGTGAACGGGCATATATTGTGACTCAGGGCAAAATCCTTTGCGAAGGTTCGCCCGAAGCAATTCTTGCCAACCAACAAGTACGTGCAGTGTATTTGGGTGAAGAGTTCTCATTATAATTATGTTGCTTATTATTGATAATTACGATTCTTTTACTTATAACCTCGTACAATACTTTCAATGCTTGGGGCAAGAGGTTAAGGTCTTTGCAAATGATCGCATCTCTATTGAGGATATTGAACGTCTAGCGCCCCAGTACCTGGTTATTTCTCCGGGCCCCAAAGGCCCAGCGCAAGCAGGTATTTCTTTACAGGTGATTGAACATTTTTATCAGCAAACTCCCATTCTTGGAATTTGTTTAGGTCACCAATGTCTAGCTCATTTTTTTGGAGCCTCCATTATTCAAGCACCAGAAATAATGCACGGCAAAAACTCTTTAATTAACCATAACAAACGAGGCTTGTTTCGTAATTTGCCCACTCCATTTCAGGCTACTCGTTATCATTCACTAGCTGTCGATATTGCAACCCTACCCTCTTGTTTTGCCATTGATGCATGGGCTGATAATACAATTATGGCTATTACACATCGTCAATATCCTTTATATGGTCTACAATTTCATCCGGAAGCCATTTTAAGTGAATATGGCATGCAGCTTTTAACTCATTTTTTAGCCTATGAATACCAATAAATTATTTGAACAATTAATTGCCGGTGAAAATTTAACCGCCACAGCAACACAAGATTTTATGTATGCCTGCATGAAAGGTGAATTGACTGATGTGCAAATCGCTACCTTTTTAGCCCTGATGCGTATGAAAGGTGAAACAGTTGAGGAATTAACTGCTGCGGCTTCCGTTATGATGAAAATGGCTCACTGCATTGATTTGGGTAATGATTTGCTAGACATCGTGGGTACAGGCGGTGATGGCAAAAATACCTTTAATGTCTCAACGGTCAGCAGTTTTGTTGCTGCAGCAGCAGGGGCTCAGGTGGCTAAACACGGTAATCGTTCTGTTTCCAGTCGTAGTGGTAGTGCCGATTTGCTATTACAGGCCGGCTTCGAACTTCATTTGACCGATGCGCAGTTACAAGCCTGCATGCAGCAATGCGGCGTCAGTTTTTTATTTGCGCCTCATTTTCATCAAGCAGTACAACATGCAAAAACAGCACGTCAACAACTTGGGATACGTACTTTTTTTAATTTGCTTGGGCCCCTTATTAATCCCGCCCATGTAAAAAAACAAGTTGTCGGCGTCTGCGCATATCGTTTGCTAGAGCCAATAGCCAAAGTGCTTGCTAATCTTGGCAGTGAGCGTGCATTGGTCATCAATTCTCGTGATGGCATGGATGAAGTCAGTATTTCAGCCATTACGGATGTCGTAGAATATCATCAAGGCGAATTCAAACATTGGTGTATTGACCCCAAAGATTATGATTGTTTTCATGCTAATTTGGACGCCATTATTGTCAACTCCCCTGGTCAAAGCCTGATACTTGCTGAGAAAGTGTTGAATGGTGAGCTGGGACCCGCGCGCGATATCGTCCTATTAAACACTGCTGCCGCGCTTTATTGTGCAGAACTCAGCTCCAGTTTCAGTGATGCTGTAGAAAAGGCTAAAAAGGCAATTGATAGTGGCAAAGCCGCCAAAACATTTATGCAATTGAAAGCATTAACTCAACAAGTGATCAACAATAATGAATAGTATTTTAAATCGCATAGCCGAACATAAGCAGGAAGAAATCGCACAAGCAAAACGTCTTAAGCCTTTAGCCAGTTTAAAAAATATTGACGCGTTACCTATCCGGGATTTTATTGCTGGTTTGCATAAGATTAATCCAGCGATTATTGCGGAAATAAAAAAAGCCTCACCCAGCAAAGGAATCATACGTGCTGATTTTGATGTAGCAACTATCGCCCAAATTTATGAAAAAAATGGAGCCAGCTGTTTATCTGTCCTAACAGACCATCAATTCTTTCATGGCGATCCAAGTTATTTAGCCGTAGCAAAAAAACATTCATCCTTACCCGTGCTTCGTAAGGACTTCATCATCGATGATTATCAACTCTATGAAAGCCGCGCTCTGGGAGCCGATTGTATTTTGTTGATTGTTGCCATGCTTGATAACTCGCAACTCCGAGATTACTGCCAATTAGCTCAAGAACTGGGTATGGCAGTATTAGTAGAAAGCCATACGCTAGCAGAACTTGAGCGTGCACTGGTACTACCGACTCCTTTGATGGGAGTCAACAATCGGAGTTTACACACTTTTATCACTGATATTCGTACTAGTCTTGAATTAATTCATCACCTGCCAGCAGATAAAATTATGATCAGTGAAAGCGGCATTAATACCAATGAAGATATTAAGCGAATGCAAGGAAATGGCATTAATACCTTTTTAATTGGTGAGAGTTTAATGCGCGCAGCAAATATAGGACATAAACTTCAAGAATTAATGAGCTAATCGTTATGGTTTATAATATTTTTAATTAACTATTTGTTTTTAATTAACTTATTGAGTCGCCAATAATATCCTTACACCACTGTAAGTGAATGGCTTTTCCATTTATTTGTCTTAGTGTGCTAAATTTAGCATAATGCAACCCCATTTTTTATGGCTGAGAGCCTATGACAAATAAAAAAATAACACCTGCTCTTTTGAAACAATTAGTAACTAAGGCGGAGCGCAACCAGGATGGCGATACCGCAAATTACATACCCGAATTAGCGAATGTGAACAAAGACTTAACGGCTGTAGCAGTTAAGCTTTTAAGCGGCGAATCATTTTCTTACAGCAATCTGCCTCTATCGCCAGTTACTCTACAAAGTACAGGAAAATTGATTCCCCTTATTGGCCTTTTAGAGGAATTTGGCGCAGAACAGCTTTTTGAATGGGTTAAAGTTGAACCTTCCGGCGATGATTTTGCATCGATTACGCGTCTTGAACGGTTTGGCCCCAAACCATCCAATCCTATGTTAAATGCTGGCGCAATTACCCTTTGCTCTCATATACCTGGCTTAGGAGAGCAGAAATTTGCCTGGCTGGAACATTGGGTACAGAAATTATTTAATCAACGTTTGAGCATAAATCCCCTGGTATTTGCGTCAGAAAAAAGGACTGGGGACCGTAATCGTTCCATGGCCTATTTACTTAAAAGCAGGAACAATTTGGGAACCGGCGTTGGTGAAACGCTTGATTTATATTTTACTCTTTGCTCTTATGAAGCAATGCTTGAACAGATGCTCTATTTACCGACTATCTTAGCCAATGCAGGAAAAGATCCCCAAGATGGAACACAAATTATTTCACTTGAAACATGTAAAATTACGCTCGCTATTATGGCTACCTGTGGTTTATATGATGAGACTGGAACACATATGGTTCGTACCGGCATGCCCGCTAAAAGTGGCGTTTCAGGATATACCATTGCCGTAGTTCCTGCCAAAGCGGGTATAGTGGTACTTAGTCCTCGAGTCAATGCTAAAGGCAATAGCATTCGCGGTGAAATTATCCTGGAAAACTTATCAAATACCATGGAATGGCATTTTGCAGTTCCCTAAGCTGGTAAAGGACCCATTAGGCCTCTTGTATAATCTGTGTATTTTAAGGCGAAAACGCTTCGAGAGCGGAGTTTACAAGTACGCAGAAACGTTCGCAACGCAGCAATATAACTAAAGACACCGGCTATACAAGGGATCTACTTAATCATCTGATAAAGGTTCTGGTATATGCACTGGCTCTGGCTCTGGATCATTCGCTGGGCTTGGCTCAGGAGAGTAATCAGGGCCTGGTTCTGCCGGATCGGGGAGCATAGGATCTTCTAATGGTGGTGAAGAGGGAATTTCCTCCGGTTGTCCCGATTGCTCTTGATAATTCACAGTACTCTCCTTAGTTCTTAGGCCACTGTCGTTGGCGGTGGAATTTCTGGCAACGCAGCTGTCGGAGTCACTCCCACAACCTGAACATGAGCAACCTCTGCACCATTGGAGAATTCAAAAAGCTTGCCACCTCCATGTGCTGCATCTACATTTCCAAGTTCATTCCAGGTTTGCGTGGATGTTTTTTCAATATTAACGGTATCATGTTGTTGACCATCACCGTCCCCGCGAATTTTCAGGACATGATCATAGGTAACACCATTTACCTCAACACTCAAATCACTGTTATGGGCTAATTTTAATGCGGCATCCAAATCAAGATGCACATCATTTTTACCGGCACCAGCCATATCAATGACTTCCCAGCCACCATGACCAAAATGTTCTTTAATTTCATTAGTACTTAAGCCCATGTTATTTTCATTAAATTTCACGGTATCAATACCATGTCCACCAGCTACTGTTCCCATATGTGATAAATCCTCAGGAATTAATAAATTCTCAGAATTATTACTAAGGACTTTTTCATGCTCATTACTAAAATCAAACAAATTGAGATTTAACGGATCCGAAGTTACTGTAACGGTAAAGTTCCCTGAAATAGAATCACCATCTCCATCAGTAGCAGTAAATTGGAAAGGCAAATCTGTTGTTTTATCGCCTTCAATATCAAACTCAACGCCAGAAACCCGGAAATGCTTATTATTTGCACTTGAAGAGCTTGAATTATTTTCTAGTTCTACACGATCAAGGTATTTATTCGCTGTTACAGGAATATCAATACTGGCAGTTGTGCCATCAGGTAAAATTGCAGTCCCTGTGGCAGTTGTGCCGTCAGTGTAATAGGCAGTCCACTTATAGGAGACATCTACAGAGCCTGTAGCGATAAGATCCAGTGTCATTCCAGTAGCATTATTTGCTACTCCATCAAGACCCGTATTATCAAAATCAAATGTTAATTTTTCACCTCTATTAACTACAGTATTACCTGCACCTCCAGTAACACCGAGGCCATTACTATTTAAAATGACATTACCATTACCACCACTTGCTGTGATCTTCATTTCCCAATCACCAGCTGAAGCAGACAGAGCACCAGACGCACTATTTACATAATATGCACTTGCATTACCTGAACCAGAAACTGTTGGCGTATAAGCGATATTAATGGGATCAAGCGGTTGAAGAAGAGTAAAGTTGTAGGTACCATCAGGTCCATCAGCCGAAAGGACAAATACTACATTTGAACCAGCCATCGCAGTAATCGTTGACCCAGATATATTATAGGTAATATCGACTCGTCCTGAAGTTAATCCTTCTAAAGGTGTACCATTTAAATTAATTACTCCACCTTGAGATTCACCACCCATGTCTGCTAATACACCATCAATTTGAGCGCCAGCAATATTTTGTGTTATTCCATCCGCTATATTTGCTACCGGTACATCATCAACGGGATAGACTATAACGTTAATATTCACAGTACTACTTTCCTGAGCACCATTTGATGTTTCCGTTGCTGTGGCAGTGACTTGCAGTGAAAAATTGCCATTAAAATTGAGTGGAGGAAGAATTGTTAAAGCATTGATATTCCAACCGGTGATATCAACAGAAGTATTACCTACAGTACTAGTAAAAGTATGCGTACCATCACTAAGTACAGCACCAACAGGAATATTACCAAGTTTAATTGCTAAAATTTCGGAACCATCAGTATCTACCAATGCAGCATTAATGCGTGAAAGAGGAATGGATGTATCTTCACTGCCCTCATTATAAGAGTATGCTTGATAAAAACCATCAGGCTTAAGTTCAGAAAGACGGAGATTGACCCCATGCACATCATCGACATCTTGATATAATTTGAAATTTGCTGAGCTTAAATCTTTAATCGCGCCACCATTGTCACGCAAATTAACATCATAATTACCTGGTCCATCGGAATTATTATGATAAATGGATAACAAATAATAACCTGTTGTGGTAGGGACAAAATTACCGCTGAACACGCCTTGACTACCTCCCCAGGTAGCTTGAGCTACGACGTTATTACCCACCACAATACGAATACTATCATCACCCGATCCACTAAATGTATAAGTATGACCTGCTTCTAAATAAATAAGCCCTGAAATTTTTGATGCTGTTCCTGTTGCAACATCATTCGTACCTGGTTGCTGAACATTCTGTATACTGGTTGTAGAACTTGGATTTAAAAGAGTAGCCTCTATAACAGCTTGTAAAGTACTTGGCGTAGCCCCAGCTCCATTCGTTGTCAAACCCAAGATATTATTTATCCATGTTTCTTTTATTAACCCTGTTCCAATTGGAATTGAAGAAGTCGGGGTAGTTAATCCAAGAGTGGGAACATCAGCCACTGCAGTAACATTAAGTTGTAGAGAAGCCGTTGCAGAACCACCCTGTCCATCACTAACCGTATAAGTTATAGATGGGGCTGAACCACTCCAATTCGCTACAGGTGTAAAACTATAAGCACCATTTGCTCCAATGCTAAGGGTACCTACACCCGCTATTGTTGCTGTAGCACCAGCGGCATAAGAGGTATTGTTGATGGAGAAAGCAGTTACAGTTAAAACACCTCCATCTGAATCTTGATCATTGCTAAGAACATTACCAGTAATGATTGTATCTTCATTACCAGTTTTCGTGTCGTTAGTTAAAATAGGAACTTCATTAGTACCCTGAATGGTTACCGTAACCACTTTGCTAGCAGTGCCATCAAAAGATTTTGCCGTGAAACTATCAGTCAACGATTGGCCAACCTTTAATTGCTGGATGGCCGTTTGCGCATTGTTCGCCGTGTAAGTCCAGGCGCCATTGGCGGCCAGGGTAAAGGTACCGTAGGTTCCTGCCACAGAAGGCTGGGCGATGAAACTGGATTGGCCGGCATCGACATCGGCAATGGTGAGCGTACCACTACTAGTCAGATTACCACTGGTGACATTGACATCTTCGGTGACTGTACCGGTAGACACCCCGGCAATTACCGGGACATCATTGGTACCCTGGATGGTGACTGTGACGAGCTGGGTTGCTGTTCCATCTAAAGATTTTGCCGTGAAGCTATCGGTTAAGGTTTGGCCAGCCCCTAATTGCTGGATGGCTGTTTGCGCATTGTTCGCCGTATAAGTCCAGACCCCATTGGCGGCCAG
>NZ_JBLZIO010000012.1:0-106652 GCF_048553315.1 Legionella sp. ST3F1 | reverse complement strand
ATCCCCTTTGCTTACTTTAAAGGGGATTTTAATTCTATTATGAAGTTTTTCTATACAGACTTATGTAGAAGATTCAGCTGCAAGCAGCCAGGCTACGTATTAAACCTTTTTGAGAGAGCGAAGTAGTCCTGGACGTTTATTAATAATATTCAATCGTTGTTGTGGTGACGTCGACAGGTTCATTATCGATGATAACGGCAGAATCGTAATAGACAGGCCTTGAATAGTAAGCAGGTGTTGGATAATAAACGGGTGTAGCGACAACTGGGGCTACATTGACTTCCTGGTATGCTACGGAGTTTGTGCAACAGCCACAAGCTGTTAGTAACAATACGGCAGGTGCTAGTGCTATCCATTTCATGATTGACCTCAAGTCCGCTAACCTATTAAGAATTGTAGATTATTTGCACAGTGTTTGCCAGTTTGTTATTAGTAGTCCGCCGGTGTTTTCCCATTCACATAGTAGAGAAAGGTTAACAACTGAGCGACTGCTAAATAAAGTTTAGGGGGTATTTCTTCATTTAAGTGTACTTCAGCAAGCAAGGTTGTTAATTCCTCATCTTGCTGTAGGGGAATGCCACGCTCTCGTGCAATTTTAACAATTTGCTCGGCAAGTAACCCCTCCCCTTTGGCGGTTACTTTAGGGGCTGATTTACCATCATAATGTAAGGCAACGGCTTGTTGTTTGTTTTTTTTCATACGCGTAAATCCAGCAAACGCAAATTGCTTGTATCAATATCATCTTTTTCCAAGCCCAAATGCAAGCACCATAGCCCTAAATCGAGATCCAAGGCGGCAAGTAACTCAGCAACGGTTTGTTGATGTGTCGCCAACAAATCAACGGTGGCGGGCTTTTCTGCATTGATTTGGATATCAAGTAATCGGTCTTGTAGTCTTAATCGCGCCTGGAGAGAGCCCAGATTGGCAAGATTGATTGCAAACGTTACCGACCAGCTTGATTCCCCGGTTGTTGTCGATTGACGATGTTCTTTAATGAGGAGTGGCAAGAGTTCGAGATCGGCATCGACACGGAGAGGGAGTTCGAGCATCAAGCTATAAGGTTGATCGGGGGAATGAAGCAAATGGGTGAGTTGGCTGGTCTTGATTCTTGCCAGCACTTGCTCGGTTTGCTCAAGCAAAACTCCCAGAATCGAGTTGATTGTATGATCATTAAAATTAGGTGGAGGCAATCGTGGAGGAGGATGTGGAATGGCGCCTGGTAAGGGAAGGGTATCGTCTTGTGAGTATTGTTGTACCATTGAGTTGGGCACAGGGTTGGCCGGTGTAATCCCTTCATTCAGCAAGACAGCGAGTAGGCGCAAACACTGTCCTTTAAAATCATTCATTAAACTTTGGGTAACATTTTGCTGTTGTGATGCCAAGAGCGTAGCCTCCCAAAAAAGACCGCTTTGCCGAATTGCCTGGGCAAACTGCTGGGGTAAGCGCGAAAGTGGCGTAATACTGTCAATTAATTGATGCAATTGCTGTTGTACTGCTGCAGGAAGATTGGGCATATTTTCAAGCGCAGTCAGCGAGGCAAGCAAATGGGTCGCTGACGCTTGTTTGGGCAAGGCTTGTAACAAGGCCGTTTGTATAGGCGTTAAAGGGGGGGGCTCATGCAATACTTGCAAGATCGTTTCACCGTTAGCAAGGACGACTTTCACCTGCAGTAACTCGCCGGCATCAAAATGATGCGCCGTGTTGGCATTGATATTCTGGCCATTAATATTAATGAGCACCTGATTCTCATTCAATTCTTTAACCACGACGGTTTTTAAAATTTGACCAGCATAAAGCTCTATATCGGGTTTTGTTATTTTTAATTCCTGAATAGGATTTAGCCGGATACTCGGGGTATAACCTATATCCACAGGCATGTCGGTAGTCCTTTAATTTAATTTGCTTGTCATTTATCAAGCCATTTCACTATACTGATGCCCAATGTTATCGGCAGTTATCGCAATTTCTTGACAGACTGCTGACAGAAAGGGATATGGGAGAGTGAGTACTTGTCATTGAAGACAAGCTCTAACAAGACAGGGTGTGACGATGTTAGACAGAGCAAGTGTGGTCGATGCGCAATTTATTAACCGTCTAACTCAGGCGGATTTTCCGCAGAGTAAAACGGTTACCCGCCCTTTAGACGTGGGAATGGATAAAAAAACGGCGATTGAATTGTTTGATTCTCAAATTAAATCGCGTTTGTTGGATTTGATAGCCCGTCAGTTGAAAGAAAAAGGCTTGTCCTATTATACGATTGGCAGTAGCGGGCATGAAGGGAATGCCGTTCTTGGCCATGTGTTTCGCGCGAGTGACATGGCTTTTTTGCACTATCGTAGCGGTGCGTTTTATCTTCAACGGGCCAAGCAAGTAAAAAACTGTGATGGGGTGAAGGATATACTCTTATCCCTGGTGGCCGCCGCGGCTGATCCGATTGCCGGGGGGCGGCACAAAGTATTTGGCAGTGTGCCACTTAATATTCCACCGCAAACGTCTACCATTGCCTCTCATCTACCTAAAGCGCTAGGTTGCGCGTTATCGATAACACGGGCAAAAGAGTTGGAAATTGCGAGTCAACTACCAGACGATTCAGTCATTCTCTGTTCTTTTGGCGATGCCTCAACTAACCACGCTTCGGCGCAAACAACACTCAATGCCTGCTCCTGGATAGCGAGTCAGAACTATCCTTTGCCACTCGTCTTTATCTGCGAAGACAATGGCATTGGTATTTCTGTTCCCACACCGGCCAATTGGATAGAGGATTCAGTCAGGCAGCGGCCGGGTTGGCATTATCTGGCTTGTGACGGTCTGAATATCGCCGATATTTATCATCAGGCGAACGAAGCCGAGCGGTTGGCAAGAATAAAAAGGCAACCTGTTTTTCTGCATATGAAATGTGTTCGTCTCTTGGGACATGCGGGTTCTGATATTGAATCGCAATATACGCCTCAAAGCGAGATCGAACGTCGTGAAGCGGATGATCCCTTGTTACATACCGCAGGCCTGCTTCATCGCGAAGGGTGGATGAGTTGTCAGGCAATGCTTGATTTATATGAAGATAATCGTTCGCTGATTGAAGCCAAAGCGATGGAAGCGATTCGTTTGCCCAAGATGAATAGTGCTCAAGAGGTCATGTCCTCTATCGTCCCGAAAAAAACGAACAAGAAGGGTTATCCACTGCCTGATGAAGCAAGAAGAACGCAAATTTATGGCAGCACGTTTAATCAATTAGCCATAAAGCGTAACCTTTGCCAACACATCAATTTCGCCTTAACCGATCTCATGATGCAATACCCTAACATGGTGATCTTTGGTGAAGATGTTGGCAAGAAAGGAGGTGTTTACCGGGTAACTGCTGATCTGCAGGCGCGTTTTGGTCAGCGGCGTGTGTTTGATTCGTTGCTGGATGAAACAACGATCCTGGGTACCGCGATTGGCTTGGCTCATAACGGTTTCTTGCCCGTACCAGAAATTCAGTTTTTAGCCTATCTGCACAATGCAGAAGACCAGCTACGAGGAGAAGCCTCTACTTTATCGTTCTTTTCAAATGGCCAATATCAGAATCCAATGGTTATTCGCATTGCTTCTCTGGCTTACCAGAAGGGTTTTGGCGGGCATTTTCATAATGATAATTCGATTGCCGTTCTACGTGACTTGCCTGGTGTCATAGTGGCTTGTCCGTCTAATGGCCCGGATGCTGCCAAAATGCTGCGTACTTGTATGAAACTGGCCCATCAAGACGGGCGTGTTGTTGTCTTTTTGGAACCGATTGCATTGTATATGACGAAAGATTTGCATGAAACGGGTGATAATGGCTGGTTATTTGATTATCCCTCGATAGAGCAAACCATCGAACCGGGTGAGGTGGGTGTTTATGGTGAAGGTGAGACGGTTCTTTTGACCTATGCCAATGGTTATTATTTATCGCGACAAGCCGCCAAAGTCCTTCGGGAGCAACATGGTATTGAGGTAAAAATAGTGGATTTACGCTGGTTAAGCCCCTTGCCAACTGAAGCGATCTTACGTGAGGTAGCGAAAGCAAAACGTGTGTTGATTGTCGATGAAGGACGACAAAGTGCCTCTATCAGCGAAGGTTTGATGACGATGCTAGTAGAGCAGGCAGCAAACCGGATAAGAATCAAGCGAATTACTGGCGAGGATTGCTTCATTCCATTGGGTACAGCCTGGCAATATCTGTTGCCTAGCCGTGACTCTATTGTTGCAGCGGTTATCGCCTTGAACTCAGTTAAACGGGAGAAAGAACGTGGACGACTTGTTATTTCTTGATGAACAATTGCATGATGATGAACGGATGATTCGCGACAGTGTTGCCCGCTTTGTTAATCATGATGTAATCCCTCTCATGGCAGAATCATTTGAGCATGCCCAATTTCCCAAGCAACTGATTAAGAAATCGGCCGAATTGGGATTACTGGGACTAACCTTACCTGCCCAATATGGAGGCGCCGAAGCGTCTTATGTGGCTTATGGCCTTGTTTGTCAGGAGTTAGAGCGGGGCGATAGTGGCTTGCGAAGTTTTGTGTCAGTACAAAGTTCCTTATGCATGTACCCTATTTTCCGTTATGGGAATGAAGAGCAGAAAATGCGCTTTCTGCCAGCAATGGCCGCGGGTGAAATTATTGGCTGCTTCGGTCTAACCGAGCCAGATTCCGGTTCAGATCCGGGAAGCATGCGGACATCGGCACAAAAAGTAGCAGGCGGCTGGCGTTTGAATGGGGCAAAAATGTGGATTACCAATGCACCCATCGCTGATATTGCTATTGTCTGGGCCAAAACGGATGAAGGTATCCGTGGGTTTATCGTCGAAAAAGAATTTAAAGGGTTTTCTCGTCCCGAAATTAAACAGAAAATGTCCTTGCGGGCGTCAATAACCGGTGAGTTAGTGTTTGAAGATGTCTTTGTTCCTGAGGCTAATTTGCTGCCCAAAAGCGACAAGGGTTTGGGGGCGGCTCTCAGTTGCCTGAGCCAGGCCCGCTATGGTATCGCCTGGGGTGCCATGGGGGCGGCAATGGCCTGCTTTGATATTACCCGTGATTATTTGCTGGAGCGTAAGCAATTTGATAAGCCGCTAGCCTCTTTTCAGTTAATTCAAAAAGATTTGGCTGATATGTACTGTGAAATTATTAAAGCACAATGCCTCAATTTGCAAATTGGACGTTTAAAAGAACAGCAACGAGAGACCCCAGTCATGATTTCATTGGCGAAAGGAAACGCATGTCGTGAAGCGTTAAACATTGCTCGCAAATGCCGTAATCTTTTAGGCGGTAATGGCATCAGCCTCGAATACCATGTTATCCGTCATATGCTGAATTTAGAGTCAGTCTTTACTTATGAGGGGACTGATAATGTGCACACGCTCGTGCTCGGGCGCCACATTACCGGGATTAATGCCTTTGGTTAAGGTATTTCATTCAATTGCCGGGCTAAGTGAAAACCTTAGCCCGGTACTCACTTCACGTTGTTCTAACCGGGTTTTACAGCCAGTGCAGCTGTCTTAATTGAATAGCCTTGAATACTGTGAAGCAGTTTAACAAAGGGTTGATTGGATACCGTAAGAAAACCGGAAAAAGGGTACTTTAATACAGTGGTTGCAGTAAGATAGAAGCCTAAAAAGAGACAGAGAAGGGTGTGCATGAAATAATGTATTTTGCAGGTTGTGCATAAAAAGATAGACATGATGATGATAAAGAAAGCGCCAATAACGATCATGACATACCAGGCTGTAGGTATGGAAATATCGAGCATACTGAGCCGATGATTGCGATATTCAATCGCTTCATTCAAGGCACTGACCGTCTTGTCATAAAAGGATTGTGAAATGGCTGTTTGTGGCCGATAGTTCAGAAGACTCCTATAGAGCTGGCTCACTGTTTTTTCCGCTTGCGGGCTGTCATGACCTTGTGCCATGGCAGGCCATTCCTGATTAATAACGGTGGAAAGATAGTGTGACAAGTTGTTTTGGATTATCTGGGTAGTAGCCGGTGGAAAGTCCATACTGCTTTTCCAGATGATATAGAGTTTTGTTGTTTCATCGATTACCACTGCGCGGGCATTGGTATAATCAGTCCACAAAATAAAAACGATAAACCCTAAAAAAATACTATAGAAGTTAGTGATAAGAGTGACCACGAGACGGACAATATCCTGATTTTCCTCCTCTTTGTAAAATCGCGCTTTTAAATAAAAAAATAAGCTGCTTGTCGCAGCAAAAATACAAACCCAACTGAGAAAGATAAGCGATGGATGAACGTGCTCGACAATGCTACGCAGCATTTGTAACCTCCTGTAATTGACAGCGCTATTGCAATTTTTTGCCCTAACCAATTCATTCTACAAATCTTTAACGATCTTAGAAATGCCCCTGATCGCTCTTTGAATTACCATCTATACTTTAAGTAGGTTATTTGTCGATTTATGAGACAGCGATGGTTAAATTAGTCAAAGAAATCGTAGATACTGTAGTATCTGTTGTGCCACAGGCGGCTATTATTGAAGATATCCCCGTTGTTGGTAATTTAATAGACTCCGATTCATCCGATTCAACACAATCAGCATCGCCTCCGCCATCGCAATCATCATCGCCCTCCCCATCACAAACAGACGATTCGTCACAAGACGAAATACAACAGGATATGAATCTGGTAAAAGAAATTGTGGATACAGTGGGGTCCCCTGTTGATCAGTTTATGGGTGATATTGCTAATATTGCTGATCAAATTCCCGTAGTAGGCGGAGCGGTAGGAAGTGTATTGGGAGACGTTGATTCATCCATACTCGGGGGAGGGATGTCTGGTTCGAGTGGCGGTGAGTCTGATGAAGATGAAGAGCAATCGACACCCTCTTTTTCACCGCCTTAGGGGAAGAAGTAACAAGGCGGCAAGCCAAAGTTGAGCAAACAACCTTGTCATTTCCCTGGAGAAAGGCTATTATTCGCTACCAGTCGGGGCGTAGCGCAGCCTGGTAGCGTACTAGCATGGGGTGCTAGTGGTCGAAGGTTCAAATCCTTCCGTCCCGACCATAAAATCCAATTTTAAATCAATAAGTTACAGAATTGCAGTAAAACTCATTTTAAATAAAAAATTCTGCTAGGTGTACTTCTGGGTGTACTTTCAAAAATAAAAGACGACTCTTTTGGGCTCTCCCTTTTCGGAAAACGGTGCTCAACTCCTATGATCTTTTACTCTTTATTGGAATACAACATAATGACTAACGGATTATGAGTCATCTTCTTCAATTATAACTATTTGATTTTATTATAAATTATGCCGCTTGTTTTTCCTACAATGGCGTACTGTATCGTACGATGTCGTACTCAAATACGGCGATCTCCCGAAGGGGGTTAAGGTTTTCATTCTCCAAATTAAAACTGTTCAATTGGTTTTATCCATCAAATCAACTCAATTTTTAGTAACTGCCCCATATCAAAGGATTGAGATAATAAATCTTGATTACGCTTTGCTCTATCAAGACTTAGCTTTTTGCTTTTGGGTTTTGCTTAAAAGGTTCTCAGAGCGCTCTTGGAGATTTCGCTCTTTTTTGTTATCTATATCTTTTTCAATATGTCCTTCAATAGCACGACCTTGTTCATTTGCCCCACTGACCCAAGAACGGTGCTCAAGAATGACAGCCTGATTCATTTCTGCTGCATAACCAAGAGGTGCTAGAGACAATAGAAAAATCATTATTTGCTTTTTCATGATGAATGTTCCTTTTAATATTTATTTGCGTCTAATGTAAATGGTAGCTCGAGAGCTATCAGTGGAAGATGTATTTCCTGAAATATATGTCGTAGCTTCCAGTGTATAGCTTCCTGCATAAGAAAACATACAAGTTAGGTGACTGGTTGCGTTGTTTGAAAAGCTCCCACCTTTATTAACGCCAATGCGAGTTACATCGTGAAAGCAATAACTTGAGTTTGCACATAGTTTTAAAGACAGTATCTACGCTTGCTCTTCTTTTTGGGAAAAGCTGCTAATTTTAGGGGGCTTTCCCAAGCCGCTACGATGTCGACAAGACCTGCCCCCATCCATTTCCAGGCTATGACTGAGACGTTCTATTCTCCAGTAAATGCAGTCGCCATTGTGCGGAGAGGTCTCTCAAAACCATTTGCCCCTTGACGCTATTACCACTGCCATCAAGAGGGGGAGAATAGACGGCAATTGCCATTTTATTAGGGATAATAGCCAGCAAACCACCACTTACACCGCTTTTGGTAGGAATTCCAGCCTTAACAAACCAGGTTCCACTTTTTTCATAAAGACCATTAATCACCATCTGCGCCAAAACACTCTTAATGACAGCAGAGGAAATAACCTTTTGCTTGGTTATGGGATTAACACCATTATTTGCCAAGGTGGCTCCCATGAGCGCCAGCTGTTTGCTTGTGACCATCACTGAACAAGCTTTCGTATAGCGATCCAAGGCGTCTTCCGGCTCACCAACAAGCTTGCTATGGGACTTCAAAAGATGGGCTATTGCATGATTACGCATGTTTGTTTGGGTTTCAGATAGGTAAATCGGTTCGCTTAGATAAGGTTTTCCATCACTCAGGGCTTTAAACAGAGTCAACATCCTATTCCATTTTTCATGAGAATCATGCCCCTTGATATAACTCGTTGTTTGTATGGCACCCGCGTTCACGTAGGGGTTTGCCTGGCCTATTTTATTCTCAACTGCTGCTATAGAATTAAATTTTTCACCAGTTGCATCCAATCCGATTTCTTTAAAAATAGTTTGGGGGTCATTGTCCTCTATAGCAAGTGCATAAGCAAAAATCTTCGATATCGATTGCAGAGAGAATGGAATGCGATCATCCCCTATAGAAATGACATGACCGTCCACTGTGGCAATTGAGATGGCAAATAATCGGGAGTCTGTTTTGGCAAGTTCAGGGATATAGGAAGCATTCTGCCCTTTTTTAACCGCTTTATATTTGTTATAGATTGTCATTAATGTGCTGTCGGCATCATTGGGTAGAATTGGGTTACTTGAAGCAAAGCTAACTGCACAAAAGCAATAAAGAGCGATTAAAAAAAAGCGATATATCATTGGGTAACCTCTTACTGTAACTGGGATCTCATGCCTAGGGGATCACCTCAGGGACGCTTATTAAATAATAAATGTGTTTAATTTTCAAGTATTATGATGTTTATTTGTAATTTCTAGCAACAAATTAGGCAGTGAATTTTGTTATCAAGAAAACTATTCACAAACAATTGATTGCGTCATGGATCGAATTTGCCATTGAAGTTTGAATTTCTTAATTGTTTAGAAACTTGATGGGATCCAACTCTCTATGAGAGTGGGGGTAACGGCATCTTACGATAGATGCCTATCCGCAAGGATTACCAAAAAGAGCGCCCTATCGCTTCTGATCTTGAGTCATTGGGGTCATATTCTTCGTTTATTTCCAGTGCAGTTACAAGTTGTTGCGCTTTAATCTGAGCTGGGTTATTGCTCGCTGAGGGTCGAAAAAAGAGGTTTGGTTGCGTGCCACGTAATCCGCCATAATAAGAGAACGTCGAGTTCCCGGAGGAATAAGAGGTTAGATCCGAGGATTTGTATCCGCATAAATCACCTAAGCTGGAGTCAGTGATTGCAGCAAATTCTCCTAATGTAGAGGGCCCATTAGAGATAGGTTGCTGTGTAGTCGCATTGTAGATTACCCCTTCAAGCTGAAGTAATTGATGTTGATAATAATAGGCAAGAGGAGATTTTAGTATATGGACTAATGCAACGACAGGGAGAACCATTAACGTTGCTGCTGCAGCCATTGCCAATCTTAAAAATTGTAAACCAAATCCGATGCAAGCGGATATGGTTCTAAGCAGGGGAGCGTCATTCCATCGCTCTTCATCCCTGGCATATTTGAAAGGATTAGTACTAAGCGGTTTCCCAGGCATACCATAATTAATTAAGGCATTGGATAATTGAGGGATCAAGGTGATATCCACGAGTCCATGTTTCAATTGATTTGGATCCAGTTCATTGCCATTTATTTTTTTCAGGATCCCATAATCCCCATACATGATTGAGAAAGCATCTTTCAGCCCCTCCCAAAAATTATTCTTTAATACTTTATGCAGTTTTATCCATGGGTACCAACTATTAATTTTCAAGGTATTATTTTTATAGTCCTCATCTGCCTGTAATCGTTCAGAAGAATAAAAATATAAGCTGGGTTTTTTTCTTATCGCTGCAAAAGTTACTCTTTCGCTATCTTTTAATCTATCGGATATATACATGTAAGCGTCGCAATCAATTTCAATTGCCGCAAGAACAAAGCCTTTTTTATCTTGTAGTTGAGGGTCAGCATGGTACATTGCCAATGCGCTTATTTTTATCGCCTCAAGCATGAACTCTTCATGAGCAATCAGATCCCCAGAAAGCTGTGCAAGATACCCAGTATTTTGTCTGATTTTTTCTAATTCACTTTTCTGAAATGCATCAAGCATGATAAAGGAAATCCATAAGAATTCATGATGCTCGAAGATTATACTAAATTTGATTTTAAGTAAAAGAATATCCTTGAGCGTGTTCGCTTGGTTTCGCTTGATCTCGCCCATCAAGGGTGACGCCAAAAGGGAGTCCTTGTCCTCTAGCTGAATTTTTTAAGTCAATGGGGCAGGGTGTGAATGTTGAATGAGTATCATTAGAAAATCAAAATTCAGGTACTGCCCATAGCGTTCTATGGCCCTATAAGTGCTACAGGCGTTTAGAGCCTGTCGTGCTCAACGACGTTTAAACCGACAATTTCACTGGATTTTATTTTTATAATTAATCCATTCCTCGTCATGAGTAAAAATATACTCACACGCACGCTGGATAAAATAATCTTTATATTGAATGCCTGCCCACTGGCAATAGTCCTCAATTTCCTTTAATACCGAAGCATGCATTCGAATGCGGAACTGGATTTTGTCATCTTCTTTTTCCTGGGTAATCAGCATTTTAATGCGCTCCTCCGTAAAATAGGAAACAGTTTAAATAGAGCAAGCGGGTCAAGCCCGCCTGCATAGTTAAAACGACACTCAATAATTAATGCGTCTCTGCTTTATGAATTGATGCATTTCAATCGTATAAAATCGGCAGAGTCATTGGTAATGCCTAATCTGGCTTTTGGTTTTAACTCAAATCTTAACTCATTGTTATTCATCGACGCAAAAGATAAACTCATTATGGTGCCCTCTGGCATCATTAAGTTGTTGACGAAACTTGTATTTGTTTCAGAGACAAAATCTATCAAATAATCGCTTTCTTGCCCACTATGTTCTACCTCGCAGCTTAACTCTCTTGTGCTGTTTTCATTGCCGTTAAGAGTCAGCTGTTCATTGGGAGGCAACTCGTAAGAACATTGTGCTGCATTCGCACTATAAAACAAGGGGGTCAGTACTATCCCCAAGGTATAAGTAATGGCTTGTTTTACTTTCATAAAACCTCCTCAAATACGTTAGATTCAATGTCTCATTCGTGTTTTAGCCAAATTACTAATTGGTAATCCTTATTTTTCAATAAGTGATGTAATTCATTGGTTAAGAAAAGATCCCTTGATGATTATTATTCTTGTCAATAGTGCTCAAGGATCGATAGAGAGGTCAAACACATGGCCAGGTTTGACCTCATAAAGGCTATTGGTTATTGATAGAATACTGGACTCCGCCCAAGATACGACTTTTTTCTGCAGCGTAATCACCTCGCGGAGAGTTGTCGGTATGTTCGCAAAAAGCGACCTTATCCTCCAGGGTATACTGAATCTTTACGGTTTTTGCGGGAAAGGAGAGGGTATGAAGAGTAAACTCCCCTGTCATTGGTAAATTTTGAGTAGTACGGTTAATTGTAAATACTTGTTCTGATTGACGCTTTAATTTTTCAAAAGCGCCTGGCTGAATTTCTGCTCCTTTTAAGTTAATGGATGTTACCCACAAATCATCAGCGAGATTATTTTTCAATCTAATTTGAAAACCATCACAAGACGAGGATGCAGAGGCAATCCCTGTCACCAAGGATAATGCAAAAATAGTCATTTTAATTTTGTTCATTATTTAGTCCTTATTTTTTTGTGGAGATTTCATCCTGCTATAACCAGGGGAAAAAGTCAAATATCTGCCGCTAAATTTTTTAAAGATATTTGTCACAAATTTATTGACAGATTTGTCTCGATGTGATGAAAATAGGTTGGACAATAAAAAAGGAGTTTGAAAATGAATAGGCGCTTTAGGTTGATGGTGTTTTGATGCATCAGGCGTTGTTCTTCGTAAAATGCCGACTCGCTGGACGAATTGTTGTTTGAATGCAGTGCCTGCTTTTTAAATGGGAGGAGTTTGATATGAAAAACAATAATAAATCGGTAGCACCTCATGTTCTAGAAATAATCAATGAGCTTTTTAAGCAAAATGGCAAAAAAAATATTCCAGATGTAAAAGAAATTTGTTCAAAAGCCAAGATAACCCGTGATGCTGCCATAAAGCATCTCTACGAATGGTGGGAGCAACAGCAAGACTCTGAATTAAGAAGAGATATTCTTTCACCCTCTCTTACGGAGCTAAGCCCAGACGGCAATAAGTTACAACAAGCCATTATATCCCTGCAATGTTTAGCTAAAGAGTTGGAAATATACAGTGATTCTCTGAATCAACTCTCCAATCAAACCATTCCACTCGGTAATTATATTCTTCATTCGCTGCAAGAAATTGAAAATAAATTGTTTGTTACTGATTCCTATGTCCATGAATTAACTCATGATAAAACACAGTTAGAAAAAGACCTTCACCAAACGTTGAATGAAAATAGCCGATTGGTTGAGGAGATTGGTGAAATGCAGCATATCTTCCTCCGGAGGCAAGAACAACTCCAGGATCAATTGGATGCTAAAAAAAGAGAGGTTTTAGCGGCCAATCATTTGATAAAGTCGTTAAAACGCGAAAAACGTCGCCCTACATTAAAGCGGGTTTTCTATGATTACCATTTGATTATGAAAAGTAAGTAGTAATAAACCTTAGTAACAAGCATAGGGGGCAGGGCTTGAATTTTGGCTTCTGGTTGACGCCAGTTCAAAATTCAAGCCCTCACTTTTTGCTCCGTCAGTACATGATGAAATGCAGTTGTTTTTAGGACAGAGCCGAATCAATCGATCATCGTTAAAGAAAGGGATCACTAAAAATATGTTTAGAAGGAACGCCTGCAAGAAAGATAGTGGTTTTAAGTTTATGGGTCGTTTCTTTAGGACCACAAACATAGACCCGGGTATCATGGGAGTTAGCGAGGTGTGTCAATACCCTTCGTTCAATTAACGCCTCAGGATAACGTCCCTGGCTTTGCACTACACAAGGGTCATAAACAAAGGAGTTAAATACCGCCGATAAGGTGTCCAGTTCTTCCTGAAAATAAATGTCCTTGTCAGTCATGCCGCCATGAACCAACGTGATGCGTCCTTGATGATTTTTTCTTAGCGCGCTTTTGATAATGGCAATGAGGGGGGCGAGTCCTGTTCCGGTTCCTGCTAATAACATATCAAAGGTTAATTGCTGGGGATTATAGTAAAAACAACGGCCAAAAGGACCTCTAAGGTTAACCTCTGTTTGCTTCGTTGCCTTATTCATCAGCCATTGTCCCATACGCCCGCCCTGATAGATTTTAACCTGTAATTCAATAAAGCCTTCTTGCAGGGGTATGTTGGCTATAGAGTAGCTGCGCATGGTGCCTTCAGGATTAATCAGATTAAGGTACTGTCCCGGTATCCAAGGTGTTAAATTAGCTACACCAAGTTTAACTTGCATAACATTGTAGTTAAGGGGTTTAAGCTCAATGATTTGCGCTGTGACCTCACATTCGGCACTCTCAGGTGCAACGACCTGAAGGGCAGTTTGTGGTTGTGCCAGACAGGCCAGGAAATAGCCTTGCGATTTAAGCGCTTCAGGCAATCCTTCCTGCCAGGATGGGTCAATTACCCCATCCTTGACTTTAATCAAGCAAGATTGGCAAATACCCGCCTGGCATGAGTTGGGATAATCTACACCATGACGCAGAAGACATTGGAGTACATTTTCCCGCGGCTCCAAGGGATAGGATTGATTATTAAAATTGATCGTACTCATGAACGACCCAACACGTCATCGCGAACACTATTGGCAATAGCAGCTACCTGGTTGATATCGTCTGTTGTAGCCCCTAATTCCTTAAGGGTTGCACCCAAATGCTCAATCACAATATCTACGTGCGTATCATTTAAACCACGCTTGATTAAATGGACATGACCTTCACGCATGTTTTTGCCGCTGTAGTGATTAGGGCCTCCAAACACCATGGTTAAAAATCCTTTTTGTTTTAAGATTTGCTGGTCCATATCAATGTCATCAAAAAAATGGCTCACACGCTCATCCATCAACATTTTACGATAGAAAATATCAACAGCCGTATTGACTGCCTGTTGGCCTCCCAAACGCGAAAATAGCGATTCAGACATGGTATACTCCTTAAAGATGTATTTGCAATACATCTTATAAAAAGAAATAATCAGCGTCAACTAACAAGCTGGATTTAATGATGCAACTGACACAATTTACTGATTACTCCTTACGCGCCTTGATTTACATTGCTCTCAGAAAAGAGTCCTGCACGATAAAGGACATTACAGAGGCCTATGGAATTTCAAACAATCACCTGATTAAAATCATTCACAATTTAGCCAAACTTGGACTGATTAAAACCATTCGGGGCAAGAAGGGGGGCATTTTAATGGCCGCCCAATTGGAAGCGATTAATTTAGGTCAATTAATTGCTCAACTGGAGCCCCATTTTGATTTGGTCCCTTGTTTTAATAAAGAAAAAGCCAATTGCTGTATCGCCCCTGTCTGCAAATTAAAGGGTGTCCTGCATGAAGCCCAGGCTGCATTTATGAAAGTCTTGGAACGCTATACCTTGGCTGACGTTTTGCATAACCCCAGTGAATTATCTGTTTTCTTGAACATTAAGTTAGAGGGGGCAAGGGTCAAGTCTCTGGATAATCGTATTTAATTTCAAGTCGAGCCTTGGTTTACCCGGACTTAAGTCAATTGCAGCGTCTAAAGGTATCCATACGAAAAATCACTCAGCATCGGCAATCCATTTTTCAAAAATTAAGAAATATACGAGTGCAACTCTTGTCGGGTTGCGGTTTGGAATAATCAAAGCGGAGCAGTGGCTGGAAGAAAAGTAGATTGGTTTGGTAAGTTGCAAATTCCACTTCCTGTGGCCAACACATCCTTGTGTTGATTCCCTTTTCAAGGACATCATGTCCTGATATCTGCAACTTCCAATAGTTGCCAGTATGACTTAATTGCTCATGTCCGTCATTAAGACATAGTAAGTAAATGTTGTAAGAGATATCTTAGAAATTTTCAGGCTATTTGCTAGCTGGAATCAAAAAAACTGTAGGGGCGTCACTTATTATTTTTAATAAAAGAATGAGCTATTTTTATTGATAAACTGGTTAGATTGGTATTCATACTTTTTACCAGTGCCTCAGTTGTGACGACTGGAATTCTAATATGATAGTAAGCATTTCCTTTATGGATTAGTTTTTCCTGTCGATAAATAATGTATTCAGCTCTTAAGATACTTGCGCCATGAATATCAATTTCAAATTGTGAAATATCTACTTGAAGATGATAATCGGGGTGAAATTTAGTATCCAATGGAGCGCTTTGAACGATAGCTCCAGGTATTAATGTAGAAAGATTGGTGGTTAAGACAAGCGTTATATTTTTATCCAAAGACCCGGCCCATTGATGGAATTCTTCAATATTCAAGTGATTTGGAGATTGATTAATCATTAATTGTTTTTTCTTTATGTAATCAGGAATAGTTACGCTATCAATACCTATCTGTACATGATTATAGAAATGGTGATTTTTTTGAGGGGGGAGTGGGGTTAGGATATAAAACTGTGATTCTTTACTTTTACCACATCCGCAGAGGATTAGAGTGGTGAGTAGTATGATGTTGCTCTTTAAGGGTATCTTTCTACGATTATCATTACTTGGTTTGGATGAGCGATAGTCAGTTATAAAAAGACGATGGATAAAAGCGCAAAAGGAATCTAGCCTTCTATTTAAAGAGTTTTTTTTGCGGATGCGCCAGAACATGGAAAATAATCTCCTCATTTTATTGCTTACCTCGGAGCAAAGATTCCGGATATCGGGACAAGTAATCAGTTAGGTTTTGAGTGGAGTAAGCTGCAGCAGTAATTTGTTTTAAACTTTGATTCAAAGAGGTCACAACACCGGGGACATTCTGATTTAGGCTAGACACTAAGATATCTAAGCTATCGGACATTTTTTGTAAGGATTCCAAGGTGGTTTTGATTTCTTTTGAGCGGACTAATTCGCTAATATCTTCAAACGTCTTTTTAGCGGCCTCGAACACTTCTTCCATGGATGTATAGGGTTCAACTTTATTATAAGTCGGGAAAATAGGATAATCCTGGTAATAGGTTTGCTTGAATTGTCTGGAAGAATCTGACGGAATTAATTCAATTTCAGCAACACCAGTTAACAAGTTGGGTTTGCCAATGTTTGCTACATACCCATCATTAATCAGTAGGTGAACTGGGTCTTGGCTAAAACTGTAGTTCCTGTTAACAAAAAATCGCACATAAATTGGGATACGGACTTTATTTCTCTTTTTATCTTCAGTAAGTTCAATAAAGTTAACCTCACCTATTTTCACTCCTAGATAGGTCACCGGAGAATTAATTACCAATCCTTTTAGAGATCCATTAAAAAACATAACAAAAGTTTGGGCTTGAGCACGTTTATGCTCGGTATAAAAAAACACACTTCCTAAGATTAGTAAACAGAGGGCCCCAGCTCCCAAAAAACCAACTAATGTGTAGACTCGGTCTTGTTGCATTCTTATCCTTGAAAGGTGTAGGTGATGGACATACTGGCTATGATTAACCAGAATGAGCTACGTGTCAGAATTCGAGAGATGGCTTTTCTCAAATGGATATTTTTAACGGCTGTTTCGTAATAATAATAACTGGCAGAAAACCCAACAATAATACATAAAATTAATGTCTTACCGAGTGAATAAATCAGATCAAATGTTGTCGTAGAATTTAGGATATGGATCAAAAATTCATTATTTGTGTACCCAAATAAAAAATGAAAGCTAATATAAGAACTGACAAAAATGGATGAAACAAGGTAAATATATAGGATTAATGACGTAATATTCATACCGATAATAATTGGCCATACATGAGTAAGAATAAAATCCGCCGGATTTCTATGGTGCTCTTCTAAACGAGTGTTGATCAAATGCAAAGCCATTTGGATACATAAAATAAAACCAATCACTATAGGTAATATTTCATGCGTTAAAATATTTTGCACAGTAGGTAAAATTCTTTGGTGCATGTTAAAGGGTTGTAAGAGAAAATAAACGGCTTGTGAAACGGTTATACCGATTATTAAGCAAATAAGAACTAATGAAGGGATAGGACGCACTCCTGCATAATACATAAACTCCATGGTATTAGGCCAGCCCACAGATACCTTCCTCAAAATGATGCGGGCAAGGCTATAAAGTAAGTGGCCCAGAAAGCGAAAAACAAGAATAAAGGAATGGAAGGCGTTTATAATATTGAGCCCAAAGTGGCGAAAAATAGACATGGTTAATCCCTTAAGGGGGCTTTTTTATCTTATGAAACGGGCCCTATCACTAGGTACAAAATAAATTACGATGCAATTAAAAGCAAGCTGGTTGGCTCTTCAATAGGGGGGGCCACTTTTAGAAGCGTGCAATAGCCAGCCTAATATCTTACAAAACTTGGTTCTCCTGACGAAACAACAAACGAATCAATGTAGTCTGAGTGAAGGTCCGCAGGACTGTAACCCGGGTTTCACTTCGTTTCACCCAGGCTACTTGCTGCATAAGCTCTGCAAGTTTGAAGTTTTTTGTTCGACCTAAGGTTTCCAAACGCAGACGGGCGACGGTACCGACTCGAATGTGGCGGCCGAGCCGTCTCCTCCTCTATAAACAGCAAAATCCCCACCCAGTACAGGAGCCTTGGGTTTCGGAGCCTAATATAGGGCAATGGTAGCCTTTTGAGGTTTTGTAGTGCACCCATTAAACCGCAATGTGTGGGGGCTTTCTGCTATTATCGTGGTTGATTTGAAATCATCAAGACCTATAATTAAGTAAAATACGTTTTTATGGTGCATCCATGCCCAAAATTAAGTACAAAGGTAAAAGAATAACCGTCTCTAACCCAGAAACTTTAGATGGTACAGACATAGACACGATTCCATCGAGCTCTCTTTTTGTAAGCACTGATAGCCAAGGAAAAAAATGGGCATTTACCATTAAAGAACTTGAAGATCATACCAAAAGATGCAATGAGCTTAATAATTTCTACGCCAAAGAAAATTTTTCAGTAAGAGATATGAAAAAATTAAAGGGCATGAGTGATTATCTCGCGGAGTTTTTTAAAAACTACACTAAGGATAAAGAGCCATATCTTGACGTGATCAGTGATGAAACAGTGGAGCAGATGATGAGTCTTTATAATCGATCCGGGATGCGATGCCTGGATGCGGATTTTGAAGACAGTGTTCGAGCTAAATATAGCCGCCAAGAGTTGGAAGATTTAAGTGATATGGATATTTCATTACAGGATCTTGTCAGAGGAGAGGCTTTTTCTCAATTCAAACAATATTATGAAAATTTGCCCCAGGCAGAGAAGGACGCAATTGACGCATATCCCGGGGTTAAAGAGAAGCTCAAATCGGTTGGATTGGGAAGCTCTTTTAGCACGATATTGAAACTTCCCAAAGAAAGTTGCTTGGGGGGAACCTCAGAGGTTTGCAGGTTTCTTGCCAGCAATGTTCAGATGGCGAAGGATATTAAAAAAATTAACGCAAGTGGAATAGATAGTGAAGTGAAAGAATCTAAATCAACGACTTCAACGGACGACCTCGAGGCCTTAATTAGTAGACATTTTAAATTATAAGGCCAGAGCAACTTACCGAAAAGATAGAGCGGGCTTAAGCAAATTGCAGCGTCCAAAGGTATCCATACGAGAAAAGCCACGCAGCATCGGCAATCCATTTTTCAAAAATTAAGAAATATACGAGCACAATTATTGTCGGGTTGTAGTTTGGAATAATCAATGCGGAGCTGTGGCTGGAAGAAAAATAGATTAATTTGGTAAGTTGCAAATTCCACTTCCTGTGGCCAACACATCCTTGTGTTGATTCCCTTTTTAAGGACATCCTGTCCTGATATCTGCAACTCCCCAATAAGATAAGTATGGCTTAATTCTTTGTGTGCGTCATTAAGACATAGTAAGTAGATTTTGTAAGAGATGTCTTACAAATTTTCAGGGTAGTTAGCAAAAAAGCAGGTTAAAGCAATTAGGGTATAGCGAACCTTAATCAACTTGCCTGCAATAAAAAGTTAACTTATCTCAAACGTTTCAACAGAATAGTTATATCTGTTATTGGTATGATCCGAATTTACCTCGGTAGAAACGTCAAACAAATTACCTTGTCGCCCTTCTTTTAAGTGTTCTATACAGACCGAAATCTCATCATAGATGGTTGGAATTTTAATGTCTTGTCCATTGATAAAGTCATAATCAGTACTACAGGACGTTACAAACTGGATCATGGAGTTAAAATACCCTTCTATATTGACCAAGCCAAGAGGCTTTTTAATGACGCCTATTTTGATGGCGCACCAGGTTTCGAATAGTTCATCGAATGTCCCAATCCCTCCCGGCATTGCGATAAAACGCGCTGATTTTTCATGGATTAAACGTTTTCGCTCATACATAGAGCCCACGATATGTAATTCATCTAAAAAATCACTGGGTGGTTCTATTTTGGCAAGGTGCTCCGTCGTTATCCCAATCACTCTTCCACCAAACGTTTTAACGGTTTCAGCAAGAAGTCCCATTAAACCAGTTCCTCCCCCGCCGTATACGACGGTATATCCGTATTCGGCAATTCCTTTGCCTAGAGAGATAACGGCGTTTTTAAAAGAGGGGTTGTTTCCCATACTTGATCCCAGGTAAACACCAATGGTTGTGGGCGCCATTACTTCTACAGTATTCATAAATTAAATAACCTTTCGACTTATTATGCGTTAATATAACTAAAATCAGAATATCGATTCAACTTTGATAAGGATTCAAGACTTTTTATCGAGTGTTTCGATATAATTCACACCCTATTAGCTTTAATACCTGTTCATTCAATGGGCTTATTTTAAAAACGAAAAGAAACAATGAATCAAGAAATACTGAATAAAATAGATGGTTATTGGCGGGCAGCGAATTACTTGTCAGTGGGACAAATTTATTTACGCGACAATCCACTGCTGAAACGTCCTTTGGCTTTCTCAGATATTAAGCCCAGGCTATTAGGGCATTGGGGAACAACGCCAGGACAAAACTTTATTTATGCCCATCTAAACCACGTCATTAAGAAATATGATCTGAATATGATCTATATCTCTGGTCCAGGGCATGGTGGCCCTGCAGTGGTCGCCAACGCTTACCTTGAAGGAACTTATAGCGAAATATACCCGGCTATTACTCAAGACGAAAACGGTTTGCGTCAATTGTTCGCCCAGTTTTCTTTTCCCGGTGGGATTCCAAGTCATGCATCGCCAGAATGTCCTGGTTCTATCCATGAAGGCGGCGAATTGGGATACTCGTTAAGCCATGCTTTTGGTGCGGTATTTGATAACCCGAATTTAATTGCTGCTTGTGTGATTGGCGATGGGGAAGCAGAGACCGGACCACTGGCCACGGCGTGGCATTCCAATAAATTTTTATGCCCGGTAACGGATGGTGCTGTGTTGCCTATCCTTCATTTAAACGGCTATAAAATAGCTAATCCAACGATTTTAGCCCGTATTACGGAAGAGGAATTAGAGCAATTATTTTACGGCTATGGTTGGGAGCCTTACTGGGTCGAAGGCGATGATCCTCTCCTGATGCATGAGAAGATGGCAACCGTCCTTGCAACGGTCATTGAGCAGATTAAGGGTATTCAGCACGATGCGCGCTCTAACAACAATACCCAACGCCTGCGCTGGCCGATGATTATTTTAAAAACGCCTAAGGGTTGGACCGCCCCTAAGGTGGTTGATGGTATACCGATTGAGGGGACATTCCGTTCCCATCAAGTACCGGTTGCTAATTGCTCAAGCAATGTAGAACATCTAAACATCCTGGAGCATTGGCTTAGAAGTTATCAACCAGAGACGCTGTTTGATGAGCAGGGTCGGCTACTCAATGAGTTAAGTGCCCTGGCGCCCGAAAATGAAAAACGGATGAGTGCAAGTCCTCATGCAAATGGCGGATTATTATTACAGCCACTCCAATTACCTGCAATTGAGAACTACTCGGTTCAGTTGTCCAGGCGCGGCATGCAGGGGATAGGGGATACCCATGTTTTGGGACCCTATATCAGAGATATAATCCAGTTAAATGCAAAAAATTTTCGTGTATTTGGGCCGGATGAAACCATATCCAATGGATTAGAAGCTGTATTTGAGGCAACGAATCGCCAATGGGATACCCAGATCGTCCCCACTGACAGCTTTTTAGCGTCGCAAGGCAGGGTGCTTGAAGTATTGAGCGAGCATCAATGTGAAGGGTGGTTAGAAGGCTACTTATTGACAGGGCGCCATGGCCTTTTTAATTGTTATGAGGCCTTCATTCATATTATTAGTTCCATGTTCAATCAACACGCCAAATGGCTAAAGGTCACATCAACGATTCCCTGGCGTAAAAAAATTGCTTCATTAAATTACTTACTCACCTCCCATGTTTGGCGACAAGATCACAACGGGTTTTCACATCAAGATCCTGGGTTTATCGACCATATCGTCAACAAGAAAGCAGGAATAATACGTGCCTATCTCCCTCCCGATGCCAATTGCCTGTTGTCTGTTATGCATCACTGTTTGGAGAGTAAACATTCTGTCAATGTGGTTATTGCCGGAAAACACCCAGCGCCGCAGTGGCTTTCAATGGAAGAAGCAAAACAGCATTGCGCTAATGGAATAGGGATTTGGGAGTGGGCAAGTCATGATAAAGGGAAATCCCCTGATGTCATCATGGCCTGTGCAGGCGATGTTCCTACCCTTGAGACCTTGGCTGCAGTTTCTATTTTACGTGCTGAATTACCCCATATAAAAATTCGCGTGATTAACGTGGTTGATTTAATGAAATTGCAACCGGCCCATGAGCATCCGCATGGCCTAAGTGACGAAGAGTTTGATCGGTTGTTTTCTCAGGATAAACCAATCATTTTTGCGTATCATGGCTACCCATGGCTCATCCATCGTCTGACCAGTAACCGATCCGGCCATAAAAATATACAGGTTAAAGGATATAGAGAGGAAGGGACTATTACGACACCTTTTGATATGACGGTATTAAATGAATTGGATCGTTTCCACCTGGTTCTGGAAGTGCTTAACCAGTTACCCCATTCAGGTAGCGAAGAACAAAAACTGGTTGAGAATACTAAAATAAAATTGTTAGAGCACCAACAGTACATCAGACAACATGGGCAAGATTTACCGGAAATTAGAAACTGGAAATGGGATTCCTCTCATTTTCAAGATAATACTCAAGATGAGAGTTTAGTAGAATACGAAGGTCATCATTAAGGTGGCCTGACCTATCCTATCCATTTTAATTCGTTACCCAAAGAAAGGCCTTAATCGTTTTGCCGCAGCGCGTTGTTCAAGTTGCTCAGAGGTCATTGGATGATCAAACTGTTTGATGGGGTAATGCGGATGGGGATTATAGGGACTTGGCATTGAATGAAGCACTTGTTCAGTTTTTTTTAGTAAAGTATCAAGTTGATAGTCTAGCAAAGGGGGTTTATTCACTTGATGATAGAGCTGTTTTGCCTGCTCAAGACCATCAATGATGGCTTGGGGAAACTGTGAAATGGATCCTCTTAGGGTCGCAATGTGATCCAAAATAGGCCCTGAAGCTTGCAGTTTTAAAAGTTGTTCTATTTCTAAATTCAGCTTCTGCAAGACATCTAAGAATTGCTTTTGTTTGTCAAGGAGTTGAGCCAAGGCCTTTGTCATCATGTGCTGTTTTTGAGGCTTTTTGTCTTTGAATGAAAAAGAGGTATGGCTGCTTTTATAACGAGCAATAATCTTGGAGAGGGAAGACGCTAATGTTCCTAAAATCGTTAAGAGTTGTCTTAAATCTTCATTTCCTACCGCATAAGCCAAGCGATCGATATTCATTTTAGCCGAATGCTGAGGCTGAATTCCGAGTAAATAAAGCAAATTTTGATCTATTTTTAACAAAAAGCTCAAGGCATCTTCACCGCTTAAACGGTATTGCAGGATTAATTGAATGGTAAGAATTTTTTCACCATCCGAAGAATCCTCATCGTCCGTTGCTATTTGAGGCAGTTTACCGAGAATAGACTTTGTCTCATGGAGATACAATGTGGCGTCATGAATCAAAGGGTCAAGGTTGGTAGAGATGTTACTCATAAGCGGGTTTTATCTTATTATGTAATCCCGGTTAATATTGATTTGATTATAGTGTAGGTATTCTAAAATCCAATAAGATTTTTCAATCGTTAATTGTTAAAATTGAAAAGTAACCCGGATTTATGGATTGTTATTAATTTATACAGGGATTTCCAATGAAAACAATATTACTTAGTCTCCTCATTGCATTTAGTAGCACCCTCATGGCCAGTGATTTAGGTAAAAAGACTTATGAAATGACATGCCAAACTTGTCATGATCCTCGTTTTGCTCCGGGGATGCATGCTCCGGCTGCATTCAATAAACAGGCATGGGCTATCCGATTTAATAAGGCAATCATGGAGTCGAAGAATAACCCGACCCGATTTAAAACAGCGATCGATTACTTACTCTATAAAGTAGGCACTGGAAAAGGATTAATGCCTCATGGCGGCTTATGTAAAGAAGCCGATGACTCGAATAAGAATTGCTCCGATGAAGCGATAGCAGCAGCTATTTATTATATGGCTGGTATGACAACAGACAATTAAAATGATATTGATAAGTTTTGGAATAAGACTGGTAACGCGCAATAGGTGCGTGAGTGCACTTCTTGCGCGTTAGCCCACGATAAATTAAAACTTGTTCACCACGGAGATAAGCTCTGGAGGAAGAACATCTTCTAATGCCTCAGCAGTTTCCTGATTTCGGGCTACGATTTCTAATTTATTAGTGACTTGTTGTTGAACGGCAGGATCATTCAAACCTTGGCTGATACGGGTTAGACCTGCATCTGGATTTGGAGTTGACATTCCCAAATGAGTGCGTGCAGCGCCAAAGAAAACGTGCTCACGAAATCTGCCATATCCTGGATTATCAACATCGGGTAAAATATCGGTTTCCACATAGTTGGGTTTAGTTGTAGACGGCATGTTAATTCTCCAGATTGTTTAATTTTTAAACATTATATCTTGTTTTTTTACTTATGGGAATAGGTGCGCGCTTTTTTTTCCCAAGGCTAATAATGAAGAAATTAAATCGGTATCGGAGGACACTCCAGTTCTGTGCTGTTGCTTAAACTATACTTAGGGAATATTTTCTTTGTTATAGGACATAATCATGAAGCAGTCTTCCAAAGAATCTTCACAAAATAAAGCGAAAAAATCGGTTAAAAAAGAGGATCTGAAGAATATTTCTGGAGGTCGTGCAGGCAACCTCGGTACTGGAGAGAGTTTACAAGACCAAGACCTTTCGGATCCTAGATTTCATGGGCTTCCAAGAAACCCAAGAAATCCGCGAACCTAGCTAAGAACAGAGGGCTATGCCGCTTAAAATCAGGCAATTGACCGCACAATACCCCCATCAACCCGTATTGCAGCGCCATTAGTCGCTGCAGATAGGGGGCTGCATAAAAATGCGACCATCGCGGCGATTTCATCGGGGGTAATGAAACGCTTGAGTAGCGAGGTTGGTCGTAAAGAGGTAAAGACTTCTTTTTCAATTTGCTCCGGTTTTTTGTTTTCTTCTTTTGCAATGTTTGCCACAAATTGCGTGATCCCCTCACTACTTGTCGGGCCGGGTAATACAGAATTAACAGTAACATTGCTTCCAACGGTTGTTTCCGCCAGGCCACGCGCGATAGACAGTTGGGCTGTTTTTGTCATGCCATAGTGAATCATTTCGGCAGGAATTTGTAAGCCTGATTCACTGGAAACAAAAATGATTCTTCCCCAGTCTCTTTTAAACATATCAGGCAGGTAATGACGGCTAAGACGTACGCCACTCATCACATTTGCGTCAAAGAACCGTTGCCAATCCTCATCAGAAATATCACCAAATGGTTTCGCCTCATAGATACCAAAATTATTAACCAGGATATCCAGGGTTGGTAATTGGTGAAAAATGGTTTCAAAATCCTGCTTTAGACTTAAATCCGCGGGAAGGGCAATGAGTTTGGCTTTGGGACAGGTCAATTTTATTTTTTGAATAGCCTCATCTACCCGTTGCTGCGTTCGGCCATTAATCGCAACGGTTGCTCCTTCCTTTACCAGTAATTGAGCAATGGCAAATCCAATGCCTGCCGTTGAACCGGTCACAAGCGCTGTCTTATTGGTTAATTGGTAGTCCATCAATCAGTCCTTGAAAAATAAGCGGGGTCTAGTGTATTGCTTTAGAGCGTAACATTAACTTTATCCTGCTGAAAGTACTAAGACGGGAATGGTGAGTGCCTGCGTAAAAATTATTCCAGAGCGATCAACAGGTTATTTTTTATACGTCGAGCCAAGCTGGTAAATGGTTCAATCCTTACCTATGATTAAAATATTGCCAGATTGGAGAGTTCAAATGAAACGCACAAAAAAGGTATCCGCCAAGAAAGTCAAAAAAATTGCCCGGGAAGAGTTAAAAGGAGTGAGTGGAGGTAGCCCACAAACCCAAACCGAATTCTCTTGTAGAATTGAGAATGGTGCAAGGGTGTGTACCGGATCTGGTACATTAGGTCCAGTCAATAATAGCAATCGAAAATAGCTCCGCATGAGGCATTGTTCAACACGTTTGCCAGAAATATCCTAAGGTTTTTCCCCTGTTATTATGAGCAGGCAATAACTGATATGAGTTAGAGAGTCTATTGCTCCATAATTTACTTTACTATTCTGGGTCACTCTAACTGGTTATGAGCAAAAAATTGAAACATTTTTTTTAAATTTGGACTACACTTTGAATTTATGCGCCTGCGATGTGGCATAAATAGCTCTGTGTGGCTTATAATTAAGCAAAAGCTGTGCGCTATGGAAGGCTAAAAATTAAGCAGCAAGAGCGCGACCATCAAATTTTTTAGCCATGGATATAGTTAGGAAACTAAGATGAATAAACCCTATCGCATATTGGTAGTAGAGGATTCTCAGCCTGCTCAGGTAGTTGCTAAACAACATTTGACAGATCTGGATTGTGTGGTCGATATTGCCGCGGATGGTGACAGCGCGATCGAAAAATGCAATACCGTTCCCTACGATGCAGTTCTAATGGATCTAGGCCTATACCCCGGTGAGAATGGTTTCGAGGTTGCAAAATTAATTAAAACCGAAAGCAAACACAACAAGGACACGCCTATTATTGTCCTTAGTATTCATAGCGAGGCGCAATTTTATGAGCAGGCGAAAGATGCTTATATAAGTGGTTTTATCTCCAAGCCATTTACTCGCTTTGAGGCAGCCGAGGTGGTTAATTTTATCGGGGGGGACTCTTTCAAGTCTGCGATTTGAGAGAGGTAAATAAAAACTTTTCACGCAAGGCTTGTGGACGTGTCTACAGAGCCATGACCTGCCTTATGCAAAGAATCCTACTTGGAATCCTGGACGCTTCAAGTAGGACTGCTAGAGCCTATTTTTATAGAAACAAGGTTCTGGCGTCAAAATAGAGTGATTTAATTAAGTTGTCTGGACTTTTAGAACGCAACTTACAGCGTATTGGGTTAACCCTAAAGAAATTTTCAGCATTAACTCACTTTCAAGACGTATTGGTATTTTTTAATCAAGGACATTCAATCCTTACTATTATGATCAGTCTCCTATTATTAATGATTTCAAATCCTATACAGAAAAACACCTGCTCAATGACAATTGTCGGGTTTTTCCAATAACTAATTTTTCTTTTTGATACGATGTAGGCTTATTCATTTGAAGATAAAAAAATGTGTGAATTAATTGTTCTAAAAAAGCAGCTACTCGAGCACGAAAATAAATCGAGCGCGCTCAATATACGTAAATTTTTTAAAAATTCCCAAGAAGATATTTTTTTAGGGGTTTCGACAGTTTTGCTGCGCCAGATAGCAAAGCATTTCATTACTCTTTCATTGACAAATCTTCTTGAACTTATGAGTTCGGATGTCCATGATGAACGCTCCATTGCGTATATCATACTATGCTTAAAGTTCAAAAAGGCCGATGAAAAAGAGCAACTAAATCTTTTTAATTTTTACATTGAACATCGACATACTATTCGCGATTGGGATGGGGTAGATGGGGTCGCTCCGTATGTTGTTGGTCCTTATCTTTTAAACCGTAAAAAAACATTACTCTACACATTAGTTCATTCTAAGAACATTTGGGATAGGCGTATTGCTATTATCTCAACCTGGTGGTTCATTCGCCACAATGAAATTGATCATACCCTTAAACTTGCTGAAATTTTGCTTTTAGATCAGGAAGATTTGATTCACAAAGCAACAGGTTGGATGTTACGAGAAGTTGGTAAGCGAAATATTTTGGCGTTAAAGCAATTTATTGATCTACATCATGCCCGCTTTTCCCGCACTACTTTAAGGTATGCAATTGAAAAGTTTCCACCAGAGGAACGTCAATATTATTTAAATTTAAGATAGGAAGACCCATGAGAATTGATTTTTATACCTATGTACATCAGTGTCAACGGAAGCAAATGTTCAATCTTGCAATGCATGCGGGTGAGATTAATTATAATGAGCCGGAAAAGCTATTGCCACTAGCCGAAGAGCTTGCTGTTTTTTTAACAGGTATACGCAGTCATGCTGATCACGAAGACATTTTTATCCATCCATTATTACGCAGAAAAATGCCCAGTGCTTCCCGTACTTTGGATAATGAACATGAAGAATTAAAAAAAGAACTATTAAATCTGGAAGAAAATTTTGCTCATATTCAGTTATTAACAAACCATTACCCGAAACGCCAGGAACAAGGGTTAGAGTTTTACCGCGCGCTTAATCGGTTCATTGCCAACTATCTTTACCATATAGATAAAGAAGAATATGTTATGCAAAATTTATGGGAGATTGCTGCTGCTCCGGAATTAAGTGGAATGATGATGGCATTTCAAGTTTATCATGATCCTGAAGAAGGAAGAAAATGGCTGAGTAATCATTTGCCGGCTATGAACTTTGACGAGCGTGTATTGATGTTTAAAACAGTGGAACTTATGGCACCTGCAAGTTGTTTTTTGTCAATGAGCAAGATCAGTGAAGAAATTCTCGGAGATAATACCTGGCAATCTATAAAACAACATTGTCATCAGTTAATAGCTTAGGGTCTCTTTTCGTTCCAATGATTGCCACACCCCGATTTCTCTTTTATTAGGGATTGGCATTTCAATAGAACCAAAGAGAGAGGATAGTAAGTGCAATTGTAGACTAGTCAGGGAGGAATAAGGACTGCGTTGCCAAACACCAATCTGAATTAAAGAGCCTGAATAGCGATCAGGCTCCATTTTCTTTTTACGCGTGCCCAGGCTTCATCCATGCGCCAGTCGAGGGAAGGTTGTTGCCAGCGCGTCTGCTACCTTGATTAAGGTTTTCTCATCCCGAACCAAGGCTTGATTGGTTTCAACTTCGATACCTGCATAATCTTGATCAAAAAATTGCTTGCGTAGAGCGCTGGTAAAACCGTCACTGATGCCAAGATAAGGGTAGTTCAGCCGGGTACGCAGTTGGCTATGGTGCTTCTTAAGCTGTTGTTGCCATTCTCGGGCAAGCATTTTTTCGCTTGCACGCCCTGGATCATAGAGAAAACCAATGTCTGCATTACGCTCTTTCGCGTTGAGGATTGGTGTAAAACTATGAATCGATAAGTGAATCACTTGCCGGTCTTGGGCAATTTGTTCTTCTATTTTCGCAACTACTGCCTGGCGAAAGGGCAAGTAATACTGCTGAATAAGTTGCTGTTTTTCTGCCTGGGGCAAGTTAATCGTGATTTCAGAAAAACAACGGGGATGAGTCAAACTGCGGTTGCAGTCAATCAGCAAGCGGGTTGCTTGCGCCTGAATAAAATCACAATTAAAAACCTGTTGCAAATAACGCGCTACAAACAAGGCGCCAAAATCGATACCACTATGGGATTCTAATAAGTGGCGGTAAGGGGCAAACTGCTTTTGATAAGCAACAGGTACCGTATTAACCGCATGTTCGCAACTTATTACAAGACCCACGGGTTTCATGATGGATTAAACATTTGATTCGTGTAGAGGCAATGCGTTAATTGGCGGTAAAGCCTGGCCAGTGTTGGTTTGGTGTAGTCATTTCCACAGGCGCGTAAAAGCCGCTCGCTTAAATTGCCTTGGCTTAAAATATATTCAAGCGCACGCTGACAAGGGTTATCCAAATCGCTGCTGACTCGTTCAAGAAGTTGCGACCAGATATCGCGACAACTGAGAGTCCGTTTTTGGGGTAATTGCCATTGTCTATATAATTCAGCATCATCAACAGTAACCGATAAACCCTCTTTGATGGTCTGCTCATAGACTGTTTTTAAGCGTTTAGAGTCACAAGGGGTGTCTAAATAATAGGGAGAGTTCTGTTGCCAATAGTTCAAAATAGCATGGATGGCCAGCGCAATAGCAATATCAGCCTGCACGCATTCCTGTGAGTCAAGAATGCGGATTTCGATGGCTTTGTAGTCAAATTTGGGAATCGCTGCTCTGGAGTTTAGCCATTCATATTGCAAAATCCCTTCGGGATCATAGGGACGAATATCGTCATACATGGGTGCCAAAATTGTTTCTCTGTACTCTTCCTCAGAACGAATAAATTCGGGAATGATGTCGCCGCTGATGGATGGGATCCGCTGTTGGTTTTTACCATAAAAATACAAGCGTGAATTTTTTAATCCGGTTGCTTTACCATCAAGGAAAGGGGTACTGGCTGCGAGCGCGGGGAGCAAAGGCAGTAGCAGACGAATCGTATTGTGCAATTGGCAAAACTCACCATCATTGGCAAAAGGTAAATTGACGTGCATGCTTTGTAGATTAGCCCAGCCATGCCCCTGACAATTAAAAATAGAATCATACTGGCGGTAAATGGCATTATTACCATGTGGCCACCGTTCTGTTTCCGTAAGTGGATTCATCCAGGGATGGGCGCCAGAAGGCATTAATTGTAAATTGTGCTGGTCTAATAACGGCTGTAAGGATTGTATGGCTTGCTGAAATTGCTCTACTAAGGGGGCATGCGGTGGTTTTGGGCCATTATTTTTTAGTTCCAGTACATGCATCACTAATTCATTGCTGGCAGCAATATCCCCATTGGGAAGTACTGTTTCGTTGACTTGTTTCCCTGCCAGAGCACTTAAGATCACATCACTTTTGGGTTGTACATTCAAACTGTTGCGATCCACCAGCATATACTCAATTTCGATGCCTAAAACAGAAGAAAGCGAATAATCAGACATAACCATGTTTCCTGCGAATACGTTGTAAAAAAACACCCATTATGTGTTCGTATAAAGAATCACCCAAAATTTTATCTTCTATGCCAAAGTCAATATTGGGATTATCATTCACTTCAATAACATAGTGCTTATCACCCTGGCTTTTGATATCGACACCGTATAAGCCATCACCAATTAAACGGGTACTTTTTAACGCGGTTTTAATAATGGCTTCAGGCACTTCATTAAGAGGAACAGTTTCAGTTGCCCCCTCTCTTTTCTCGCTCAAGGCATTCCAATTATAAATTTGCCAGTGATTTTTAGCCATGTAATAACGACAGGCGAAAATGGGTTTGTTATCTAAAATACCAATACGCCAATCATATTCCGTTGGAATAAAAGGTTGGATCAAAACCAGATCAGAAATCTTGAAAAATTGATTCAGGGATTTCTGTAACGATTTCGCATCATCGAGTTTAAGAACGCCATGGGAAAACGCACTGTCTGGCCTTTTTAAGATACAAGGAAACTCTATCTCTGGAAGATTTTTATCGTATTTACTGATAAAAGTAGTTTCTGGCGTCAATATTTGATGGCTACGCATTAATTCAGCCAGATAAACCTTATTGCTGCATTTGACGATGGATTGTGGATCATCAATCACAACCAGATTCTCCTGGGCAGCTCGTCTTGCCATTCGGTAGGTGTAATGGTTAACGGAAGTGGTTGCCCGTATAAACAAAGCGTCATATTCAGCAATGGATTTGTTGTCACTTTTTTCAATAAAGTCGATGTTTAATCCCAACTCCTCACCGGCACTGACAAAAAAATCCAAGGCTTTTTTGTTAGAGGGCGCATTCAATTCACAGGGGTCAATCAGAATCGCCAAATCATGAAAACGTTGCTTTTTACGCCATTGGTGAAAGCGTTTCTTCGATAAATAATTTTCAGCGGCTTGCTTCATAAATTCGAGATGATGCTCGGGAACATCGTTCAGTGATAAGGGCAGCAGTTTTTTAATCCGCCACTGTTTCTTTTTCTCCAGGATGAAGCGAAGCATTGGCAGGGGGAATAAGCCATGCAATTTTTTAGCAAGGGTCGCATGACGTTTAGCCATATTTTGGCCAAAATAGAGGCTTAGAATAAATTCATCCCCCTTAATGTCCTGAAGACTGTGTTGAATTTCTTCATCAATATCCTGTGAAATAAGAATCGATAGACTCACGTTGAGTACATCCTGGATATTATGGACTGAGGGAATGGCTTTATGATCACGGGCATGGGCCAGTAGTGAGACATAATAACCAATGGTCTGATGGCCATAGGATTGGCAAAGATTAATCACCCGCATCGACTTGCTTTGATGATAATTTTCACTGGACAAGTAATCTAAAGCATTAACAATATTGGCGAGTGGGCTTAAAAATTCCCAGCTTGGTGGGTCATCCGTTACTATTATAGTTTGCATTCACGACTCTTTGGGTTGAATTATAAGTAACACAGCATCATAGGTTAGGACGCCGAGCATGATGGCATTAATTAGGCGGTGGCCGCTTACTTTGTAATAATTGTCATGGGAAATCGGGTTTTCGCGATGCGGATCAGCGACAACAATGAGTCTCCTTTTATTGTCATAACCGCAGAGCACAACAAAATGGCCACAGGGAGTGCCTCGAATATCATCATAAATAGATTCTCCTTGTTTAGTGAAACGTTCACGTGCACTACGATATAAATAAGTCGCACTAAGCCCGGTTAATATCGGGATACCTTGAGAGAAATACTCTTTAAGCAATTGCACACTCAGCGTACGAAAGCGCACCTGACCGCCTAGATCCAGGTATTCCAGGAAAGCGTGGCTTGCTTGAGTGAATCCTTTCTCTCTTTTATGTTTCATTTGTGCTTTTAGCTTAAGCATCAGCATTTTTTGGCAGGCTTCCCCTTGGTCACCTCTGAACCAGGTTGGATCAAATACATTAAGATTGTTAATGTAAATCGTTGTCTGAAATCCATGTTGTAAGGCATGTTTGCCTAACATGGGGGCGTGGGTTCCCCCTGAAAGAGAACGCTCTACCTTACTAATGACCTGTTCAAGACTGATATCCATGCCATAAAAGCGATAAATAGCATGTAGACTGGTGGGGCCACAAGTTTCATCATCAGGTTGTGTGTGAATGGTTAAGTTGATCATGATGGCCTAAATTCAGTCGCATAGAGATTAAGCATTCCTTGTTAACGTTAGACGGCATGCATGGGTTTGTCAATTAGGCAAAATAATAAAAGCGCCTCTCCCTTAATAATGCAACAGGGGTACGCCAGGAATAGAGAATAAGCGCATAACAAAACTAATAATGGGAATTAAAAGACCGAAAGAAATAATAATAGATAGTGATGGGGTGAAGTAGGCAGGCGCTTTGTTTATGCTCAGATCATTGGCAGGAGGGAGGATTGGTTGTCGTGTCAACAGATGAGCCATCAGCAATAAACCATAAAAATAAAAAGAATAAAAACCAAGTTTACCCAGGAAGGTAGGCATATCGGTGGTACGAACATAGTCAATTGGGAAGTTAAGCAGAAATAAACTGATAAGCCACATGAAGAGTAATTGAGCCGTATTTGTTTTTTTATCAATGGCGGTTATCCAGAGACAGGCAAAAGGAAGAATTAACAAGGGAAAATAATATAACCAACCGAAAGGACTCATTAATAACATCATGACCAAGGTCAAACAAAACGGTTGGTGATTCTGGACTGTCGATTTTCCGGTACTTTTTTTCAGGTACCAGAAGAGAAGGCTGAAAAATAGAAAAATATAGGCTGTCTTAATGGCGATTAAACTCTGTGTTTTATCGTGCACATCAATAAATAAACGGAACAGAAAACCATAAAGAGACGCATTCCAACTATCACCGTACCAAAGAACCCGGGTCATCATGGAAAAATATTGCTTGTAAATAGTTGTCCCTAAAACAACCCATGGGATAAGGCACAGTACCAGCAGGGTAACGCACATGACCATAAAGACTTTGTAGCGGCCTTGTTTTAAGACAAAGAAAAAAAGTAAGGCCGGAAAGAATTTCATCGCGATGATGATGCCCCAAAGTAGGCCGGCACTATATTCTCTGTTGTTAAGGTAACAATAATAACCGGTCATGATAAAGAAAAATAAAATGGAACCAAATTGGGCAATGGCCGTATCCATGACTGTTGCGAACAAGGATAAATAAATGAGGTATAAACTCAGCCAATTCTTCTTAATGAAATCGGCAGGAAAGGCCAGCTTAAAACTAAAATGAGCCCCGATTAATCCTAACAGTAAAGAAAGGCCTGACCAGATAATCAAGGCCAGATCATAGTTAAGGCGTAATAAAGGAGTGAGTACCCAGAGCACAATGGGTGGATTAAGATTAGCGGATAACTTTTTTATGGTAAGCAGATAAGTCGTATATAAACTTTGATAGGGATTATCTCCGGTATCAAAAAGCTGAAAGGCGGAGTAAAACGATGAAAAATCGAGTTTATATTGATAAGTAAAAACAAAATAAAATAACACACTATAGGTGCTAAGAAGGAGGAGTAATACAGCGATTTGCCAGTGGCGAAAATTCATTTTTTGCACTCATTGACCGTTTATTCCAGCTTTATTAGGGACTGTTTCTATGTCGCTAGCTTGAGTTCTTAGGGTTGATTTGTTGGGTATCGCAGCAGAGCATACATCTTGGTATGTGGGCAGCGAAGCGCAGACAATCAACCCTAAGCGCTAATCCCTAATTTAATACCTTAACTGATAACTCTAGACTAAAGGTAGCGACTTCTTCAGGGTTTTTAAGATAATCAGTAAAAGCCCTGATTTGGATTGGCTTGTTTACCCGCTCACCGGACTTTTTAGATTCCAAGAGCATCTCCTTGACCCGATCGCCTTCTTCACAGACAAAATAAACATCGGATTCAGGCCGGCGAAGAAATTGGGCCTGAAACGATTTAAACGCAACGGATACTTTCAAGTTGGCCCGCTTTGCGTGATAGAAACTATGTAAGCCGCCAGCAAGATCAGCACCCACTGCCAAGGCGCCGAAATACATGGAGTTAAGATGGTTTTTACTACGTCTTCTTAAAGCTATTTTAGCAACAATTTTTTGCTCATCGAGAGCGATTAGTTTGGGTTTCAAATGGCCAATCAAAGGAACTTGAAAATGGCCAAAATACCAGAGGAAAAATTTAAACCGAGTGAAATCCTTCATTAACCTTCCTTGTTAACTACCTGTAAGTTAGAAACGATTTTCTTGACGCCTCGCACGGCATTGACCCGCTTTATTATCGCGACAATGGATTTTTTTTGCTTGAGATTTCCAGACAGGGTGACAGTACCATTTGTTGTGGTTGCATTGATGCCGACTAACGGAATTGATTCATCGTCAAACACCTTGGCTCGTAAAATAGCCGCTTCGACTTTGGCAGTAATATAAGCATCGGTTAAGGCAGTGTTTACCTGCTTGATGACCAATTCATCGGTTTCAACGGCCTTTACCCCTTTGGTTACTTTGGCAAGTCGAAGGGCATCTACATAGGCTTGTCTATTTTTTACATGGCCACGTAAGGTCACAATACCATCTTTCGTTGAGACGTAGATTTTCAAAGGATTAAGATCACGGTTTTTAGTAAATTTGGCAGTAATTTTTGTCGTGATAACGGAATCGCTTAATTTTTGCTCGAATTCTTTTAAGTTGCTCTCAGCATGGACAAAACTGGCAAATAAAATCAATAGAATACTGAAGATGAAATTCGATAAGGAACGCATTCTAAGCTGCAATTTTCGTAAACATGGCAAGAGTATATCATCTTTGGCTTGGCTACCAAGGGGTTTCAAGCAGTTAATGCACAGAATTATCCACAGAATTTGTGGATAAAAATGGATGGGTTTATGATAAGCAAAAACAAAAAATCCTTTAAAATCAAGAGGATATAATAAAATTAATTTTAAGTAAGTGAGGGGTGTTAACAAGGGAAGAAAAGTTATTCACAGTGAGGCACAGAAATAGACGAGATGATTCTATCAGATAATTCTGAAAATTCCACTATTGCCAGATATTTATTTTGGGTTGATAAAAAAATTAAAGTAACTACGTTCTTAACTATGTTCTAAAGAACTGAAATCGGGTATAAAAGCGCGATAAAACAGAGGAGGGAATGGTATGCCGCAATTGCTTTTAGAATACAGTGCCAATGTCATCGAGAAAGATAAGATCACTGCGGTGTTTCCTTTACTCCATGCTGTTTTATCGCAAGATCTGCCCGCGCAATTAGGCAATTGCAAGAGCAGGGCAGTAGAATGCAAGGATTATTATATCGCTGATGGGCAACCGCAACAGGCCTTTATTCTTGTTAACTTGACAATATTGGCTGGTCGCAGTGAGGAGACCTTACAAAAGGTGGGTGAGAAATTGATCGCTGTCTTAAAGCAACATTTTTCTGCATCGCTTAATAAGCTGCAATTACAAATTTTTCTTGAAATTGATGTACTGGAAAAACATTATTTTAAAATAACGAGTGCAGAGCCCGAGTTAAAACTTTAGACAGGATAATTATGAAAATAGAATTACGCGTAGGATTTAAGCCTTACTTTAACGTCTCAGAGCTTTCAGCAGTTGAGCTGAAAACTCTTAAAGAGCATGTGAAGCAGTCTTTGGCACAATATTATGCCCCAGATTTGAAGATTTACTCTCAAACCTATGGCAATACCAATACCATATACCTTACCGTGCAGAGCATTGATGAGGAAAATGGAAAGTGGCGTGTTGAGTTTAGTGAGCAAGGCGAAATCGATAAAAGGGCTTGGGTGAATCCTCAAAATCCCTGTGACATCCTGGTCACTGCTTATGAAGAAGGGAGTTCTCTTTCAGTAAGCCTTCCCTAAGAGAATAGTGCAGGGAACTTAACTTGCTTCCTTGCACTTCCGCACCATCATTCGTTAAGAATCATGTTTGCTCATCGTCATATTCTGGATTAAATAAGGCGGGTTATTTGCCTTGATAACGATCACAGAAAAATCAATAGTCATGTTTAATTCTGGGATGGCGATGGACTGATTAACCCGCCAATAATGAATGCCAAAAGAGAAACCTGATCTGACGACTGTCGCTGGACCTAAGGCAACTGGATGCAGGGTTAACTTCTCGGCGCGTATCACATTAACCTGATCACCAACAAAATCTTCCAAAGCTTCCCAGGCTGTGGGCATATAATTTTCCTGTAAAATAGCAAAATTTTCAGGGGTTACCGTGTAATCAATCGACAGGGTAGAAATAAGAACCTGTCGTGTCCATGCGGCTACGTCGTTATCGTCAGCATAATTAAGAGAAGGAAAAATAAGAAGTACTATTAAGAGGATGCGTAGGAATCGATGGTTTTTCACGATGAGTCCTTCTGCTATTTTGCCATGGTTTCTCAGCCCCAAAAGAAGCTAACAAGGGCGCAAAACTAATCGGTTGCTTAGAGTATAGCAGAGAGGGGTTTGCTTTTTTACAAGGTATAGCAAGTCGCGTAAGCTTAGAGACCGAAGCCTGATTTTAATCGTTGCAGGACATGTTTTGCTCTTTCCATGTCTTCATCGTCCAAAGCCAATTCCAGCTCAGTGAGTGCTATTCGCACGCTCTTGGGATTGAGTCGCCTAATTCCGCGTAAAAGAAAGCCAATCGCCACAAATACCAGCATACTAAAGTAAGGGTGTTCGCATACAAAATGCTGTAGTGATGTCATAAATTCCCTTAACGTTGTTTTCCTTCTCTCATTGTAGTTAATCAAGTAAAGAAAAAATAAAGGCTATTAAAATAAATAATTTATGGTTTATTTTCAACCAATTCCCAACACTAGGTTATAATTAAGAAGAAAGAAAGGGATGGCAGGAGGTTATCCTTCTTAAAGCTAAGGGATTACTATGAATAAACTGTCAATTATTATCATTGTATTGGTCATAGTGGGAATGCTGTTTCTATTATTCCCTGAGACTGCCATATCACCTGCGCCACAGGAAACTACACCCCCTTCACCGGTATCAAATTCATAAGCAGGAGAGTAAAACACTTGGCTGATTATTGGGAGAATATCATGTCAAAAGGGAAAGATGGGAAAGGAAGCAGAATGTCTAGTATGACTGGATTAGATATTTCAGTCTTGTTATTAGCTTTTGCAGTATCCATTGGAGCAACATGGATTGCTCATCATCGAGTTTCGTTACTGGAAGCAAAAATGCAAGAAAAACAGGTAGAGATTAATCGACTCAATCAAAAAATAGTAGAACTGAATTTATTGACAAAAGATGTACTCTTTAACTCGTCATTTACGGTAAGAGAAAAAATTCTCAATGAAAAGTTAGAAAAAATTAATCATGACTGGAAACGATATTTAAACGGTCAGGAAGCAACAAAAGCGACCTTGTTTTTGCCAAATTCTATAAGCAAAGGCGCGAAACCGGAATCACCAGTAAAAAAGAATTGAGCCTGGGTTAGCTAGTTAACAGACTTAATTGGATTAAATGAGAGTGGGGATTTAATCGCTATTCCTGGTTTGTTATTGGGCAAACCAGGTCAATACAAATACGCTATCATTTTGAAACCTGTTAAAATCGCAGCAATTAAAGACTTGGTATAACCACGAGGACTGTGAATGCAAGATCAATACGGGATCTATCAAGGTCCAGAAAGACGTTTATATAGAGAGCATAAATATATCACCCTGGTGATGAATGAGCTGGATAATAAAATTGGCAAAACTGATTTTCGTGATCTACAACAGGTACAGGACATTGCGAGCGATCTGAATAACCTGGTCAATTTGCTTGGTTTTCATGCCAAACATGAAGATGAAAAAATTCATGGGTTATTTAAAAAACATAATAGCTATGTTTTTCAGGAAGTAGAGGCTGATCATCAACATCATGAAGCCATTTTTAATGCCCTTAAAAATAAACTTGCGGCTATCAGGAGAGCCAATTCCGATAAAGAACGAATTGAGAGTGGATATCATTTCTCTTTGAGCTACAGAAAATTGATTGCAGAAAATTTAGAGCATCTTCATAAGGAAGAAACGCAGTTAATGCCAGAGCTTGCTCGCCTGTGCAGCAAAGAAGATCTCGAATCGATCGATTATCCCGTCTATCAGGTCATGACTGCCGAGGAAATTGTCGGGATGTTAAAAACCCTGTTTGCAGTTTTAAATCCTGACGATAAAGAATATTTTATTCGTGATATTGCGCATGCTGCACCCTCTAAGTTGATAGAAAACTGGGCGAATATCGCTGCGCTCTTAACAGCGGCTGAAATGGCTGATATGGGCAAGCGCGTGGGACTTATCAAACAGTTGTCAGCCAAACAAAATGAGCAACTATCCCTGGTGGACTAAGCGCATAACTTCACTGACAAACACCGGCCCAGGATCGTTTTTATCGGTTTGGTAATTGGGATCACGCTCAAGCCACAGCGGTGTATTTTTAAAATTTAAATACTCATTATGGCCAATAACATGGGTTATTTCCGGGTATTTCTTTTTTAAATAACAAACTAAAAACGCATTTGCTCTCACTTGTGCATCGGTTAAGTCGTCTTTACTGTCCACTCCACCAATATTTTCAATCCCAATCGCGTAATGGTTTAAGCCGATCACATGTCTCGCCATCCAATTGTCAGGCATAAGCTGATAAATACTGCCGTCGCGATCAACAACAAAATGGCTGGAGACATTTAAGTTGCCAGGCAGTTCTTTTATACGGGGGGAGCTTTGGGGAAAAGTAGGCGGATTAAATATACGTAAGGTGGCTTTGAGTGATGGGATGCAAGTCCAATGCAATACAATCATTTTAGGTTCAATTTCAATTGATTTGGAGTCAATTCCATAATGGGTTAACTGATACTGCCGGGTTAAGGCAATACGCTCTTGATCAAATTGAATGGGCGCTTTATGAATAACCTGGGCATCATGGCAAGAAAAGGCATGTACCAGAGAACTCATAAAAAATAAGAAGGGTATAAAAAATTTCATATTACGCTTTTAACACCATGAAGTAAGCAGTCACATAATTGGGTAAATGGCGGTTTGCTTGATAGAAGGCCTCTTTTCCTGCATAACTGCCTGTTAAAAAATCGACTTGATAAAGGTTATTTTGGAATGCACCACCAGTATCAGCAAGAATACCTGCTCGTGTCCTTATTTTTCCGGTCTGGTCAGGATATTGCACCATAAGCAGTTTTCCGAGGCCAAGCTGCTCAAGATCGGCTGCAAAAGTAACCTGGCTATTGACGGTAATTTTATACTCAGCATCTTTCCCATATCCTTTGATCCCGTTTACTGGCTTAAAATACCAATAGCGCTCCTGCTTATAGGGATTTTTGGCTTTATCGTAGGGAATGTTGTTGTTGCGATTAACGTTAAAGATTTTTATCTGTCCATGGTTGCCAAAATCAGCGACGACTGTGCCTTGCATTAAAGCGGCTTCCAAATCATCTCGATTTAAATAAGCGAGAACAGGAACATTTTTATTGGCTAAAGCACCCTTCAAGATAGCTTGTTTGCCATAGTGGAAACGAACAAGCTCCGGTTTGGCATTGGCTTCTTCGAGGGTGAGCGCTTCTTCATCTTTTGGAAGCGCATAGAGCGCAAAGGGATAAGCCGGGCTTGGTTTGCTGGATACTTTGGCACGATGGACGTAATACTTCGTCATTAAAATTTTATCGTTGGGTAAATTAGCAAGAAGGAGTTTGGTTCTAAGTGTTTTGGCTTGTTCGCTGTCTGGATACCAGCGAATAAAATCAAAGTGCTTTTTTACAAAAGCAGGGTCCTGCAGCTCATTTTGGTGTTGGCAAATAAAGGTTAAGGTCGCTTTGACTCGTGCCAGGGGCAGTTTAAAAACCTTGCCTTCATGGATCACCTGAGGGTCATAGTGATTGCCTTTATTTAAATAAGCCAGTGTTTCTTTAGCGGTTGCACAAAGGGCTGGCCCATCAATCTCATAATGCCCGGCGGGCAATGGTTCAGCAGGAACGAAACGAGGGGCAGCAATAGCGTGGAAGCTAATGAGCAAACTATAAAAAAGAGTTTTTATCTTCATTGTTCATAATAATTTTTATAGGAAGCCCAAAATTATACCATATTCGTAACCGGTAAAGTGAAAGGACTTGATTTGTTCCAGGAGAGCAGGCGCAACCCAGCCGATGCTTTGCAGGCAAAAGTCTGGAGCCCTTTCTCCAGGTGTAAATCTTTACATACTAGGAGGATTATATACGTTATGGGGAATGACAATCGGTAGTTTGGGCAATGGCACTGATCTTCCGAACAAGGTGTGACGAATTAATTGGCTACAATACTGATGATAACCTGCTGATTCCTGAATGTTCTTTTGAAAATCGGTTAAATTATCCAATTTAACTTGGACGCCAAGTTTCACCATGGTTCTAAATTCAGGATCCTGGGGACCATCATACAGAGCACCTAATTCGGTCCATAGACTATGTAAAACTTGCCCTTTAATTCGTCCCCAAATAGCAGTTAAATCCTTTTCTAACAGCGAAAAAAAGTGCATTAAAGCACGGTAGTCGTCAGCAGTTTGAGGGTGGGTAAATTGCGCCAGGTAATTCATGGCAATTGTTTTAACAATTCGGTTTCTTCTTTCTTCGATGGCAAGCTGAAGGGCAGTCTCCAACTTAACAAAATCGTTCTGCTTGGGCTCAAAGATAGAGACTTCACCTGTTTCAAAGTGATACACCCATCCATGAATCGTTAGCTGCTTGGAGGCAAGCTTTTCAGCAACATGAGGATAGGTTTTTAAATGTTCAATTTGCGCTAATACATTCTTTCTAATTGCTATCTGTACTTTGAGTGCAAAATCATCATTATTAGTTTCTGTCCCAATCTCTTCTAATACGGAATGGGAATGGCTAACCCAGGAAGCGACAGAGGGTAAATTGCTTTTAATCGTTGGTGATAATAGTCCTTTTACCGCGCCGCAATCAGAGTGGCCACAAATGATGATGTCTTTTACTTTCAGTACTTCCACTGCATATTCAATCGTAGCGGCTTCGCTCGATTCATTAGGATAAGCGGGAACAATATTTCCTGCATTGCGATGAACCAATAATTCTCCGGGTTGGGATTGGGTGATTAAGCCAATACGCGAGTCTATACAGGTAATCAAAAGAGTCTCAGGGAATTGAACGTCGCTTAATCGTTTAAGGATAGCCAAGATCCCCTCATCAGTTTTGGTTTGAAGTTGACGGATGTGACGCATTAACTTGATTAACATGGGTGCTCCTTTGTTCGGTCATCCCTGGGCTTGACCTTAAACAGTGATATTCCAAACAAAGGTAACCAATTGTGTCTATAACGTCAATTTATTTGCAATATTGTAAAGCAATCGGATGACGTCTAATGGGGACGAACTTGATCGTCGTTCGAGACAGGTTCTCGTCTCAAACATGCAGCGACCGCTTCTTTTTGCTGCGCAGGGCAAAAACATAAATAAGTACCCTTACCACGTGCTTCTTTTACAGTCATTACCCCATCAAGTCCTTGCAGTTCCTCGAGTTGATCGGGACGTACATTGGATAACCGCAAAGTAACCGTATCCCACTTTTTCTTATAGATTTCATGATTCTTTTCTAGTGTGAGGGATAAATCAGGTTGATAGACCATAGGTAAGCGAGTTAAATGCACACCAAACTGATTAAGGTCGGGGAAGGCTGCTAAGGCAATGTGAAGCGCTCGAGTGTAATTGGGTCCTATCACCGTTTGGTTTTTAACCGATTTACATTTTACAAATAATTCAAGAGGGTCTTCAGTCAGTTTTTTTTCCATCAAGGTCACGGGAATAACCCTGCTCTTCGGAAAAAATTCTTTTACCCAATCCACCAAATGAAGGGGGGCCAGGATTGCTCTTATTTCTGAGGAGGGAACAGCATGTGTTTCTCCCGGTACTCTCACTTCGCCGAAATAAGACTCCGTTTCCTCTTGGGTTGGTACCCCGCAGAGGCGTAGATTGGGCCAGTAATTGACGGCTATGTCTTTATGGCTTTCTGGTCCGTAGATTTTTCCTTCTCGCGAAAATAGAAAAACCACAGAATTTATTAAAGCGTCTGATACTTGATAAGCAGCTAATCTCTTTGCGTCGAAATGGCGTTCACAGGCAATGGCCCAGAAACCTTCTTTTTCATCATAAACGAGACTTTGAATGGTTTCGTCAAGCTGCCGGGGATCGGTTAAATTAACTTGATTGTAGCAAAGCTGATTATCGGGCGTATCATATTTCAAAGAGCCTCGTATTGATGAAGGCTGAGGAACTGTCAGTCCAAGTCTGGCAATGGAAGCCAAAATATTTCTTGCGTGTTCAATATCATAATTATTTTCAAAAAAAGTTCCAAATCCACAGTGCATTGTCAGTTTCTCCATTCATTTAAAGCGGTATTTTAAATAATCCTGACTATTTTTTTAAGATTTTGTTAAAAATAAATAATTTTTGGTACAGTAAAAATCTTGTTGATCGTAATAAATTCAACTCATTTTCAGCGGTTGATCTTAAGAAGAAAAGTGCTCATGATTCAGCGCATACGAAGTCTTTGGAGTCGATAATGTTACAGAGTATAAGGGCGGCCCTTTTTGCATTGTTTATGATCAGCATGATGGCGAATAGCAGTTATGGGCAAACAGAGCCCTTGGTCAACCCGTCCGTACAATTGCTCATTGAGGAAGCAAGGCAAAAATACCCTAACGATACGAAGTACATTAGTGCCTATATCCGTATGAACTTCGCAGCGATTCAACGTTATCAAAAATACATTGCTCAGTGTATTGAACGTCGGGGTACTCCCCTAGGTTGTACTGATTTAATTACGTCTAATCCCAACATGACTGAGGAAGAAAAAGATAAGGAGCCCGTTAAAGAGCTGCTTATCAAAGATGGTGTTATCACTATCATACCCAATACCAAGGTATTCGGCTTTTTGCAGGAAAATGACACCATTATTGCTACCCCTTCCTACAACAATAAGGAAATAAGCTGGTCTTACTCAGGTGGCCTATTTAATGCCTCAACCGAAGAGTTGCCGTCAGGAGTTAACTATTGTCCACCAACCAGTGAGTTATCATCCTCAATCCAAAACGGGCAAATGGTGAGTCATTTGAATAGTCGCTGGATGGTTTCAATCGCAGCAACGGGCAAGCCTGTTGATGCAATTAGCAATAGTGAGTTAAGTTTTGCCTGGGCAACCACACAGAAAGTTCCTAATGGAAAAATAGTTTGTGTGTATAAAATAAATACTCCTAAAAGGCCGTATTATGTGGCGCTGTATTCGCAGAGTGCCTTGACAAAAAATCCCGAATCCGGTTTATGGAATGTTGAATCGCCAGGGTTTTGTCGCAGTAAAAAGGCTGACCCCAAAGACTGCCCTTTTTAGCAAGATGAAAGAGTAATTTGTAAAAAATTTAAACCAAACTAAATAAACTTAGTTTAGTAGAGCTATGCATAAAGTAAATAGTCATGGAGCTAAAACCAATTTATGGGCAGCAAGCGCTCCTAATGAATTGTCTCGAGAGACACGCTAACTAATCGAAGATGAAGCCAATGATCTTTTTTAGTCCCGCAAATCTTTGGGAAGTTGCCATTAAAAGTAGTTTGCAGAGGAATAACTTTCAGGTCGATACGAGAGTTCTTCGGCGAAATTTACTGGATTCCTATATTGAACTGCCACTAACAAGTGCCACTCTGTATTTATCCAAAATTTACCCGCTATACATAAGGATTTTTTTGATAGAATACTTGTGGCTCAAGCTACGGTAGAGGGTATAACTTTACTTACATCAGAGGCCATTGTCGCTCAATATCCTGATCCGATTGATCTAGTTTAATTCCCAATACCTTGTCTATCATTCGTCTTGCTAATGCGGCCAAAACCGGGTTGGAATTCTTATAATAGGGCAGCATGATGAGCGCGATTGATAGAGCCCAGCCTCGCCCTCTTTCCCAGGTGTTGTCATCAATATTTTTTAAATGGGTTCTAAAAACGTTTCTTGAATGTGAGTTCAATAAGCTCCAGGCAATCACCAAATCACAGGCAGGGTCACCGATGCCCACATCAGAAAAATCAATCACCGCACTTAGGCGATGGTTTTGTACTAAAATATTGCCTGGTAGAAAATCCCCATGTATCCACACAGGTGCTTTATCCCATGAGGGAGAATTGGATAGCTGATGCCATAAAGAGGTGACGTCTTGGGTATTAATCTCCCCTTCTAATTCGCTTATTGCTTGTTTTGTCTCTTCATCCAGCTCTTTTAAAGATACTCCGCGTCTGGAAAGAGGGCCGTTAGCCAGGTTTATTTCGTGGAGTTCATTTAAAAAAGCAGCTAACTCTTTAGCCAATAATTCATATTCGTCTTTTCTTTCAAAGGGGGGATTATGGCCTTCATTCCATTGGGTGACGAGCCAAGACCAGGGATAGGATTGATAAGGATGACCTTTAAACAAAGGCACCGAAACAGGGAGATGCAGCTGTTCTGCAAGTCTGGGAACCCATTCATATTCTTTATGGATACTTTTAGTGGCCCAATCGATGCGAGGAAGTCGAACAACATAATCAGTGCCCAAGCGAAATAGGGCATTGTCTGTACCGCTTGATAAAATAGCTTGTAGAGACAAATTAGCCCATTGAGGGCATTGCGCTTTGAGTAGGGTATGAACAAGGGTCGCGTCTATACTTACCTCATTTTCATGCATTTTTGTCATGGTTTTTATCCCTTGCCTCCCTGTTCACTCTCTTTAGTGATTGCCCCATGAGATGGAGCAGGAGAAATCGCAGAGTGAATTAGAACAGTTAAATTTTGAGCTATATTCTAAAAGCCCCTGTTGCTAAAGGCGATAGAAAACCTGTTAGTTGATAAAGATTTTGCTGCTTCGCTCTTTGAGGCGCTTAATGGAGAAACCTATGGCGGTACAACTCAATCATACGATTGTATGGTCGCGCAATCAAAAAAAATCGGCTCAATTCTTCACTGAGATTCTTGGATTAGCGGAGGCCAGTGCTTACGGTCCCTTCCTGGTAGTTGAAATGAGTAATGCAGTTAGCCTCGATTTTTATGAGACTGATAATGACATTACATCCCAGCATTATGCTTTTTTAGTGACAGAATCCGAGTTCGATGAAATCTTTAGCAGGATTCGTCAACGCGGGCTTACTTATTGGGCCGATCCTGGTCAAACACAAGGGGGTAAAATTAATCATCGTGATGGGGGAAAGGGTGTTTATTTTGAAGATCCTGATGGCCATCTGCTTGAGTTGATGACCAGACCTTATGGGCGTAAACAGTAGACCTGATATTATAATTGCTCTCTGATAGCTGGCATTTGCAAGGCTGTTGTAATCAATTCGGTACGATTGCGGCATTTTAGCTTTACTTTCACGGCATCAAGATAATGCTCAACGGTTTTGGGCGATAAATTGAGCGTATTGGCAATTTGCTTGATTGTCATCCCTTTAACCAAATAATAAAGACAATCCATTTGTCGTTTGGTCAAATGGCGTGCTCTAAGAAAGGGTTGTTCTCCCAGGTCTTGTATTTGCTTGGAAAGGTTAGAATTGCTTAGAGCAGTGATCTCATTCACGGTATTTATTAAGGAGTTTTCATCGTCCAGTAAAAAAGAAAGGCCGAAAACACCTATCACTTTCCCTAATGAGGTGCGTAAAGGTCTTTTGTGGCTAATATAACAATGTAATTCTTTGCCATTTAACCAAACGGGTTCAATATAGGTTTTTGCCTTATTCGTTTGGATGACTTCCTGATCATTTTTTATGAGAGCAGGCGCCTGGTTTTTCCAGGCGAGATCATAATCGGTTGCACCAAGGATATCCTGCTCAGAGGGTATATTATTAACCTCTAGCATCGTTTGATTGCTACTCATGAAACAACCTTTGAGGTCTTTTGAATAAACATTGACAGAGGCTAATTCAAATAAAGGTTCTAAGTGGTTTAAGAGAAGTGATTCTTCAGTTTTCATAAAATAACGGTATACCAACGATGAGCTAGCCTCATTATATCAAAATGATCTATTTTTGAACATATCTAGGGGAGTTTGTCCCCCTATCCTTTTTTGTTCAAATTAAGTACTATTTTCTTGGGTAATGAGAAAGCCTGGCAACCAATTTGCCGGGTTTTTGATAATCAGGAGCGATGTTGCCATTTACTTCTGATTAATAGAAATCAATTTCGATCAAGTAACTATCAGCTTTTGAGGAGTGTAAATGGCCTATCCTTTATATAGTTATTTTAAAGAAAAAGCAGTTGAATCTAGCCATCAAATCAGTTTGTTTGGTCTCGTCATGATGATTAACTTCCCACTGTTTGGGTTGCTGGAGCATGTGGAAAATCCTATTTCAAATCAAGAAATTATACTGAGATTAATCGCTACAGGTCTCTGTACAATCCTCTCACTACATAAATTTTGGCTAATCCAATACCAGAAATTTCTCCCTATTGTCTGGTATTTGACCCTGGTTTTTTGTCTGCCCTTCTTTTTTACCTATTTGACCTTACTTAACCATGGCGCAACATTCTGGCTAATGAATTGTATCTCGGCCACATTCTTTCTTTTTCTTGTCGCAACCGCATTGGATTCATTGGTTCTGTTAATGCTTGGTGGCGGGTTAGCCTTTTTTTGTTATTTATGCGGCTCTGACAGTTCAATCCATTATGTTCCGAATAACCCTTCTTTCTTTGAGTTGGCTATGACGTTTGCTACGGCGATTGTGATCGGTACCTTGTTTGCCAGAGAGCGGGAATTAATTCATGCCAGGATTTCTGGAATTCGGCTCTTAGCAGGAAGTTTGGCTCATGATTTGCGAACACCGTTAACAAGCATCTATTTACAGGCCCAACTGCAAGAAGTGGAAATTGAAAAAATTAAGAACCCCGACGTGAAAAAACGTTTAAGTGAGGGGGTTCAGATCATTGGGCGTGGTATTGAGAGTATTAATCAGCTTATTAATATTCAATTAAATAACATTCAGTGTGGCAGGTTTGATACGCGTAAATTTGTTATTTATCCCATTAAAGAATTACTTAAACAGGCTTTGGAAGAGTATCCATTTAAAGAAGGTCAACAGGAGCTTATTCAGCTGGATTTGGGCTGCGATTACCCGGTGTGGGTTGCTGATGTGGTTTTCAGGAATCTGCTCTGGAATCTATTAAAGAATGGCTTTGAGCTAATTGAAGAGGTCGGTAAAGGAGAAATATCGATTTGGGTCGCAGAAGGAAGTCAGGATGATGATTTTAATTATTTGCACATTAGGGATACTGCCAAAGGAATTTCTCCCGAAAAAACAAAAATCATCTTTGAACCGTTTTATTCTGAAAGAAAAGGTGGGACTGGAATAGGATTAGCTTGTAGCAAGCAGCTGGTAGAGGCAGCGGGTGGTTCTATTAACTGTCAGGGAGAGCTTGGGAAGTATACTCACTTCATTATTAAATTTCCGAAAATAGATTAGCTCTCGATGCCGGCTTTACTCTGCTTACCGTTTGATCAGCGTCTGAAGTGAGTCCCTGAAATCACCAATACCCACTCCCAGTTTTCTGCGACCCTGTATTTGGAAAGGAGAATAAGTATTACTCCAAGTAGTATGGGCATATATTGATGTCACCATAAAAATCTCTATAAATAATTAGCGTTTAATTTCAATCATTATTTCATTGCGTCTCAGCAGGGGTAAAGTCCAAGGCGGGTTAAAGAAAGCATAAATTGGCTCTGAAATTGGTTTCAATTTTTTTGTTCTAACAAAATCTACCAGTTTCTGTTGATGTTCTTTTAGATTTCTTTCATTTGCCAATCCTGAAAAACGTATAACAACAAAGCGTCCTCCTTGCATCGTTGTTAATTTAACTGCGGTATTATTTGGTGCTGGCAACCTTTCCATCGAGTAATAGGATGGCATAATAAATCTCACTTTCCATTCATTTCCAACTGATTCTTGTATGACTGGTGCCGTCATTGCAATTTTATTTTTTGATTCATTTTCACCGAAAATGTAACCGGCTAGTAATCGAAAACCTTTATTGGCTGCATCCTTACGATCGCCAGGTACTTGAACTTCCGCAACAATCATCCCAGAGTAGTCACGAATCTCAATACCGCCAAAAGATTCGACTACTTTATATTTTGTTTGTTCTACATTGCTCACAAGAGGCCCCCATAAAATAGCAGCCGTAGTCAAGATAATACCGACTAATAACCATAACATGGTTTTACTCTTCATTATTTAGTATTCCGTGAAAATATGAAAAAGATCCTGCTTTAAAGCTAAGCGAATAATGGCTAATAATGAGTAAATCTAAAAATTCGCATAATGGGAAAGGGTAAAACTCTATGGAAAAATTAAACACAAGTTATTCATAGATAAAATAACTGATCCATCTTTATAGTTTTATTTATGATTTAAACCTTGCTGTTCATAGTATATATTAGTTTTTATTGTAGAAAGGGATATTTTTATGCCAAAACGAATTATTTTCTTTATCGCGGCCTTTACCGCAGCTTTATCGCCTTTAAGTTTGTCCACCTCTTTACACGCAGAAGATGCACCTAAAACCAACCAATATTGGTGGCCAAAAACGCTAGATCTTAGCCCTCTTCGTCAACCGAACCCAACTTCTAATCCGATGCGACAACAATTCAACTATGCTGAGGCGTTTAATAGTCTCGATCTGGACGCAGTTATTAATGATCTCAAGAAATTAATGACGAGTTCTCAGGAGTGGTGGCCCGCTGACTTTGGCAATTACGGTCCTTTATTTATACGCATGTCATGGCACGCAGCGGGAACTTATCGAATTTTTGATGGTCGAGGCGGAGCCAATGGCGGTTTTCAGCGTTTAATTCCCCTAAACAGCTGGCCAGACAATGCAAATCTCGATAAGGCACGACGTTTGCTGTGGCCAATCAAACAAAAATATGGAGATAAGATTTCATGGGCTGATTTACTCGTTCTGACTGGAAATGTCGCCATGGAGTCCATGGGCTTTAAAACCTTGGGGTTTGCCGGTGGCCGTGAAGATGCCTGGGAGGCTCTTAATATCAATTGGGGCTCTGAAGGAAAATGGCTGGAGAGTAACCGCCATTCCCCTGATGGAAAACTAAAAAAGCCTCTTGCTGCTTCAGTTATGGGGTTAATTTATGTCAATCCAGAAGGGCCAAATGGCGTTCCAGATCCTCTTGCAGCAGCCAAAGACATTCGTGAGACCTTCGCTCGTATGGGGATGAATGATGAAGAAACTGTCGCGCTGATCGCAGGAGGACATGCATTCGGTAAAGTTCATGGCGCTGCATCAACTCAACATCTGGGACCAGCGCCAGCAGGTGCGGACATTGTACAACAGGATTTTGGCTGGAAAAACAGCTATGGGTCCGGCAAAGGTAAAGATACTATTACTAGCGGATTGGAAGGCTCTTGGACAGTATCACCCACCAAGTGGAGCCATAATTACCTAGAAAATCTGTTCGCATTCAATTGGGTCAAAACCAAGAGTCCGGCAGGAGCAACCCAATGGATTCCTGACAGTGAACGCGCTTCATCCATGGTGCCTGATGCGTTTGATTCTAATAAACGACACGCTCCGATGATGCTGACAACTGACCTGGCTCTTAAATTTGATCCCATTTACAGTAAAATTGCCAAACGTTTTCTGGATAATCCCAAGGAGTTCGATGAGGCTTTTGCAAAAGCCTGGTTTAAGTTGATTCACCGTGATATGGGGCCACGCTCACGTTATCTTGGTCCATTAGTTCCGCAAGAAGTCATGATTTGGCAAGATCCTGTTCCAGCAGTCGATTACAAGTTAGTTGATGAAGAAGATATCAATCGACTCAAGAGCAAAGTTCTCAACTCAGGATTAACTACTGCTGAACTGGTAAGAACTGCCTGGGCTTCAGCCTCTACTTTTCGTGGTACTGACATGCGAGGAGGGGCAAATGGAGCAAGAATTCGACTTGCACCACAGAAGGATTGGCCAGCAAATGATCCGAATGAGTTGGCAAAGGTATTAAAAATCCTCGAAGACATTCAAAATGATTTTAATAATGCTCAACGAGAGGGAAAGAAAGTATCGCTTGCCGATTTGATTGTTCTCGGAGGGAGTGTGGCAATAGAACAGGCAGCCAAGAACTCAGGTTATACTATTCAGGTTCCTTTTGTACCCGGACGCACCGATGCCACCCAAGCGATGACAGATGTGAGTTCGTTTGAAGTTCTCCAGTCTACAGCGGATGGTTTCCGTAACTACTTTGATAAAAGTAATCAGAAATCACCCCCAGAAATGCTGGTAGACAAAGCAAGCTTGTTGAAGTTAAGTGTTCCAGAAATGGCAGTTCTGGTTGGGGGTATGCGGGTCCTCAACGCAAATAGTGGACAAACACCCTACGGTGTGTTTACTGATAAACCAGGGCGTTTAAGTAACGATTTTTTTACCAATCTGCTAGACATGTCCACAGATTGGAGGAAATCCAAAGAGCTAGCCGGGATCTACGAAGGATTTGATCGCAAATCAGGACAATTGAAGTGGAAAGCCACTTCAGTGGATCTTATCTTTGGTGCCAATTCAGAGCTAAGGGCGGTTGCCGAATTTTACGCGACTGATGATGCCAAAGAAAAATTCGTAAACGACTTCGTTAAAGCGTGGGTAAAGGTAATGAACGCCGATCGCTTTGACCTAAAAAATGAAAAACCTAGGGTCTAGGTAAAAATTTCCATATTGATGGGTTTTGCTCCATTGACGTGAGGGCAATTTCGGGAGCCAACTAAGTAACGATAACAGTTTATTATGTTAAGTTTATTTATTCGCATGCATTGAGAAGGATTTCTTTGTCGAAACGAATCGCGGTTATTGGTTCAGGCATACCGCGTTTATCGAGAAACTTTATATACTAATTCAACGGGGTGACATGAGTTTTGGCTGCCGCTCAAAGAAAAGCGGTGTTGAATACAAGGGATATAGAATGAATGTGATCGCCATTTGTTTGCATTACAATCACATCACGGTACCTTGGAATTGTCCACTCCTGGTTTTATATTTAATATTTACCCAGATCACCGCGCCCTCACTGAGCGCGGTTCGGTGTGATCAACAGGACAAAAATACATCGACTACCGAAACCTCAAAGTTTTTCCTTGGTTTAAGCGAAAAATCGATTCTGGATAAAGGCAGCAATAAGGCTACTTAATCCGCATAGAACCATTCCCCAAATAAAATCGATGAGTGTAATTTTCAAAGGCCAGTTTGCAAGTATGGAATAGTTGGTAAAATCATAAATACCATAGGTTACTAAACCAAAAATTACACCTCCGGAAAGCGCGAGAAAATAATCACCCTGAGCCTTGGGAAGTACAAAAAAGAGAATTCCTAGAGTGATGCAAACATAAACAACCACTGCAGACCACCCTATTGGGGTCATTGCATCACCGGATTTGCGTAGCAGCATACCAATATTTTGGGCATATATATTTTTTGCAATTATTCCTAACCAAATCATATCCATGATAAACACTGAAATTATCGTAACTAAAAAAAGGGTTATTAATTTCATGAAAATTCCTTATCTATTTTAGGTGCTTAACTCGATTTTTTTCTAAAACTGATTGCGGCACCGGTTTAACATCCCAGACAATCCAAACTAACTTCATGCATTTTATCAATTAATAAGGTATATCAATTTTCCACCCAATAATCCTTGGCGTCCTGAGGCCGGATAATGATTATTATGCCAACTCTCTCTTAAAGTAAGTAGTGGAATGACAAGTTATTTTTACTGTGATCCGTGGTTTCATAGCGCCTTGTACCGTATACGTGATAAAGAGAGTTAACTAATACGGTTTTGTTGAACAAAAGCGACCAATGATACGCTAAAGCCAATTGTCTTAGCACTTGATGTAATTAAAAGACATAGAATCTCTCAATACATCAAGTTATAAAGCAATTTGAGGACGTCCGAGATTCGACCTGCGCAATTTTCAGTCCATTAATCGGTCAATTAGCCTCCGATGGGTGAGGAGCCAGCGCTTTTTCGGATAAGCTCTAAACGAAGTCATTAAAATGATAAATAAGACCTACATTAAATTGACTCGTCACAGGATGATTAAATATTAAGCTTCCCTCAACAAGATCTCGAGTATTGATAACAGGATCAGTAAAGGATTGATAGATATTCACCACCCATTCTCCCCGAAGACTGAAATTTCTCGAGAGAGCAGTGTTTATACCCAAGCCTGTTTGGAAGCCATTCAAATCGTGGTTGTTATTAAAGGAGGTGACTACCCCGGTTGCTAATAGCGCGCGGCCCTCCCCATTAACATTAAATACTCCATCCACGTAACCAGCACGAGCATACACGAGTGTTTTATCATTGATTTTTACACCTGGCAAAACGGCAATACCTGCATGCCTTTTATGGCGCACATTAAACGATGCGAAGTTAAACCTGCCCCCTAAATTTGCCGCGTTATCATCAAAAATTTTAGACGTGGCCTCATTCGAAGAAAAATCTAAAAATCCTTCTACACCAAGAGACACCGAAGAGGGGAAGCTGATGGCAAAACCAGCAAAGATACCCCCCGCTACTGCCATATCAGTCAGGTATGATTGGCCAAAACGATTAACAAGTCCTGTGGAAAAGCGTATATCAGTTACCTTAACATTATATTTGGAGTAATCTCCAGATACATTTGCACCCAAATAAATATCTTTTAAGTAGTTGGCTCCGGGCCCCGCATTATTCATTGTAGCTGCTAAAGAATTGATTGCATGCAAGAGTCCAAGTATTAGAAGCCAAACTTTTTTCATAAATAAATCCTTATATTATTTCAAACTATGCGGTAATTATAAAAATCCATTCACAATAAAATAATTTTCAATAGTTAACAATATACCTATCGCAAATCACTTTTTACTGATAGCAAGATATCAGCACATGTGATTCCAGCGCGCCAAGCATGAGAGCAGATAGGCCAGGTAAGCTCGCTAAAGCCAAGATCAATTTCATAATCAATACACTCCATGGGGGGCAATTAGCACTTTCAAGCCACGCTCTTATAAAACGTAAATCGCGAGCCACAGCCATGATTTTGCGCAACTAGTATCGCCTCTTAGTGGCACTATGGAGTTGAAGACAGGTTGTCATTCAGGGGTAGTCAGTTCAAATACAGTGGGTTTATCGCACCTTATGGGCAACATTGTTTTGCTGCCATCCAGTACAATCTCTTTTTGGTCGTTGATATTAAAGCCCCTGATTTCCTGCTTAAATGGCAATACACCGGCGATGATTATCTCTGCGTATGTGGATGGGGCGCTAGGTTAGCAGTGTTTGGTACCCTATCTATGTAAAACCAGTGCTTGCAATAACGCTGCGACGGATGGTGGCGAGTGCATCAGTTCATTGACAAGGCTCGAATCAGTGGGGTTAGGTTGAGGCCTAACCCTATTAAGTCTTGAACTAGTTGTTTAGATGGGTTTATCAACTACGATAACTGGGGGATTGTCCTTGGTCGTCGGAGGAACAGCCTCTTGACTTCCCTTCGTAGTAAACAGGCGATATATATCGCGTGGTTCTTCTTGTTTTTTATCGTTGCCACCTAATTGGCTTTGATAATTATTATTCAAGCGATAAGCGCCGTATCCGAGCGTTAAGCCAAGGGCTACAGGCCAGGAAATGACGGCAGCTGTAATGATGAAGGCAGTTCCACCCGTATTGAAGGCCAGGGTTTTCCAAAAATTGGTAGAAGCTTGACTGGCGTCGTCGCTGAGTTCTTTGATCAATTTTTGGTGGTGTTGAAGCTCATCACCACTAACATCATTCGCACGCTCACGTTGTACTGCAATACTGGCTTGTTGGTATTTCTTATAGTCATCAGCACTGTTATACATGGCATTACCTAGCATACTGAATAGAGCCAGACCTGCTACCGCAGCGGGGCCAGTAAAGGTGAGGCTGGCAGTAAAACCTACAATCAGAATAGTCGCTGCGGTAATATTAAACAGGTAGTAAGCACATTGGACTTCCCATTCATCATTTAATATATCAATTTGGCGCTGAATGACTGCCCGTTCAAGTGGTGTAGCAGCATTTTTTGCTTGCTCATTTAACTCCAGGATACGATTCTGATATTGATAGTCCTCATAAGACCACCTTGCTACGAATAAGGCAAGGTCAAATACAAGGAAAGCAACCGTGAGCTGTGACGCTGTGGCCGTTGAAATTTGAAAATAGTCATTATAATTGGTCAGCAGATTGACTGTTCCCCAAACCGCATCATTCAACATAGTGAAACCGCGTTTTTCTATTTCCTGTACCGCCACTTTCCGTGCAGATAACTCCTCGCTGACTCCAGCTTCTATAATGTGCTTGGTCATGGTGACAAAGTTGATCGTCAGGCGAAGCCCATAGATTCCCACACTCAATGCACGCAATGTTTCCCGTGATTGATCTAATAAACTGACAAACTCATCCGGGGTATAAGTATTCCCCAGCTTGGCATTCAAGCTTTTAATGAATTCAGGAAAACCAATGCCTTGCAGATAGCGAATTGCAGAACTGGCTAAAGCGCGACTGTAATTCCAATGAGTTCGATTGCTGTTTAGCGTGGAAATATGTTCGCGTAATTTTGCGGAGCTAACAAAGGCAGATGCATAATCTTTAAGGCTGCTTACTGCGCCAGACACGACAAACGTGGAGAGTTTGGCAATTCTGGCCTGCTCGGCTTTAGTGAAATTATTTCCGATAAAGTCATCAAGTTGTTCTTTCTTTTTTAAGAGATCTTTTAAATCCTCACCCACGTAATCCAACTTGTGGTATTCAATCATTAAATCACAAACGGCGGCGAGATAAGCAACGAGTTCACTCTTGTTTGTCAAACGTTCTTTATTGGAAACAAAGAGTTGAAATAGAGATGAAAATTCTGTCTTAAGCTGATTTAAATTAAACTCATAGTCTTTAAAAGAAATGTTGACGTCATTAGCTGTTTTGTCAAAAAACGCATGTTTTTTAAGACTAATTTTCGTTCTTGGCATGATGCTCTCGCTACACTTTATTAACAAATTGATACTTTATCTTCCACATAGTTTTACCAGAAATTTATTAAGGCATTATTAAGTTTTTATCAAAATGTGTTTTTTTTGGAAACACATTACGGCAAAAGAAAACGTTTCTTAACAAGGCTTCTAGTTAAATTATAGTATTATTTTTATTCTTACTGGTTATAGGCTTTTCTCAAGGTCTGGATGTCCAATTTCTTCATTTTCAGCATGGCTTTCATCACCTGTTCTGATTTTTCTGTGTCGGGATCATTTAAGAGATCAGCTAAAATAGCAGGAACAATTTGCCATGAGATACCGTATTTATCTTGCAACCATCCACATTGTATTGTTTCACCATCCGCAGACAGCTTATTCCATAAAGCATCTATTTCTTCCTGGCTCTCACAACTGACGAATAAAGAGATAGCTGGCGAGAACTTGAAGTCAGGCCCCCCATTTAAGGCAATGAATTGTTGTCCTTCAAGTTGAAAAGTAACCGTCATCAGACTGCCTTGGGGTTTCCCGGATATTTCTGCACCGGCATCCCCATAATAGCTGAGACGCAAAATTTTTGAGTTGTTAAAAATTGAAGTATAGAAATGGACTGCCTCTTCAGCTTGATTATCAAACCATAGACAAGGAGCAATGTGTGGCATAGAGGCCTCTTATTTATTGCTGGAAGCTAATTTTGGGTTGAGCTGTTTCTGAATACGGAAATCCCTCTGGTTTATTGGTGAAATCCACATCAGTAAAATAGCGTGCAACATCATGCAAACTAAGGTAGAAAACCCCGCCAGATTCTTGTTGCTCTTGCATTTTTTCATCACTTAAATTGACGAATAAATTAATGCGATCTGGTTCTTCCATATCATCGACTTCGCTGATTACTAAGCCTTCAAAAAAACTCATGAAAGAAGAGTGTTTCTTTTTCTCTGGGATAATGAAAGGCATTAATTCCCCGTCTTCGTTTCGCAATAGTTCACCGTCCAGATCACGTCTGTAGTCGATTTGGCCTTTACCCCAGGGATTACGAAGATGGAGAAATAATTCATCTCCCTCTAACCATAAACCGAGGCACTGATAGCTATGGCCAGAATCTTCCGACATCGCAATAACACGGGATAGTGGGTGATTTTGATAATCTTTACGAGGCCCCGTTGAAAGGGTGATGAACTGATTATTGGCCAGAAGGTTAGTCATGAGAAAGACAAGATGAAATTCTTTCAGTGAGAGCGGCGATCTAATAGGCAAATTGTCTTGTTGTAAAAAGAGCTTGAGCGAATTTAACGTCTGCTCGCCCAGTAGGTATTGTTCCGGTAATTTTTCTGTAGCCATTTGTTTCAGTTCATTGACACAGAGTTCGAGCCATTCGATGAGTGGTTCTAACTCATGGCAATAAATTTTTCTTTTAGGACTGAGACGCTCTCTCTCTTTAAAAAGGGCCACTAGCTGTTGTGCCTTTTGTTCTAGCCAGTCATTATTAAGTTCTTCAATGCCGAATGAGTTGCGAAAACATTCTCTAATAGACGTTTTTAAGTTTCGCAATTGACGTTCATCGGCTACTACATCATAGGCATCGTTCATTAAGCAAAAAGCATCGGTTAAAAGGAAAGGTTGCCCTAATTTTTCCCGGGTAGCCGATGTTCCCAACAAGGTTTTGAATACTTCAGCAGGTGAGCCAGAAGACAGGGAGGCCAGGTATTCGCGAGTTTCTCTGTAACGTTTGACCAGATTACTATCTTCTTCGCTCCAATCACTTTCATCTTGCTTTAATAAATGTTGAGCGCGTTCAAATTCCTCCTGAGTGGGTTTGCTTTTTAAATGGGTTAAGCGATGAAACGTGTATGCTTTCTCCAGGATCTCGACCCAGGGTTTTTTGTGGTAATTAACCGTGCCTACAGTATAACCCCGTGTCACTGTGGGAGGCATAGAATAAATACGTGGTGAACCATCTTCTGCGTACAGCGTCACATTGACGCGCAGATTGCCTTCTTTGTCTCTGCCTAGGGTTATCATGTTTTTTAATAAACCAGGATCCCTGTCTACAATGGCGCTCAGAGCAGCCAAAAAATAGCAATTCCCTATACCGCCTTGAGCAATATCTTTTAATTGATACTGGTCTGTATTGACCAGTTCTTGTAGCTCTTTAGTCGATAATTTTTTAAACCAGATCGTTTTATCGGCTCCCCAAAGATCTTGTTCATCTTCTGCGCTGATGTTGAAGATGGGAGCAATAACTTCATTATTCGTTAACATGATAATGATCCTTCATCTCTAAATATAGGTTGCTCTTTATTGTTGTAATAAATGGCAAAAAAGTCGGGAGACTCAATCGTAGAGTGCATAGCACCTCTAAGTATAGTTCATGTTTGATTTTCTGCACGGCAATCCAGGGGCTGTTGATATTTTTACTGGCTTGGCCGGAAAACGTTAATTTCCTGCGTGCTTCGCTGCTCAAAATAAAGTCATACTACTCGAGCTAGCGAAAGGTAAACAGCCCCCCGATTATGAACGGAACTAGTTAAGAATGTTAGCTTGCAGGCGGGTAATTTCAGTGACTGCACTCCAGTCTTTTTCTTCCAGGTGGTGGGCTAGGGCAATAATAAATTTATCTTTAATAATATTGGCAATATGGGGAACAACCTGGGCGTTGGTCAAGGCTTGTTGGAATAAATTCAAGTCTTTAAAGCCGCCCTTTAAATCAAAATTGACCTCATCAAAATTACGTTCTTTAATTTTATCCACATAAAGTTGAAAGGCTGGATGAGCAAAAACACTATGAAATAAAGTATTCAGGATTCCTGTATCGACCTGGCTTTTTTCGGCAAAAGTATAAAGTTCCCCCATGGTTTCAATTGTTGAAACAAGGAGGTAATTCATACATATTTTAATGACATTGGCTTGATAAGGCATTGAGCCCGCAGTGATAATTTTAGTTGAATAGGCATTGAATACGGGGCGACACTGTTCGATTGCCTCGGCGCTCCCTGCCGCAATCGTAGTCAGTTCCCCTCTTGCTGCAGCTTTGGGGACTCCTAATACATTGCCAGCAATATAAATAAGTCCATGCTTATCATGTAACGTAGTTAATTGTTTTGAGGTTTCCGGTAAAATTGTTGAGGTACCCAGGTGAATTGCTCCCGGTTTCATGAAGTGAATAAAGCCATCTACCGTTTGAAGTACGGCATTATCATCCAAAAGAGAAGTAATGATAAGTTCTTTGCCTGTCACTGCGTCTTCCAGGCTGCTTGCTCCTTTGGCACCCATCGTGATGAGTGGTTGCATTTTCTCCCTGGTGCGATTAAAAACAGTTAATTCAAAATTGGCATCTAAAAGTCTTTGTGCCAAAACAGAGCCCATTTTCCCTAAACCAATTAAAGTTACCTTCATTCCTGTTTCTCCAAAAACGGCCGCTAAGACATGTTTATAACGATTTTCTAGTTTGCCCAATCTGGTTGACATTGTACAATGCAAAAAATTGATCGCGTTAGCCAATCCTGATGATTTTCACCCTTGCCATAAATAACTACCGTTCTGTTTTAAATTTAGCTATTCCTTTAGGTTCGCTTAATCTTATTACCGGTCCAAATGGCAGCGGCAAATCAAATATTTACCGTGCATTGCGTTTATTAGCAGAAACAGCACAGGGTGGCGTAGTGCAGGCTTTAGCCCAAGAGGGAGGCTTATCTTCCACATTTTGGGCTGGTCCCGAAACCATTTCCAAGGCGATGTTAAACGGAGAGGTAGCCGTTGAAGGCCAGGTTCGTAAAGAAAGAAAGCGTATGCGTATGGGGTTTGCTACTGATGAATTTGGCTATGCTATTTCTCTTGGCTTACCAGCCCCTTCGTCATCGGCGTTCTCGTTAGATCCAGAAATAAAGAGAGAGTGTATATGGGCGGGGCCTTATTACCGACCAGCCAGTCTTTTGGTTGACAGACGGGGACCTCTCGTCAAAGTCCGTTCCGGACGACGTTTTGACGTTGTTTCGCAACATTTGAATATTTTTGAAAGTCTCTTTAACCAAATTGGCTCATTAGAGCATACACCGGAAATAATTCGTATGCGGGAGTTTATTTGTAACTGGAGATTTTATGATCATTTTCGTACCGATCGTGATGCGGCTGCCCGCAGGGCGCAATTAGGCACGCGTACACCGGTGCTTCACCATGATGGTCATGATGTTGCGGCTGCATTACAGACCATACGAGAAATAGGTGACAGTCATGCTTTGGATGAAGCCTTTAGCGATGCGTTTCCTGGGGCAAAGTTGACCATTATTCAGCATGGGGAAGGGTATCTATCGTTAGCCATTTCCCAGCATGGTTTGTTAAGACCACTATCCTGCGCTGAATTTTCGGATGGTACTTTACGGTATGTATTACTGTTAGCGGCACTGTTAACCCCTCGTCCACCTTCACTAATGATTCTTAACGAACCAGAAACCAGCCTGCATCCGGATTTATTACCTGCTTTGGCAAGACTCATTTTGCGTGCATCAGAAAATACTCAGATCTGGGTGGTTTCTCATGCCGAGCGTTTGATCACCCTCTTGCAAGAGCAACCGGGATGCAACGTGATCAAACTTGAAAAACAGCTTGGTAAAACGGAGCTGCAAGGCCAAGATCGTTTAGATGCTCCTGGTTGGTACTGGCCAGATTAAATAGGTTGGCAGGAATAAACTAATAAGGGCACCAAGCCAACTCTTATTTGAGCCCAAAAACTACTCGTTACCCTGTCCATTATTGAGTTTTGCCAATAGTAGATAAATAAAAAGCAGGTTTGGGATAACCAGCAAACTCGATCGTGGTCATCATTCCTCCTGCCATGTGATAAAGATTATGGCAATGATTCATCCAGATGCCGGGATTATCAGCATCAAATTGAACCTTGATGGTAGTAAATGGCTGAACCAGGACAGTATCTCGTCGGGCGCCATCTTTGAGGGGTTTCCCATTAATTTCTGTCACTTGAAAGACGTGGCCGTGGAAATGCATAGGGTGAGACATGGCGGTTTTATTGGTAAATACCAACTCCACACGTTGTCCTTTTTTAATGACTTTCGGATTAATTTTAGGCCAGCTTTCACCATTTAACATCCAGCGATAACCGTTCATTGTTCCCTGTAAGTTGTAATTTAAACTGATATCGACTGTTTTCTTGGGCAGTGGGTCAACTGCTTTGAGTGATTGTTCTAACTCATAATAAGGAATTCGTCCGATAGTTTGACTGGCAGTCGGACTTAGTTTGGGAATTTCCGCACCTTGGGTGGCGAGTATTAAGCCTGTTTGTTTATTGGTTCCTTCCGCTTGGCCTAAAATAGGGAAAGCCCCGCCATTGTTGGGGATATTCACAATGACATCAAGGCGGTTCGCAATACCAATTGGAAATTTAGAACCTTGAACCGGTTTAATTTTGGCGCCATCAACAGCGACCAAAGACCCCTGCAATTTTCCTAAATCAACAACAAAATTGGTGGCAGCGGCTGCATTGATAATACGTAATCTAACTTGACCAGGCGTGACATAACGAATAGTTGGTTTGGCCAAGGTTTTTTTATTGGTGATGTACGCATCGTAATTGACATCATTATAATCAGCGCTTCCTTTCATCGTTTGCATACCAGGCCTATTTTGCATGTTATCCATTTGCATAGCGGGCATTTTAGCCTTACGTAGTTTGTTGAATATGGCTTGTGGGTCTTGATAAGTAAAATCTTTCATAAACATAACCACATCCTGTTCGCTATTTTTTTGCTGCTCCGATTCATAAATGACAAAGGGTGCTGACAATTGCTGTTGCTCTTGGAAGCCTTCATGGGAATGCATCCAGTAGGTGCCCGATTGCACGAGCTTGTACTTATAAGGCCTTTTTTCGCCTGGTTGTATTAACGTTTGGGTGACTCCCGGAACGCCATCCTGATCATTGGGTACAATCAAGCCATGCCAATGCAAGGTAATCGGCTCTGCGGATTTATTTTCCACAATGACATCAAACCATTCTCCTTTAACACCGGTATAGCCTTCTTTGCTTTCTGTACCATCGGGTTGAATCAATACTACTTCAAAAGCTTTGACTGCTTTTCCCTGATTATCCAATTGAAAGGGTTTATCCCGGACTTGTAAGATCGGTTTTTTAGCATCAAAAGAAGTGGCGGCCGCGATCAGAGGGAAACTCAGGCTTGCAAAAGAAATAACGAAGCCTGCTAAAAAGGCGGGTATTTTTACCGAACTTACGAGTCTCACGGTCCAAATCCTTTTGCAATTTCGGAGGGTAGTCTTTAAAAGTAAGCAATTAGTCAATCATTGTCAAAAGTAGTCCTGTTATACCTTATGGTTTGGGTGCATTGCGTTGCCTGAGTCCATTTCGTCTGAAATAGCTTTCGCAGGCGATGGTTTTTTGCCGCGCAGCAACTCTTGGTGGTCAGCAGGGCTATAATAAGCAACAAAATCATCCCGTTTTATTACTTTAAGGGTGGTTTGTTTTTCTTTGTGCTTTAACGAAATAGTCACTGTATCCTTTTGTGTATCATAATGAAACACGATTTGCCCATAATGTTTTTGACTTAATTGAGTTTTTACCTTGCGCAATTCTTCATATTGGTCCTGTATAGCAATAAATAGCGTCCAGACCTTATCTAGAGGGGTGTCCTGCTTTTTATAATCAGCATCGCGCAAATAAATTTCCCAGGCGTCATAGCCATTGGTATCGATAAACGCTGTCATCAGCGGTTGGACTGTTTTTTGTTCAAAACGTTTAAGTTCTCTAAGGCAACTATCATAACGCTCCATTATCTGGATGGCTTCTTCACTTTCGACGAGTAAAGAGCCGGTTACCTCATCAAATTCGACGGAACCCGTAACTGCTTTTAGACGCAGGTTACACTCAGTAACTAGGAGAGCATAAAATTTTGCTGCAAAACTGGTTCGTATATCAATTTCTGCAAGTTGGCGAATATGGTCTTTCCCATGCTCTTGACTGCGGGCACTATAACAAATACTCAAAGTCATATTGAAAGGCATTTTTTGACCTTTCATGTCAAGGAGACTTTTTGCGAAGGTAGCGAGCTGAGCATAATTGAGTAATTTATGGGTTTTGAAAAGCTCTTCAGGATCTGATTCGGCATAACAGTAATCGGTATCATCGACTTTACCGTGCGCGGCAATAATAATTTTATAGTTTTTTTTTCTCTTGCTTAACCATTCCTGAAGGATTTTTGAGGTCTGCTGATCTAAAGTGATCGTTCCTGAGTCGGCAAATTGCAACGCGCAAGTCATCAGGTTTAATACGGTTACTTTACTACTTTTATCTTTCGCAAAGAAAGACGGTTTATGTTTTTTTTCTAAAGCTTCGCCCGATTTTTCCCCTAATGTTCCAGGGTCAGATAAGTTAATAAATAAAATTCTCACAATTTACAGCGCTACAACAGCCAATAATTGACTAAATTATAGGCATATTGACTGGTGAAGTCCACTTAAACCGAGGGGCAGTTTTCGTTTTTGATGAGCCCGGTAAGTCGGGCCCACTATTTATTTTAACGAGGCTATGTCAATGACAAAACGATAGCGGACATCGCTTTTTAAAACACGTTCATAGGCTTCATTGACTTGTTGAATCGGAATTAACTCAATCTCGGAGGTGATGTTATGCTTACCACAGAAATCAAGCATTTCCTGGGTTTCTTTAATCCCGCCAATCAATGAACCAGCAAGACTGCGACGCCCGCTAACCAGCGAAAATGCGCCAACCGGAACATTTTTTTCAGGAACTCCCAAGACGACCATGGTTCCTTCCCGTTTCAGTAATCTTAAATATTGATTCCAATCAATGCCTGTCGAAACAGTACATATAATAAGATCAAAACTGGCGCTTAATTTGACGAAAGTCGACGCGGTGGAGGTTGCATAAAAATGATCGGCACCCAAGTGCTTGCTGTCAGCTTCTTTGGCAGATGAATGACTGAGCACAGTGACTTCTGCACCTAACGCATGGGCCAGCTTGACGCCCATATGCCCTAAACCACCCAAACCAACAATAGCAACTTTCTTTCCTGGGCCGGCTTCCCAATGTTTTAATGGCGAGTAGACAGTAATCCCGGCGCACAAAAGAGGTGCTGTTGCATCGAGAGGCAAATTGTCGGGAATATGAAGGACATAATTTTCGTTCACCACAATCTTGGTTGAATACCCGCCTTGCGTGAGTTGTTTACCACTGCGTTCCATACCATTATAGGTGGTTGTCATCCCTTCATAACAATATTGTTCTAACCCTTCATGGCAGCTTTCACAACGCCGGCAGGAGTCTACAAAACAGCCAACTCCAACAGGGTCCCCCTCTTTAAATTTTTTTACTTTACCGCCAATTTTACTGACTACACCAACAATCTCATGGCCAGGTACCATAGGGAAAAGGGCTCCACCCCATTCATCGCGTGCCTGGTGAATATCAGAATGACAAATACCACAATAACGGATATCGATCAAAACATCATGCTCACCTACATCTCTGCGTTTAAAAGAGTAAGGAGCAAGAGGTGCTTTTGCCTTTGGGGCAGCATATCCTTGTACTGGAATCATAGAATTATCCTTAGCATGAGCATGAGTCGCTGCTAATATAGGCTCAGTCGATCTAATTTGCAAAGGACTTACGAAAAACGTCGATCTCTTCGTTAAAATTTGATTTCAATTCGGTCATTTAGTTAGGCTAACTTCCCTCTTAAAATCAAATTTTGCCTCGGCCTCGGCGTTTTTCGTAAGTCCTGATTCTATTTTCTTTAGGTAATCCATAGTAGAGTACCGGAACTTTTAATTAGGTTAGCGTTTTTATGGCAAAGCTTTATTTCTATTTTGCGGCTATGAATGCAGGTAAAAGCACGGTTTTACTGCAATCCAGCCATAATTACCGTGAGCGTGGCATGCAAACTTTGCTCTATACACCGGCTATTGATACTCGATACCAGCAAGGCATTATTCATTCCCGGATTGGTTTAGCAGAACAAGCCTTAATTTTTTACAATGAAGATGATTTGTATGAACAAGTCAGTTCTCGCCTGCAACAAGGGCAACACTATGCTTGTGTACTGATTGATGAAGCCCAATTTCTAACGCGTAAGCAGGTTAGTCAGCTAACAGAAATTACTGATCAATTACAGATTCCAGTTCTAGCCTATGGTTTACGTACTGATTTCAGAGGGGAGCTATTTGAGGGTAGCCAGTATTTACTTGCCTGGGCAGATGAATTAATCGAGCTTAAAACAATTTGTCATTGCGGTCGCAAGGCGATCATGAATTTGCGTCTTAGTGAAGCAGGTGAAGTGATTTCAGAGGGGGAGCAGGTAGTTATTGGTGGAGATGGACTTTATGTTTCTACTTGCCGGCGACATTTTAAAACTGGGGAAGTCGGTGTATTGCCTGGCAAGAAAAAATTGTTCAATAAAGATACCAATCCAATGTGATTTTTGATACAATTCGCCGCAAATTTTGCAACCCTTGCTAAGGAGTGATCTTGTCTGATTCAGTCGCAGTGGATTCGGGCGTAGTTTTGCCTCGTGGTGACTTAATGGCTTGGATGGTCTGCCTGTCAGCAGGATTATTTTTCTTTTACGAATTTTTTCAACTTAATATCTTTGATGTAATTAACCAACCCTTACGCGATGATTTTCACTTAAATGCTGCTCAACTTAGCTGGATGTCGAGTACTTATTTGTGGGCAGATATTTTATTTCTGTTACCCGCAGGCATCATTCTGGATCGTTTTTCTACCCGCCAGGTGATTCTTAGTGCTATGTTCATTTGTGTGATTGGTACGTTGGGATTTGCACTGACGCACTCCTTCGCTTTAGCTTGTTTTTTTCATTTCCTATCAGGGATTGGAAATGCATTCTGTTTTTTATCCTGTGTGGTATTAGTCTCGAATTGGTTTCCACCTCGCCGTCAAGCCTTGGTTATCGGTTCCTTAGTAACAATGGCCTTTTTGGGCGGGATGATGGCACATACTCCTTTTGCTCATCTTAATGAGTACTATGGCTGGAGAAACTCTTTGTTGATTGATGGTGCAGTAGGCGTGTTTTTATTGCTGTGGATTTATAAAATAGTTGAAGATAAGCCTTATATCGTCTCAAGGCGTCCTACTTCCGGGCAAGCAGCGATTCTTCCCGGCTTTCTGCAGGCGCTGGCTAATCGCCAAAACTGGCTTGCTGGTTTTTATACCTCTTTTTTGAATTTACCCATTATGGTTCTTTGCGCTTTGTGGGGAGCTAGCTATTTGCAAGTGGTGCACCATTTATCTGAAATGGCTGCCTCGAATGTTGTTAGCCTCATCTTTATGGGGAGTATTCTTGGATGCCCATTGGTGGGCTGGCTTTCGGATAGCCAGGGACGCCGCAAACCCTTAATGATCATGGGTGCTATAGCAACCTTATTAGCTGTACTTCCTTTATTTATGGATCTTGCTTTATCGCAGTTCCAATTAAGTATCCTGTTTTTCATGTTGGGTTTATTCACAAGCACTCAAGTGATTAGTTATCCCCTAATTGCTGAAAGTAATTCAACCAAAAATACAGGTACGGCAACTGGTATCGCTTCAGTTCTTATCATGGGCGGAGGCGGTGTGGGGCAAGTAATATTTGGTGTATTAATACAACACCATGCTATTGCTTCAGCACAACAATATACAGTAGCTGACTTTCAATATGCGATGTGGATATTCCCTCTAACCGCTGTAGCAGCTTTACTAGCGGTTTTGATGACTCGTGAGACTTACTGCAAACGTTTGGATTGAGGAGTTTTTATGCAGATGGTGGAAGAATTCAAAGGAAGTGATAGATTGGCATCAACTTTCTTACCATGGTTAGTTTGTTTTAGTGCATCACTGTTTTTCTTTTACGAATTTATTCAAGGCAATATGTTTGCATCTATTGCTGATAATATTATGTACGATTTTCATGTGCAAGCCGATAAAATGGCTTATTTATCAAGCATATATTATCTTTCAAACGTTCTCTTTCTGTTTGTAGCTGGTATTGTCCTTGATCGATTTTCAACTAAAAAAACTATTCTGGTAGCAATGCTGCTTTGTGTGTTAAGCACCTTCATCCTTGCTCATGCACACTCCTTTTATTTGGCGTTGTTTTGTCGTTTTGTTACTGGTATTGGCAGCGCATTTTGTTTTCTTGGGCCAGTTCGCTTGGCTTCCCGCTGGTTTCCACCCCAACGTATGGCAATGGTTGCTGGTGTAATTGTCACCATGGCAATGACTGGTGGTATGTTGGCGCAGTATCCCTTAACCAAATTAGTTGCCCAAATTGGTTGGCGGGATGCGTTGGTACAAGTAGGTTGGCTTGGTACGGCTATGTTAGTTTTCATGTCGTTTGCAATTATTGATAAAGCACAGGATCTAAGCCACAAAGTGGGGCAAAAAATCAGTTTGCTTGTTACGGCTAAAAAAGCTTATCTTAATCCACAAACTTTAAGGGCCGCGCTCTATACTAGCCTTATGAACATGGCCATTGCTGTGTTTGGTGCTATGATGGGTTCACTCTACCTGGTCCAGAGAATGGGGGTCACCAAAGAAGATGCGGCCGTGGTTAATTCCATGTTATTTCTTGGGGCAATTGTTGGTGGGCCATTGATTGGCTGGTGTTCAGATAAACTCGGTTTACGTGTATTACCAATGAAGGTTGGCGTATGGGCCTCGTTGGTAACCATGGTTGTCGTATTGTTTGTGCCTGTTTCTTTGCCTGTCATGAAAGTGTTGTTTTTTCTCTTGGGCTTTTTTACTGCTGCTCAGGTAATAAGTTATGCGCTGGTTGCTGAAAGCAGTTCTCCATTAATAACTGCCACGGCAGTCAGTGTGGTTTCTATATTGACTCAAGGCGGTTATATCATTTATCAGAATTTATTTAGTATTTTATTGATGCATCATGGCGAGATGAAAATGCTGGATGGTGTTCCTGTTTATTCACTGGGTGATTACCAATATGCTGCAATGATTTTACCGCTAGGCTTAATTCTGGCTCTGCTTGTCTTATTTGGTTTAAAAGAAACCCACTGTCGACAAAAAGAGGTATAAGGATGCTGGGGCGTGTTTGTATTTTATTAATGGATTCCTTGGGGATTGGCGCGAGTCTTGATGCGCACCGTTATGGGGATGAGGGAGCCAATACCTTTGCTCACATTTATCAGACTTGTAGTGAAGGACTTGCTAATAAAGACGGGCTTCGTCAGGGGGCATTACATCTCCCTAATTTAGCAAGCCTGGGTTTGTATCATGCAACTGTAGCCAGTTCAGGTCTTCCTTTACTCGACTTATCAACGCTTGCTATTCCAAAGGGATATTACGGCTATGCTGTGGAGCAAAGCCTGGGCAAGGACACACCAAGTGGCCATTGGGAGTTGGCTGGTGTGCCAGTGACCTTTGAGTGGGGCTATTTTCCCGCAGAGCAGCCTTGTTTTCCGCAGAAACTAATTAATGAATTGATAAAAAAAGCAGGGTTGCCTGGTGTATTGGGGCAGAAACATGCTTCGGGCACGACAATTATTGATGAGTTGGGTGAGGAGCATATTAAGACAGGTAAACCAATCGTTTACACGTCGGCTGATAGTGTGTTTCAAATTGCGGCCCATGAAGAAAGTTTTGGTTTGGCGCGTTTGTATGAAGTCTGTGAAATTGCGCGTAAACTAGTCGATGATTATCAGATAGGACGGGTTATTGCCAGACCTTTTGTTGGTAGACCTGGTGGGTTTTCCCGTACTGGTAATCGCCGTGATTATGCAACGTTGCCGCCTGCGCCGACTCTTTTAGATGCATTAAAAAAGGCAGGGCGAGAAGTCATTGCTATTGGTAAAATTGCCGATATCTTTGCTCATCAGGGGTTGACGCAGACAATTAAAGCGGATGGTAACCAAGCCTTATTTGATGCTACTTTAGCGGCAATGAAAACAGCGCCAGCGGGTAGTTTGATCTTTACCAATTTTGTTGATTTTGACTCTTCTTATGGTCATCGACGTGATGTGAGTGGGTATGCTCATGCCCTGGAACAATTTGATCAGCGTTTACCAGCGCTGATAGAACAGTTAGAACCTGATGATATGGTTGTAATAGCTGCCGACCATGGTTGTGATCCTACATTTCCGGGCTCTGATCATACAAGAGAACATATCCCGGTGTTGGCTTTTGGCCCAAAATTAGGTAGTTGTTTTATCGGACGTCGGGATAGTTTTGCGGATATTGGCCAAAGCATCGCGGAATATTTGCAAATTGAGCCCTTAATGCATGGCGTATCTTTTATGAACGGCCTAGAATAGTGAGTTAACTTTATAATTGAGGGGCTAAAGAAGCTAAAGAACATGAGTTATCCAGCCCCCTTTCTAGACTATTGTTCAGCGATTGAATTGAAATTCACTTCTTTACGTAAGAGTGTTTTGTTTCTTTTATGGGGTGCAGAAAAGCCATTAAAAGCCTACGAAATTCTCGATAAGTTATTGCAAAGCAAGCAAAGCTCCAAGCCTCCCGCAGTGTATCGTGTACTTGATTATTTTGTTGAATCAGGTGTAGTACATAAAATTGAATCTATCCAATCGTATACCCTGTGTCATGCGCCTGAAAAGCAGCGAGCTACTGAGGTATTAATGGTGTGTAATGATTGTCATCAGGTTCATGAGGTGTACGATAAAACGCTACGTGCCCTGGTACAAAAATTATCAGCGGAGAACCATTTCCATTTAGGCCATGATGCTATTGAATTAAAAGGTCTTTGCAGGAAATGTTGCCCGGCCAGCGAAGTATTTTCATCTGTTATGCCCCAAGAAAGCGAAAAATAATTCAAACCCTCTATTGATTTTTTTTTTTGCATCCCCATTTTAGGTTTTTCGACCTGTAATGAGGATGTATCTTGGAACAATATCGTGGTACAACCGTCCTGTCTGTCAGGCGGGGCAGTAAAGTGGTTATCGGGGGTGATGGCCAAGTCACTATGGGGAACACCGTAATGAAAGGCAATGCCCGCAAAGTCAGACGACTTTATAAAGATAAAGTAATTGCCGGTTTTGCTGGCGGGACTGCTGACGCGTTCACCCTTTTTGAGCGTTTCGAGCGCAAATTGGAGATGCATCAAGGACACTTAGTGCGTGCTGCTGTTGAGCTTGCCAAAGATTGGCGAACAGACAAAATCTTACGTCGTTTGGAGGCATTGTTAGCAGTAGCAGACAGTAAAGCCTCTTTAATTATTACTGGAAATGGTGATGTCATTGAGCCAGAGGAAGGATTGATTGCTATTGGTTCTGGGGGCCCATTTGCCCAGGCGGCAGCTCGAGCACTGTTGGAAAATACTAAATTGTCTGCGGCTGATATTGTCCGGAAAAGTTTATCGATTGCTGGTGATATATGTATCTACACCAACCACAATTTAACCATTGAAGAATTGGATAGTGACTAGTGAATAATACAATGATAATGACTCCCCGTGAGATAGTGCAAGAATTAGACAAGCACATTATTGGTCAGGATGAAGCAAAACGCGCTGTAGCGATTGCTCTACGTAACCGTTGGCGACGTATGCAAATCAAAGATCCTGTATTACGTAACGAAATAATGCCCAAGAATATTTTGATGATTGGGCCAACAGGTGTTGGTAAAACAGAAATTGCCAGACGCCTGGCGAAATTAGCCCAGGCGCCTTTCATTAAAGTAGAGGCGACTAAATTTACTGAAGTTGGTTATGTCGGACGAGATGTCGATTCTATCCTTCGTGATTTGACGGATATTGCTATCAAACAAGAACGCGAATCAGCCATGAAGAAAGTTGAGAATCTCGCTGAGGATGCTGCGGAAGAACGGATCTTGAATGCTTTATTGCCACCCGCCAGGGGAGCCGTAATCACCAGTGAAAATGAATCATCAACTCGCCAGGTTTTCCGTAAGCAATTGCGTGAAGGAGCACTTGATGACAATGAAATTGAAATCGAGTTATCAGCAACACCTGTTGGCGTAGAAATCATGGCACCACCTGGTATGGAAGAAATGACCAGCCAGTTACAGGCTATGTTTCAGCAGGTTGGCACAGGCCGCACAAAAACACGTAAATTAACAATTGCTAAAGCAATGAAGATATTGCGTGAAGAAGAAGCGGCGAAATTAATCAATGAAGAAGATATTAAAACGCGTGCTATTGAAAATGTTGAGCAACACGGCATTGTCTTTATTGATGAATTGGATAAAGTTGCTAAACGAGCAGAGCAGGGCGGTGGTGATGTGTCGCGTGAGGGTGTGCAGCGTGATTTATTACCGTTGGTAGAGGGCTGCACAGTATCCACTAAATACGGTATGGTAAAGTCAGATCATATTTTATTTATTGCCTCAGGCGCTTTTCATGTGGCGAAACCGTCTGATTTAATTGCTGAATTACAGGGACGCTTACCTATTCGAGTAGAATTAGCTGCATTAAGTGTAGATGATTTTGTTCGTATTCTGACTGAGCCTAGCGCCTCATTGACTGAGCAATACGCTGCACTCATGGCGACTGAAGGGTTGCAATTAAGCTTTGATGAAACCGGTATACGCCGTATTGCGGAGGTAGCCTGGCGAGTCAATGAACGCACCGAAAACATTGGTGCTCGTCGATTGTATACCGTCATGGAGCGTTTGTTGGAAGTGGTGTCTTTTGAAGCAACGGATAAAGCGGGTGAATCTGTACATGTTGATGCTGCCTATGTGGAGAAACATTTAGGCAAATTGGTGGCTGATGAGGATTTGGCTCGCTATATTTTATAAGCCGCGGTTACTCTCTGTGACCAGATTGTGCGGAGGGTTGAAACGCTATTGCCCCGGTGCATGGCTTCGTCAATACGGTGTCCGGATCTTCATGTACTAACGTGTACATTGCGGTTCTGGGCGCCGTTTCTCCTGGCACTTCTCTCATGGCAGCCAGTTTCGAAAGAAGTTCAATGGATTTCCAATTTTTTCCCCATCGGTTCAATAAAAGCAAATTTTATTTCTAATAAGAATTTAGACTATTCAGAATGTCAAAATTGGTGACATTTATCGGGTAGTACAGTAAAAAAATAATTAATCATAATTATTTGAATTTAAATAATTATTTTTTAAATCTTTCGCTGGGCCATTAGTTATGGTTTTAAGTCTATAGACGAAAACCGGTGATTATCACAGAATGGTCAGATACTTATTAATAAAATTGTTCCATGAAAAAAAATATTCTTTATGGTGCACTCGTTAACTTAATCTGTATTGAAGCGCAGGCTATGCAATATCCGGATCCTTCTACAGCAATATTGATAGGTAGGGGTTCTGTCATAAAACAATCCGTGCAGTCAGGATTGATGCCGCCAAAACAAGACAATGGTGCACTACAAGAAGCCCATTCTTTTGCTTTGCCGCAACCGCAAGAAGAGCAAAATACGCAATCCTTATTCCCTGAACAACAGCAAGCAGATACGATTGATTGTGATTATAAAATCCCTGTTGAAATTTCAAATATTTCTTTAGAGTTTGTCATCAATTGGGCTCAGCAAGCTGTTAGGCAATCGTTTGATTTTAATTTTGCATCCGTCGATACCCAACTGGAAAAATTACAAGCTTGTTATACTGAAAGTGGTTGGGTTAAATTTAAGAGCGCATTGCAGAGCTCTGGCAATGTGGATGTCATTAAAACGCAAAACCTGGCCGTGAGTAGCCAGATAGATGGCCAGGCACAACTCATCGAATTCAAAGATTACTTATGGAAAATGAATGTACCTCTAAAGGTGGTTTATCAAAGCGATGAGGAAAGAGTGACTCATTTCCTTAATATTTATTTAACGGTAGGTCGAAAAATAAATGGTAATCTCGGAATCATGCAGATGATTGCCACGCCACGGTTTGCACCGATCTCTCTAAAATCAACGTCGGTGGATAAGGCTGTGGGGGGTATGTACCAAATCGTTGCTAAGAAAAAAGCAGAGACTTTGAATGCCGTACAAAAAAATATGGCTTCTTTTTTTATGTCCTTATTCCCCCAGCGTATTGGACTAAGGGCTCCAACGAACACTGCCCAGCCAAGACAGTTCGAACATATCGCTCAACTGCCACCCTATCCATTGCCACAAAGAACCCAAGCAATACAGCGAATGCCAATTGCTCAAGGTCAAGAAGAGCCTAATAGCAATTTTGGTTATAAAACACTTGCTGAAATCACCCAAATGCATCAAAACTTTATTTTATTTGGATTAAATCAGGCTTTGATCCAGTCGTTTGATTTTAAATATAAATTTTTAGATACACCGGTTCAACAATTCCACTCGTGGTATGCAGAAAATGGGGAAGTTAGAACGGCCGCACAGAAATCAGATAGCATTTCAGCAAATAGTACACAAAAAACGGCAATGAACAGCCCAATGTATGAGGCGGCGCGCCTTAGTGTTACTGATAACGATCAGTGGAAAATCACCCTTCCTTTAAACCTTGCTGATGCAAACAATAAAAATAAAGTAACGCAACTCCATGTGACAATAGGTTGGAAAATTACCGCGAATGATTTTAGGCCAAGGATCGTTACAGCGAGTCGGCCTTCTGTACACCCCACTATACAAGCTGCTTCACCCAATGCTGGCATAAGTGCGGCCAGGGTTAACCAAGCGACAGAAGCGATGCAAAAAATACAAGCAAATAATCCAATGCAGCAAGCACAAGCCTCTATTCCACAGCAATTACCCCAGCTAGTGCTGCAAAATCCTCCAACCCCTCAATCCGCCATTGCGGCACAAAGCCAGGTTCTTAATTGTGATTATAAAACACCTGCTGGAACTACCCCCATTGATCAAGCAATTGTTTTAAGATGGGCAGAATATGCCGCAATGCAATCGTTTAATTTTAATTCGGAACTCATTGATACCCAATTACAGCGATTACAAGCCTGTTTCACCAAAAAAGGGTGGGTTGAGTTTCAGACTGCAATGTATAAATCAGGTAATATTGAAGCCATTAAAACACTTCAGATAACTATGAGCAGTGAGATTGCCAGAGGTGCTCAATTGCTTGAGGCTAAAGGCAATCAATGGAAAATCGAGTTACCCTTAAAAGTTCTCTATCAAAGCGATAAAGGCAAGGCAGTTCAATTAGTGAATATTAATTTAATTGTAAATCGAAAAATAACGGGTGAACTGGGTATTAGGCGAATGATTGCTACACTGAGCGATACTTCCGCGCCTTCCGATTTACCTCATAGCTAATACCAAAGAAAATGAGTCCTTTGGATTTAGAGAGTCTCTCTGAGACTATTCGTTTTTCTCTAGCCATCCACTCATCCTCTTACCTGTGGCCCCAGTCTATCGAGAGTTTCTTGAGTTCGCGTGCCAAGTGCTCGGACCTCTATTGCCTCGCAGTGCTTCGTCGATACGATGCTCTGACCTCATGTACCGGTATATCCATAGCGGTTCTGCGCCCCGTTCCTCTTCGTGCTGTTCTCACAGCAATTTTGGAACGAAATCGAATGTATCAAAATACGCTTAATTGTGAGAAATTTGTCGCAAAATAAACCATAAAAGAACTATAATGGCGATTTTTCAAATCACAGGTTGAGTGCCCATGATTGCTTTATTAGAAGCTTACCGAGCTGGGTTGTTGCGTCGACAAAACTGGCTACCCAATATTGTTTCAGGCGTTATTGTCGGTGTTGTGGCCTTACCATTGGCAATGGCTTTTGCGATTGCTTCTGGCACTAAACCGGAACAGGGTATTTATACAGCAATTGTCGCTGGACTTCTGGTTTCCGCATTTGGTGGCAGCCGCTTACAGATCGCCGGGCCAACAGGTGCCTTTATTGTTATTCTTTCCAGTATTACTGCTCGGTATGGTATTGATGGGTTGCAAATTGCGACGCTAATGGCAGGCTTTATATTGCTCTTTCTGGGCATGGCACGTCTTGGTACAGTAATAAAATTTATCCCTGATCCAGTCATTGTTGGCTTTACAGCAGGGATTGCGGTTATCATTTGGGTCGGCCAGTGGAAGGATTTTTTTGGTCTGCCAGCTGTGTCAGGCGCTCATTTTCATGAGAAGCTGTGGCACTTGCTGCAAGTATTCCCACAATGGCAACCAACTACTACGGCCTTGGCAATACTGTCTTTACTACTGGTACGTTTTTCATACAAATTACCGGGTCTGAAACGAGTCCCTGGACCTTTGGTCGCTTTGCTGGTTGCAACAGGTTTGCAATCCTATTTTCATTTTAAGGGGGTAGCTACCATAGGAAGTACATTTGGTGGGATCCCTCAAGGTTTACCTGCCTTGCATTGGCCGACAGTGACGGTTAATCGTCTCATTGAGTTGCTTGGTCCGGCTTTCACTATTGCCATGCTTGGTGCTATCGAATCGCTACTTTCTGCTGTGGTTGCTGATGGTATGGCCGGTACTCGGCATAACTCTAACCAAGAGTTAATAGGCCAGGGTGTTGCTAACATCGCTGCCCCTTTGTTTGGTGGTTTTGCTGCAACAGGTGCGATTGCGCGTACGGCAACCAACATTCGTAATGGGGGGAATAGCCCTCTTGCTGGTATAGTGCACGTCGTTACCTTGATATTGATTATTCTGTTTCTTGCACCATTGGCAGTAAATGTTCCCTTGGCAGCACTTGCAGCTATCTTATTTGTTGTGGCATGGAATATGAGTGAGGCACCTCATTTTTTCAAAATGCTTAAACGAGCGCCAAGAGCGGATGTGCTTATCCTATTAGTGACTTTTGGAGTCACTGTTTTTGTTGATTTGGTGGTTGCAGTCAATATCGGTGTTATTTTAGCCACGTTCCACTTTCTGCGACGTATGGCTGCCAGTGTTGAAGTGCAGCAAGTTAGCGACCAGGAATTACAAAAAGAGTTCGCTAGTAATGGTATCCATATTCTGCCTGCTGGCCTTCTAGTCTATGCTGTGGAAGGACCTTTTTTCTTTGGGGCAGCAGAGAGTTTTGAACGGGCACTCATTAGTACTCATACCGAGCCGCGCCTATTAATTATTAGATTACGTTGGGTTCCTTTTATTGATATTACCGGTTTACAGACTTTAGAAGAGGTTATTGTTAATTTCCATAAGCGCCAAGTTCGAGTCATGTTGACTGGGGCAAATACGCGGGTAAAATCCAAGTTGCAAAAAGCGGGCATTATCAACTTAGTCGGTACAGAAAATGTTTTTGCAGAGTTTTCTCAAGCCCTTGTTGTTGCTCACGAAGTATTAAACCGGGCTACAGAAGAGAAGGCTGACTCTTAACGATGCCTAAGTTGCGCAACTTTGACTAAAAAGTTGATTTAAATCCATGGCGAGGCACTTCTGCAGTTCCTCGTCATTTTTTTTAAAAATGGCCCGCCAATGATTCGTGTGCACCGATTTAATATGTTCCACCTCTGTTGGTGTAGGCAGGCGATAGGGAAGTAACTGACTCAGGTTGTATAAACTCAGCTGACTGAGATCGCGACTTAGCATAAAAGAGCCTTCGGCTGTCGTATGAATCAATTCCAAACCGGTCAGAAGCTTTACCATGTCATCAACATCAATTGCAAAAGGATGAGTACTGGCATTGACCAAGGCGTCCAAAGGTAGACTTTTGCCTTTTCTTTGAGCATGCCAAAGTTGATGAAGCCAAAGCAGAGCATGTGAAAACCCGTCGATTGCTTTTCCTGTGCGTCGTTGGTGATGTACTGCGAGAGCATAACTGATTTCCGCACCTAAAAGGGTAATAATCCAGACCCAGTAAACCCAGATAAAAAAGATAGGTACTGTGGCAAATGCCCCGTAAAGTAATTGATAAGTGTTGTAGCGCGTTAGATAGTAAGCAAAACCTTGTTTGGCCGACTCAAATAATAAGGCTGCTACAACGCCTCCCCAGAGGCCATCACGAAATTTAACAGTGCAATTAGGCACGATGACATATAAAAAGGTAAAACCAGTCAGCGATATAACAAAGGGAATTGCATTTAACAAAATTAAAGGGGCATGATGATCTTTAAGGAGTGGAATTGAAATGACATACGAGCTGATGACCAAACTTAAACCGAGCAAGAGTGGTGCTAAGGATAAAATAGCCCAATAAAGGAGAAAGGCTGCTACTCCTTTTCTTGGTGTGGAAACCCGCCAAATTTTATTCATGGTCCCTTCAATGGTCACCATAACCAGGATAGCTGTAACAAAGAGAAACACGACCCCCCAGACTGACAATTTAGACACCTGGGTTGCGAATTGCTGTAAATAATTTTGTACTACCTTTCCGGTAGTGGGGACAAAATTGTCAAAAATAAAGTCTTGTGTCGGTTGTGCAAGCCCTTGAAAAACTGGAAAGGAAGAAAGGATAGCTAAGCCAACAGACATAAGTGGAACAACAGCGAGCAGGCTGGCAAAAGCGAGTGCTGAAGCACGGTAAGTGCAATCATCATCAATAAAATGATGAGCTACAAAACGAATAAAACGTTCCGCTTCATAAAATTTATTGGCTATTCTTTCTTTCCAATCCATGGGCAACCTAGTTATTGCTAATTTACGTGAGTTCTATGTTAGATCGCTCAACAAACCTTAGCTCGTATGATGCGTAGCATTCTTACGGGATCCAGTATCAATGTGTTGTTATGTTGTTGCTAATCCCGCTTCATTATCTTGTTGTCGAGTGAAGCTAAATACACCCAATAAAGTAATCAGGTAAAGTACACCCACTATCGCACAATAGAGACCGAAGTAGCTATTGTTGTGTGTCGCATAGAACTGATTAGCTACTTCAACTCCTAGCGCTTGAGCACACATACTTACCATACTTATCAAAGCATAAGCCGTGCCTTTACTGATAGGTGTTGCAAAAAGAGTACGCCTGATTAGGGGGGCGGTAGTTACACCCTGGCCAAAAGAGTAGATAAGAAGTCCAGGCATGAAATATAAGAAACTGCCATTACTCGTAAAGGGAAGCAAACATGCCGCCAAAAGACCGCAAATGGCTATCGTTGAACCTAAGAGAATAATTTGTTTAATTGAACATCGGTGCGTTAATTTACGCAGATACCAACTACCTAGAATCTCTGCTGCGAAAACGGGTAATTGCCAGAGAGCATATTCGACCACTGTTAATTGGGCGTCAGTCACCAGAATAATTGGCGAGAGGGCAATCCAGGCTATGCAAGGTATTGCCAATAAGCCACTGGCTATTGCACCAAGCATAAAAGATGGATTACGCAATAACCGCAGATAATTGGTCGCAACTCCTCGCAGTGTTAAAGCGGCAGGTTTTATTCTTTCACCATCGTTTTTAATCGCGCCTACAGGTTCAGGCATAAAGCGCCATATTCCCCAAAGAGCAAGTAGTGCCAATACGCCAATCAGGACAAAAATACCACGCCAGTGAAAATACAGGATAAAGCTGGCTCCAGCCAAAGGCCCAAGCAAGGGGGCGAGACAAGCCACATTGGCAAGGACGGCAATTAAACGAATAGCATCCATTTCAGCAAAGATTTCTTGTAAAGTGGCATAGCCAATCACTGCAATAAAGCATAAGCCCATGCCTTGAAAGTAGCGCGCAAGTAAAAATTGTTCCATCGAATTGGAGCAGGCAATCAGCAGAGTAAAGAGAAGGAAAATGAATGCACCAGTCAGCATGACAGGTCTGCGGCCAAAACGGTCTGAAACCGGTCCTAAAAACAATTGCAGACTCGCACCGCCCAGTACATAGACCGTTAATGAGGTAGCTATAGCGGATTCCGGAGCATGGAAGGAGGCAGTAACCTGAATCATGCCAGGCATAATCATATCATTAGCTATGTAGACCAGAAATTGGTAAAGAACCAGGAAACTGGCAAAATAAAGCGCCTGTTGACGGGAAATATTGATCAAAGGCTGTGACATACCAGTCTCACATGATTTCAAAAGGGGGTAGTCATTATACATTAAGATTCATGTATATTCACCATGATTTCTATTAAATCACTTTAATTCACTTCATGTACGACAAAATGATCTTTGTTATACTCAGTCTTTTTATTGAGGATTGAGGCATGTATACGATCTACCATAATCCACGCTGCTCGAAATCGCGTGCTTGTTTGCAACTGCTTCAAGAAGCGGCAGTCCCCCTTAAAATTGTTGATTATATGCACCAATCGTTGTCTGCTGAGCTCGTACGGCGCTTTGCTGCCAAATTAGGATTGGCAGCTATAGTACGTAGTAATGAAGCCGTCTATAAGGAGCAACGTTTGGCAGAGGCTGATGAAGAAACCATTATTCAGGCGATTATTGACCACCCGCAACTTTTGCAAAGACCTATCGTTATTTTGGGTTCGCAGATGCTGATTGCTCGTCCACCGGAGAAAATTTTGGAGCTGCTAAATGATTAAACCTTATATTCTGGTGCTTTATTATTCTCGCACTGGTGCGACAGCTCAACTCGCCCAATACCTTGCTCGAGGTGTGGAAAGCGTTACTGGAATAGAAGCCAGATTAAGAACAGTACCGCCTGTCTCGGCTACTTGCGAGGCAGTGGATAAGTCTGTGCCGGATACTGGAGCACCCTATGCAACCCTGGATGATTTGCGTCATTGCCAAGGACTGGCTCTAGGAAGTCCGACTCGGTTTGGTAATATGGCGGCTCCCCTGAAATATTTTTTAGATAGCACGACGCCTGTGTGGCTCACCGGTGATTTAGTGGGTAAGCCAGCTTGTGTCTTCTCTTCCTCAACCTCGATGCATGGTGGACAGGAAACCACCCTAACCAGTATGATGTTACCGTTATTCCATCACGGTATGTTACTGCTAGGTTTACCTTATACTGAACCGACTCTAAGTAGTACACAAACGGGTGGGACTCCTTATGGGGTTACCCATGTTTCAGGCCTGGCCAATGTCACTTCATTGAGCCAGGATGAAATTATACTGGCAAAACAGTTGGGTAAGCGTTTAGGAGAGATTGCGATGAGCCTAAAAAAGAAGGCAGCAATTTAAACGGGTAATTCGACCAAGACCTAAGTAAGGTCACTAATTTAATCGGTGATTAACACGTGAAAATAATCAGCTTTAATGCCAATGGTATTCGAGCAGCAGCTCGGAATGGATTTTATGACTGGCTAGCTACCCAGGATGCTGATTTTGTTTGTCTTCAGGAAACAAAAGCCCAAATATCACAGTTGTTGCCAGAAGAACTTTATTACCCACGTGATTATTTTTGTGAGTATTATGACGCCCACAAAAAAGGTTATAGCGGCGTGGCAATCTATGCTCGTCATAAACCTTTAAAAGTAATAAAGGGTTTGGGTTTTGATTATTGTGATACTGAAGGCCGTTATATTCAATTTGATTACCCGCGTTTAAGTGTGATTTCCCTTTATCTACCGTCAGGAACGAGTGGAGAAGGCCGACAAGCCGTGAAATATGATTTTTTAGAGCGGTTTGCCAATCATCTGAAGGTCCTGAAAAATGAAGGGCGTGAACTGATTTTGTGCGGTGATTACAATATCGCCCATAAAAAAATTGATTTAAAAAACTGGCGCGGTAACCAAAAAAACTCTGGTTTTCTGCCTGAAGAACGTGCGTGGATGGATAATCTTTTTGGGGCTTTAGGATTTGTAGATGCTTTTCGAGTATTAAATCAAGAAGAAGAACAATATACATGGTGGTCCTACCGCAGTCGCGGTGCCTGGGATAAAAACATCGGGTGGCGGATTGATTATCAAGTCATTACGCCTGGTTTAATGGATAGTGTCACTAAGGTCAGTGTTGCTCGTGACGTACGTTGGTCTGATCATGCTCCCCTGATTATCGAATATAAGGGGGATTGGTGTGCTTAAGCTTGCCAGTTGGAATGTCAATTCGCTGAAAATTCGATTAGATCAGGTTTTAACCTGGCTTGCGTCATCAGCGATCGATATCTTGGCTTTGCAGGAAATTAAATTGGTTGATGAAAGCTTCCCTAAAGAAGCGTTTACTGAGTGCGGCTATGAGGTTGTTTATGCGGGTCAAAAAACCTATAACGGTGTTGCGATTATCAGCCGCTATCCCCTTAACGATGTGATGACCGATATTCCAAATTTAATTGATCCCCAACGCCGAATTTTAGCAGCGACGATAGGGGAACTTCGTCTTATCAATCTTTATGTACCGAATGGATCCGAGTTAACTTCAGAGAAATATCGTTATAAGCTTGACTGGTTGGAAAAAGTGACGGCATTTATTAAGGAACAAATGCTACTTTATCCAAAGCTTGCTGTTGTTGGTGATTTTAATATTGCCCCTGAGGATGAGGATGTGCACGATCCATTAGAATGGGTGGGGCAGGTATTGGTCAGTCCTCTGGAACGAGAAGCGTTTACTGCTTTATTAAGTTTAGGCTTAACGGACAGTTTCCGTCATTTTCCGCAGGAAGAGCGAGCCTTTAGTTGGTGGGATTATCGCGCTGCTGCTTTTAGGCGCAATCGGGGATTACGTATTGATCATATCCTGCTGAGTGAAACACTAAAGGCCCTTTGTATACAAGCAGGCATTGATAAAGAGCCTCGCAAAGCAGAGCGGCCTTCTGATCATGCGCCAGTTTGGGTTGAGATTAATGATCGTATTTAATGCCAGTTTCATTGTAAACTAGTTATCGTTTGTACTGTTGATAACCATAATTCGAATAAGGACGTGACAATGACTATTAGGACAGGGCTTCTGGCTAGTGCAATTTTTCTATTGAGCACCGGGGTGTGGGCAGCTAAATCTGCTGAAGAAGTGTTGATGATGCAAAAAAAAGTAACATCGGCTACTACACAGCAAGCGATGTCTCCCAAGGAGGCTTTGCTGCGTTTGAAAGAAGGTAATCAACGCTTCCTGACTAACAATATGCGTCAACGTAATTATCTTGCCCAGGCAAAGCAGGCTTCTTATGGCCAATTTCCTTGGGCTGTGGTGCTGAATTGTATGGATTCACGGAGTGTTCCGGAATTATTTTTTGATCAAGGACTGGCTGATTTATTTACTTTACGCGTAGCAGGCAATGTTTTGAATAAAGATATTTTGGGTAGTATGGAATATGCTACCAAGGTTGTTGGCTCACGTTTGATTGTCGTTCTTGGGCATACTTCCTGTGGGGCCGTAGCGGGTGCTTGCCATGATGTTAATTTGGGGCATTTGGACCATGTTCTGGCCAAGATAAAACCAGTAGTAGCCCCTACAGAAAAAGAACTGGGTACTCAGGATTGTGATAAAGCTGAATTAGTCGATGCCATTGCTAAAAACAATGCGTTGCAGGTAGTCAAACAAATTCAAGAGCAAAGCCCTATTATTAAAGACTTATTAGCCAAGGGCGAGGTAGGCATTGTTGCCGGCTTGCATGATATTAAAACAGGCAAAGTAACTTTTTTTGAAGAAGGACGTCTTTTACCAGCGGGAAAAAATTGATCTATAATAGTATTTCTGGTAATGTTGCGCGTCATTTATTGAGAGTATGGTGCTTGGCAACGGTTCAGGTGGCGATACTCGTTTAAACAAAGAGAGTGGTATTATGAAAGCCTCAATTCATCCTGATTATAAAACGATTAATGTGACCTGCAGTTGTGGCCACACCTTTGAAACAGGTTCAACCTTGGGTCATGATCTGACTATCGAGGTTTGCGCCCAATGCCATCCATTCTATACTGGAAAGCAAAAATTAGTTGATACTGGCGGTCGTGTACAGAAATTCCGCGATCGTTATCAGAAAAAGAAAAGCGCGTAATCGTTGTTGCAGAGTTAAAAAAGTATTTGGGCGCAATGAAATTGCGCCTTTTTTTTTCAAAATGACTATTCATCCCTAGCATTTTTCTATATGATTTTTCGCCGGGTTGTTTGAAATAGAGGGGACGTACTTTGGATAAAGATGTATTGAAGCAGCGTGCTCTGCACTACCATGAATTCCCCACTCCGGGAAAACTGGGTGTGCATGTGACCAAGCCAACGAATTCACAAGATGATTTGTCGCTTGCCTATACGCCAGGTGTAGCCAAACCAGTACTCGCTATTGCAGAGAACCCTGAAGACGCCTATCGTTATACAACCAAAGGGAATTTAGTGGCCGTGATGACCAATGGTACGGCAGTACTTGGGTTAGGTGATGTTGGTGCATTAGCCGCTAAGCCAGTCATGGAAGGGAAGGCGGTTTTATTTAAACGTTTCGCGGATATTGATGTTTTTGATATCGAAGTCGCCGCAGAAAACCCTCAAGCTTTTATTGCTACTGCAAAACGTATTTCTCCAACTTTTGGTGGTATTAACCTGGAAGATATTAAAGCGCCTGAATGTTTTGAAATCGAACAAGCGTTGATAGAACAATTGGATATTCCTGTCTTTCATGATGATCAGCATGGGACCGCAATTGTCGTTGCGGCTGGTTTGCTGAATGCCTTGGATTTACAGGGAAAGAAGCTTTCTGAAGCGAATATTGTGTGTATCGGAGCCGGTGCTGCTGGTTTAGCGTCTATGCGTTTACTCGTTGCTCTAGGGGCTGATAAAGAAAAAATGCTGCTTTTAGATACGAAAGGCGTCATCCATACAGGGCGAGAAGACTTAAACCCTTATAAATTTGCTTTTGCACGGACTACCTCACGGCGTACGCTGGCTGATGCTTTGGTTGATGCCGATGTATTTATAGGTGTAGCGAAGCCTGATTTACTGAGTGCAGAGCTTCTGCAATTGATGGCACCTAAACCCGTCATTTTTGCATTGTCCAATCCAGATCCAGAAATTAGACCGGAAATTGCCCATCAGGTTCGTGACGATTTAATTATTGCAACTGGCAGAAGCGATTTCCCTAACCAGGTTAATAATGTACTTTGCTTTCCGTACATCTTCCGCGGTGCTTTAGATGTTCGTGCGACCTGTATCAATCAATCAATGCAAATTGCTGCGGTTGAAGCGATTCGCCAATTGGCGCAAGAGCCTGTTCCCCAAGTTGTTAAAGACAATTATCCCGGTGTAGTCAATTGGGATTTTGGCCCGCATTACATCATCCCAAAACCGATTGATCCCCGCCTGAAGGAGCGAGTTGCGTTTGCTGTGGCAAAGGCTGCTATAGCAAGTGGTGTCAGCCGGGTTGATCTTGCTGAAAAGTATTAATTTACTGAGGCGTCATGCCTAACCAATTAATGAAGGAGTCTTTTTCCGAATGAAGAATGATAAAAAATATTTGTTGGCTGCCTGGTTAATTTGCGGTCTTGGCGCCGTTTATTACAGTTATGAATACTTTTTGCGAATTTCTCCCAGTGTCATGGAGCCTTCCCTACGTGAACACTTTAATCTGTCTGCTACCGGTTTTGGTTTGCTCTCGGCATTCTATTACTATGCTTATGTTCCTTTACAGATACCGGTCGGTGTGCTCCTGGATCGTTATGGCCCGAGGCTTTTGATAACCATCGCTTGCCTTATCTGTGTTGTAGGAACATTTATCTTTGCAGGGACCACTGTATTCTGGATAGCGGCTACTGGACGTTTTTTGGTCGGCTTTGGTTCTGCTTTCGCTTTTGTTGGTGTATTAAAACTTGCCACAATATGGCTGCCTGAAAATAAGCTGGCAATGGTTTCAGGTTTGGCTGCTGCTCTGGGTACGATCGGAGCAATGATCGGCGATAATTTGCTGGGTACTCTGGTCATAAACGTAGGCTGGCGTGAGACAGTCAATTTAACCGCTTATTTTGGTATTGGTTTAGCCATTATTTTATGGTTTGGTATCCGAGATAAGAAAAGCCATCAACGGCGCAGCGGTACAGTAGAGAATTTTAAAAAGAGCATGATCGATTTAGGAATTATTGCTAAAAATAGGCAAATATGGATTAACGGGATGTTCGGCTGTTTAGTGTATTTGCCAACAACGGTTTTTGCTGAGTTGTGGGGAATTCCTTATTTGAAGCATGCGCATGGTTTGTCGCAAGCAGGTGCAGATTTTGCCAACTCACTATTATTTTTAGGATTTACGATCGGCGCACCTTTAATGGGCTATTTATCGGATAAATTAAAGCGTCGTAAACCACCTATGTTATTTGGTGCGGCAGGCGCAGGCATTGTGATGATGATAGTTCTGTATATGCCAGGCCTGACAGAATCGCATATTGGCGCTTTAATGTTTCTTCTCGGCCTGTTGTATAGCGCACAGTGTATCGTTTTTGCCGTAGGACGAGAGTTAAGTCCTAATGAGGCGGCTGGGACAGCAATGGCCATGACTAACATGATTGTGATGTTGGGGGCGATGTTTTTGCAACCTTTAGTCGGGCGTTTACTGGATTTTAGTTTATCTACTCATATGACCAGTCTGCCTTTGCAAGAAGTGTCTGTGGATAAATTACAACAGTTGTATACAGCAGATGATTATCAATTTGCTTTATCAATTATTCCAATCGGCATAATCATTGCTGCCATTTTAACCTTCTTTTTGAAGGAAACTTATGCTAATGCAGATAACTAAACCTATCACTCGACACCAAGCCCTGCTTGGTAGTTTAATCTGTGCAGTAGGGGCTTTTTTCTACTGCTATGAATTCGTTTTACGAATCATACCCGGAGCCTTGCAAAGTGAGCTAAGTGCTGCTTTTGGACACATCTCCGCAACCACATTCGGGCAATTATCAGCATTTTATTATTTTGCCTATTCCCCTATGCAATTGCCGGTGGGAATGTTGATGGATCGTTTTGGTCCACGACGATTATTAACTTTTGCCTGTCTCTGTTGTGCACTTGGGTCGTGGATGTTTACAGATACCTCATCAATGCTCATCGCAGGAAGCGGGCGTTTCTTAGTGGGCTTCGGGTCTTCCTTTGCTTTTGTCGGCGTTTTATCGCTTGCAATGCACTGGTTGCCGCGTCGTTATTTTTCATTGGTTGCCGGCTTAATTACTACATTAGGTATGTTGGGCTTGGTATATGGCGAAATGAAAATTACTGATATGGCTTTGGCGTTGGGATGGTATCATGTCCTATCCCTTATGGTCACCATTGGTGCCGTGCTTACTGTCATCATCTTTTTTGTTGTACGAGACGGTCCCGAAGGGCATACCACCCATCGCTATGCATGGCCAGAATTTTTTGGAAATGTATGGCATGTCTTATCTTCCCCGCAGGTGTGGTTAATTGGGTTCGTCGGTGCTTGTCTTTATACCTCTTTATCAGTATTCGGTGAGTTATGGGGAAAAACTTATCTGGAGCAAGCACATCATTTGACTAAAATTGAGGCTGCAAGAACTATTTCTGCCATGTTTCTTGGTTGGGCAGTAGGGGCTCCTCTAGCCGGCTATTTTTCCGACAGAACTGGTCGCCGAGTATTGCCCTTGGTCGTTGGTGCAATAATGGCCCTGGTTTGTATTAGTTTTGTGCTTTATTACCCTGGCTTATCCTATATCTGGTTAAATATTTTGTTGTTTTTCTATGGGGTATTCAGCGCGACTGAAATTATTGTTTTTATCATGGGAAAAGAAAATAGTGGTGCTAAGTTATCAGGCACTGTCTTTGCCGCTGTTAACATGATTGTTACTCTGGGTGGAGTAGTATTTCAGCCCTTAGTTGGTAAATTGCTTGATACTTTTGGTGATAGTCGGATTGTAAATGGGGAACACATTTATACTGTTTTGGATTATCAGCTTGCCTTATCAATCTTACCCCTTTCCCTTCTTCTTGTGACTATTCTTGCTTTCTTTATGAAAGATGTTCGTTCTACTGTTCACTAGGCTCTGGCAAGTCCTTATGTAAGGACTTGCTGTAGTCAACAAGACTTCGCCTGAAAGCTAACTCAGAGTGGTATAAATAATTTATTGTTGACTAAATACGGCTACAAGTTCCTGAGCAGCATGACGCTTGTTACCCTGGCAGCTGATAAAGCGCTTGACAGGGAAGGATATCATTTGACTGTTACGATAATGATGGCGGGTAAACGGTGTGTCGTGATTGGAAATAACGACAGTGATACCCCGATTGGCGCTTTCCCTAGCAAGCTGGGCCAGGTCAATTTGATCCGCTTCATTAAATTTTTTATTCGTATAAGAAGCAAAATTGGCGCTCGCTGAAAGAGGTACATAAGGTGGATCACAATAAATCAGGTCACCTGCTCGCGCTTGAGCAAAGGTTTGACGAAAATCACCTTGAACGAATTGTGCTGAATGACTTTTTTGCTGGAAGTGCATCATTTCCAAGCGCGGAAAATAAGGTTTACTGTAGCGACCAAAAGGAACATTATATAAGCCCCTGCGGTTATAACGACATAGGCCGTTGTAGCCATGACGGTTCAAATAGAGAAATAAAGCCGCCCTCAATCGTGTATCAGTACTTTGATTAAATTCCTCACGTAATTGATAGTATTTAGATGCGCAATTATTTTCACATACAAAAAAACGGGCACAATAATCAATAAATACGTCGCCTTCCTTTTGCAAGCAGGTAAACAAGGCAATTAAATCTGGATTTTCTTCTGCTAAAAGATAATTTTTGTAGTGGGAGTTAACAAAAATTGCGCCGGAGCCAGTAAATGGTTCGATGAGGCGTTCCGCGGCAGGTAAAGAATTTAAAATAGTTTCAATACAGCGAAATTTGCTGCCAGCCCATTTCAGGAAAGGTTTGATTTTAATCATAGGAAGAGTACTGATTTATTACAGCGAAGTATTACTTAATATCGCATAAATAACCAGATCCTGTCGCGTCAATTTTATAATAATTGTGTAATTGCCAGTTCACCGGCAGCGAGAGTGATGGTTGACGCTGTCTGCTTGCTGTGGGTATGATTCAGGCACTACGATTTAGATGCTGGATGATACGTGAACGAACTTAGCGAACTATTGAGACCTTCCTGGGGCTCTGAACAATGGATTTTAGAGGGTTGGAACCGTATTTCCAGCGAAGAAAAGGAATTGATTAAAAACCGGATGGACGAGTTATTTAAGGATGGCCTTCCTTTCGAGTTAAAGCATGATAAATTGTTTTATATCTATACGTTCTCTTTATTGGCTCAATTAGAAGTTTTAGCAATCCAGGTGCCATTAAAATTTGAATCCAAGATGTCCTCTCCCGCAGATCAAAAGCGTATGAGAATTCAATTGCTGGATGAAATTTTCCATGGCATGGTATTTACCAAAATTGTTTATTTATTGTGCGCACCACATGCTTTACCCCCTGCATACAACGAAAATATTGAACACCTATGTAATTTTATTCGTAATGAAGATTGTCCCAAGATTGCGGTAGTTTTATTAAATTTAATTGGAGAAGGGTGGATTGAAGAAATTTTCAAGAGCCTGCAGCGACAGGGAATTGCTGAAAAAGTATTTACAACGATTATTGATGATGAACATCGACATGTATGTGAGGCCGATTTATATCGTGATATTGGGCTACCTGAGCACGATCTTATGCGCAGTAAGCTTGAATATCTGGAAAACCAGTTACTGAGCAATATTTTTTTACAATATAAATATGTGGCTTCGGTAGTAGCATTACAGGGTGTTGACGGTGCAATTGAATTTCTGCAAGAGCTGGATAAGAAACATACTGAGCAGATAAAGAAAATAGGGCTTGAGCCAAGTGAAAATTGGTACTTTTTCATGAAAGTTGCGCATGAGCTCTTTCCACGTATCCAGCGGTATGCTGAACTCAACCATGAAATTGAAATGACGCCTATTCGCAAAGTATTCATGACTCAATGGGATAATCCCAGTGATCCGACTATGGTAGGTGAATTTAATCTCAATGTAAGTTGCATTGATTTTTTTAATAAAAAATTTCCCCCAGAAACCATCACTACGCTTATGATGCACGCTATAAGCATGGGGATAAGTGAGCATGATTCTTTCCGCTCTTTTCTAAGCCATCAGAAAATGTATCAGAGTAAGGAAGCCTATGTTGGTTTAATTGTAAAATTACCAGAATGCGGCGATCACATTGGGACTATTGTTTTTGAGAACTGCCACCAAACAACTGTACAAGAGTTAGCGGTTAGAGTAAGGAATATTGTCAGAGTGATGGTTTACTGTTATAAGAGGCGGGAACAGCTTGAGCAAGAATATCCTCATCTAAAGGCTATTGTTAATAAAGGATTATATGAATTTGCAAATGATTTTTACGCTTATCCCATGCCTGGAAACTCCGTTGTCTCTTTAAGTAATATCGGTTTTTGCGGTTATGCCCGAACTAAATCACCTTTGCGCTCATCCGAAGCGATGAAAATTACCCTGTTAGAAGTCGAACGTAAGCCTGTATGGAATAAAGAGACTCAAGAGTTTGAACCACAGGATATTCTTCCAGTATCTATCAGCGCTGATCATCGTATTTTTGATGGCAATTTGCCGGTACCTAAGTTAGTTACTCACTATTTTAATAAAGCGTTTGAGAAAATGTTAGCTAATTTGTCAGTACCTATAAAACCAATTACCCAACATTATGATCATCAGTTTGTACAAGTGGCTGAACGATTATTAGCAAACAATTTAGAGATGGGGTACAAGGGCTTATTGGTATTACAGACCTATTGGCTAGATTTCCTCGCGTTTGAGGAATTGTTCAATCATGAGCTGGCCAAGGAAATGGCCGAGCGCCTTCAAGAACAGAACCCAGACATCACCTTTTCTAATGTCTGAGATTTGTAGTCTGGATGAAATAAGTAGGCGCTTTAGTGGAATTGCAATTTGTCGGGCAGATTGCCCGCGACTAAACTAAATTGCGAGAGTAAGCAGAAACACGGCTATTAAAGTAACTAACCCTAAACTTAAATTACCACCAGGAACGAGTTGAATCCCTCCGCGAGGATCAACTGATCTGGCGCGCCAAGTCATCAACGCAGGTAAAAGCAATAAGAGAATGACACAGCAAATTCCTGCATAGCTTAGAGCATGCAGGTAAATGCCAGGATTAATTAATACAACTGCCAACGGCGGGAGAAAGGTTAGTATTAAAGTCCATTTACCCTGTAATCCGGTTTTCTTCAGTGTCAGGCCATCAGCTAAAAAATCAAATAAGCCAATGGATACCCCTAAGAAAGCAGTTATCATACAAATCGAAGTAAAAAAGCCAAAAAAGCCAGTAATCCATTCACTTTGCACGGCATTGCTCAATGCATTGGTCAGGCCGCTAGTAGCATGGTCATTCGTCATAAGGGCCAGTAAACCATCACTGCCTTCTCGCTCTACGACACCCATGATTACTGCATCCCAAAGAATATAGCAAGTCAAGGGAACCAGCGAACCAAGAAGAATAACCTTACGCAACGCATGAACATCGTCATTAAAATATTCACGCAAACTCGGTACGATCGAAGCAAAGCCAAACGAGGTGATTAAAATCATCAGGCTACCTGTAATGGCTTTAATAGAGCCACCACGCAAGCTGCTCAGATCCACATGCGGACTGATAATAATAACCAGCAGCAAATAAACACCAAGTTTACCGAACATAAGGCCGCGATTTACGTAGTCAACGGCTCGAATACCAGCATACACAACGAAACTAAATAGCAAAGTAAACAAGAGTGAGGTTAACCAGCTTGGGAGAGGAATATGGGCTTTTTGCAGTAAACCATTAAAAACGTCACTACCGCCGGAAATATAGGCGGCTAGCAATGTGTAGAGAAGAAAAAGATAGGTGATCCAGGCAATAATTTGTCCCGGTTTTCCAAGGGTGAACTTTGCCATCGATACCATATTAGAACCGGCCGGTAAACGTAAGTTCACTTCTAGAATAAGTAAGGCGCCTACGGTCATAACCAGCCAGCACATAATCAAGAAAAAAATTGAATTGGTAAAGCCAACCTCTGCCGTTGATACGGGGAGAGCGAGCATTCCTCCGCCAATGGAGGTGCCAACAATGAGCAACATGCCACCAATGAATTTCGAGTCAGGCACTGTAACATCCGTTTGTATAAAATTAAACCAATATGATAAATTAAAATACCTGTTGCAGTCAATGGTATTTTAGTTTACTGACATGAATTAACTAGATTAACCTACTAACTGCCAAATTGCATTAATAAGTAATACTACCGACGAAATGATAACTAACCATTGGGCTATTTTACCGCCAGGAACATGATAGCGGCTTGAAAATTTTTTTCTGCCATACAACGTCATCAATGCTGGCAGAAGAAGCAATAAGATCACGCAAAAAATACCAGCATAGCTTAGAGCGTGGATATAGGCACCAGGATAATAAATCACAATGAGCAGGGGTGGAACGAAAGTTAGCAGAAACAAACCAAAACCCTGCCTACCCTTCTGTGTCATCTTTAAGCCGTCTGCCAGGAAACTAATGAGACAAAGTGAAACACCAAGAAAAGCAGTTAGCATACAGATGGAAGTAAAGAAATTAAACAAAGAGCTAATCACGTTATTTTGCACGGTGTTAGATAGGGTCGCTGCCAGCGCGCTTGTGGTATGGTCATCATGCATCAAAGCGATTAAACCCTGTTCCCCATGGGAAGAGAGGCTACCCATGATGACGGCATCCCAGGCTAAATAGCATAAAAGAGGGATCAGTGAGCCAATTAATACGACTTGTTTGAGAGCCTTGACATCGTCATTAAAGTAGTCACGTAAATTAGGTACAATGATTGCAAAGCCGAATGAGGTGATCAAAATCATCACTGTGCCGGTGATGTATTGGTAATGTCCTCCCTGAAAGTGGGTAAAATTAACATGGGGGGCGATCAATACTACGAGAAGAAGATAGACTGCTAATTTACCAAACATTAAACCGCGATTTAGTAGATCCACGCGGCGAATGCCACCGTAAACCACCAGACCAAAAAGGACAGTAAACACAAGGCTGGCTTGCCATTCGTCAATAGGAATGCCGAGTTTGCCAAATAAATTACCAAAGACGTCGGCACCCCCGGAAATGTAAGCGGCCAAAAGGGTATAGAGAAGAAAAAGATAACTCAACCAGGCCAGGAATAAACCTGGCACACCAAGTGTTGCTGCCGCCATAGAAACCATATGCTTACCGGGCGGTAAATAAAGGTTGGCTTCCAGAATAAATAACGCGCCGAGAGTCATGATTGCCCAGCATAGCAATAAAAAAAGAGAGGATTGCCAAAAGCCGGTTGCTGCATTCGCTACAGGCAAGGCAAGCATCCCGCCACCAATCGACGTGCCGACAATAAGAAGGATCCCACCAATAAATCTGGATTTCATCAATACACCTACCAGTTACTGGGCGCGTATGGTAGTAAAACTACTTGAAAACGCCTCTAAAAGGAGCAGGTTGAGCCTGCGCAACCGAACAATTGTTAAACCACTGTATTTCCAGGCGGCGATTTTGAGCACTGCCATGAACAAGCTGATTGTCCGCCACCGGGTTTTTATCACCATAACCCTCTGCAATCAACCGTTGTGAAGGAATATCATTAGCCCATAAAAAGGTCAACATGGTTTCGGCACGAGCTTGTGACATTTTTCTTTTATAGTCACGCGAACCCACATTATCAGAAAAACCTGCAACATAAACGGGGCAGTGTGGAGGATACATTTTGATCAGCTTGATGATGCTGTATAAGCCTGGATAACAGAGTTCATTGAAGCGTGCACTGTTAAAAATAAAATAGCGATCGGTAGGCACTATGAGTGTGAGTGTGTCGCCATATTCAACAAATTGGATATCAAATTTTTTTAATTCATTAATAACAGCTCGTCGGCTCTCTTTATTAAGCCCTATGAGAGCACCTACCGCGGCTCCAGCTGCTGTTCCTACCCCTACAGGTCCGGTTGCTGCGGCAACAGCAACGGTTCCAGCCAAAGCACCCTGGCTGGCCGGGATATAGGTACGATTATAGGGTTTGAAATTGTTATAGGGTGGGCGGAAGCAGCCACTCAAAGCAAAAGTCAATAAACTAACAAAGGCCAAGCGCCCAAGAGAGCTCTTGTGTGACATTCCCGCTCCTTTAATAGAAGAATTTTTCCATTATTAAGCATCCATCTCTATTTCGCAATCAACAGTTGCTGGAATAAGTTGTTAAGTTAAAAATAGTTTTATAAATACTACGCAATCCTATTCTGATTGGTTATAGTGGTTTAGATAACGCTATTCACAATACCCTTAACTATGATATCTGAGAAAAAAGTTTCTTTTCCTTTAGCCCTCGGTGCTTTAGGGGTTGTTTTTGGGGATATTGGTACCAGTCCTCTGTATGCCATGCGCGAAACCTTAAGTGGTTTGCCAATCAATTTGGTAGAGGTGCTAGGTGTTCTATCGTTAATTTTCTGGTCATTGATTCTTGTTATTTCCATCAAGTATTTAGTCATCGTTTTTCGCGCAGATAATGAAGGGGAAGGCGGCGTTCTGGCATTATTAGCACTGCTTAAGCAAAAAAAGACGACTCATGAGTCTCTTTTTTATCTTCTGGCTATCTTTGGTGCCGGCCTTCTATTAGGCGACGGGATGTTAACACCGGCGATTTCAGTGACCAGTGCCATAGAAGGTCTTAAAGTCATCGCGCCTCAGTTTGATGACTTTATTATTCCCTTATCCTGTACCATCCTGATTTTGCTTTTTATTATGCAATCGAAAGGCACTGGAAAAATTGGGGCTGCTTTTGGACCCATGATCCTGATTTGGTTTGTTACCATTGGTATCTTGGGGGCGGTACATATTGCTGATAATCCTGTCGTGTTGGAAGCTATCAACCCTTATTATGCGTATGATTTTTTACATACAAATGGTTTCAGAGGGTATTTCTTGCTTGGAGGCGTTTTCCTGGTAATGACAGGCGGGGAAGCCCTCTATGCTGATATCGGTCATTTTGGCAAAAATCCCATTCGTTATAGTTGGTTCAGTATTGCTTTACCCGGCCTTCTATTGAATTACTTCGGACAAGGCGCGCATTTACTTGAACATCCGGAAGCCATCGAAAACCCCTTTTATATGCTCTCTCCTGATTGGTTCAGCATTCCTCTCATCCTCATAGCGACTATTGCTACGGTAATTGCTTCACAGGCGGTGATTTCAGCCACCTTTTCCTTAACCAAACAGGCTGTTTTATTAGGTTTATACCCACGTCTGCCGATTGTGCAAACCTCAAAAGAACATATGGGACAAATTTATATTCCACAAATGAATTTTGTCTTATTAGTCGGTACGTTATTGCTTATTTTTACGTTTAAAAATTCAAGCGGGATGACCCATGCTTATGGTATTGCCGTTAACCTGGATATGTTGCTGGTGACAACCATGGTAGCTTATGCAGCAAGCCATGTCTGGCATTGGTCTTTACTTCGCATCATTCTCGTGTTTACCCCTTTCCTGTTTATTGATTTGACTTTCCTGGGTGCTAATGCTCATAAATTTTTAACAGGGGGTTGGGTGCCTGTTTGTTTTGCCTTGGTTGTTGCTTTCATCATGTATACCTGGAACTTGGGATTGCAATTTTTAATTCATAATTTTTATATGCAGAAAGAAGATATTTCCAAAATTGTCAAACAGTTACATTATAAATCCCTTAAGCAATTATCAGGATTGACAGCGATCTTCATTACCGATATCTATGATCGCAGTGGAGGTAGCTTTCTCCATTTCCTTAAATTAAGCCTTGCTGTCCCGGAAAATATATTGATTGTAAATTACACGGTAGAAAATAAACCGCATGTGCATTACAGCCAACGCTTTGAAGTAGCGCGGCTGGATGAGAAAATTTGTCAGTTGACCTTGCATTATGGGTTCATGGACAATATCTCTGTTCCGCAAGCGTTGACCAGAGCGAATGAGAAAAAGGGCTTACTGCCATTTGAACTGAATATTGATGCAGCCACTTACCTTGTTGAGGTACCGAATGTTGTGGCTTCGCGGGAAAAAAAGACACTCATGTTTTTTTGGCAGGAAAAGTTGTTTGCTTTTCTAATGCGGAACTATTCTGCAAACCTGAATATCGAATTTTATAAGTTACCTTATAACCGAACCATTGCTATTGGCAGCTATTGTATTATTTAAATTGAAAACCTTGCTGGTTTTTCACCAGCAAGGTTGAGACCGGTCTTTGTTATGCGGAGACACCACAGCTATCAGTCAGAGGGCTTTTCGGTACAACGATTTGTACATTGATACCTTTGATTGTCGGGCTGTTCTCATAGGCTTCTTTGAGATAGTCAATTAAGGGAACATCGACAACCTTATTGTAGATTGAAGACGCTTGTCGGAAGGTAGCAACACCGTTTTTCCAAAATACAAAGCCTAAGTGGGAGACATTTAAATTGGTGCCAATTTGTTCGCGCAGATTCCAATTCGGTCTTACGATTTCAACAATGGCTCCATCAGGTATTTGAGCAAACAGATATTGATTGGGCTCACCTTTTGCGTTAAACAAGCTAGTTAGGGGTATGTATGGCAGTTGCGCGTTGGTTTTTGGCAATTTGCTTCCTCTGGTTTTGAGTTCGGCTAAGCGCTTTGTCTGCTCTGCTTTATCCGGTGATTGCAAGCGGATAGTTGCCAGGGTGAAATGTTGGTACCAGGACGGTTTATCAATCAAAGCGGTGGCTATTTTGGCAACAGGCGCTTTGCTTTTATCTTGAAAGGATTCAGTGATATCTTTGACAAAACCCTGACGCTGATTGTTTAGGTTCCAATCCAGCTCGGTAAAATGATTACGGGTGACGTAGCTAACCTGTCCATTGTGGTAACGCAGTTTGCTTAGGCACTGCTTAAATCCTGTAGTATCTTTAGCCAGTGCCAAGGCCAGTACTGTCGTTACATAAGTTTCACAGTCAAAGGCATCTGTTCGATAACGAGGCTCTTGATCAAAGCGGGCATGGCTTCCTTCACCGAGAGCGCCAAGGACGTAAGGCTTGCCTAAAAATTGGGCGCTAATGGTATCAAGCCTGTGTGTCATATCCGATTTCTGCATCTGATTCAGGCTGTGGTATAGTTCATTTATTGTTTCAATAGCCTGTTGTTGTTTGGGGTGAATAGCAGCATTGGTATTGAATGATAAAAGACCCAGACAACCAATCCAAACAAGCTGTTTTGTTATTTTTAGATACTGGTAAAACCTATTCATAACTTTCCTCATTCGTGTGGAGTATATATTTTAACCTATGACGTTGTTGAGGTACAAGAATGCTTAATGCAATATGGTTGGGGATGATCCTGCTTTCCGTTGTTGTCGGAGTAATCCAGGGGCGTATCGAACAAGTTGTCCATGCAGTGACAGATTCTGCAAAGCTTGGTTTTGAGATCGCCCTGGGGTTAACGGGTATCATGGCGCTATGGCTGGGTATTATGGCCATTGCTTCAGAATCTGGCTTGGTTAATCGTTTTGCTCGATTACTGCGGCCGGTGATGCGTCGTTTGTTTCCTGATGTCCCAGTTGATCATCCTGCCATGGGAGCCATGGTACTCAATATATCGGCTAATATGTTAGGGCTTGCCAATGCTGCCACACCTTTTGGTTTGCAGGCTATGAAAGAGTTGCAGCGCTTGAATGAACAAGCGCAAGAAGCGAGTGACGCTATGTGTACTTTTCTGGCAATTAATACCTCCAGTGTGCAACTGATTCCGGCTACTGCAATTGCTTTTCTTGCCGCAAATGGTAGTACGCATCCCAGTAGTGTTATTTTTAGCTCATTGGTTGCAACGTCTATTTCAACGTTAGTTGCGATTATCGCGGTTAAAAAACTCGCTAAATTACCTGGTTACCGAATTAAAGACATGAGTAGCATCAATGAATAACTTTGCCAATCAATTTTCTAACTGGATCTTCCTTGCTTTTGTTGTAGGGATACCTTTGTACGGGGCTCTGAAAAAAATTAATGTTTTTGATGCTTTTGTAACGGGCGCTAAACAGGGCTTTGATACCAGTGTAAGCATTATTCCTTACCTTGTTGCGATGATAGTTGCCATAGGCATGTTGCGTGCTTCAGGTTTTTTTGAACTACTTGGCAGTTTGCTTGCGCCAGCACTGTCTGCTATTGGTATGCCAACCGAGTTACTGCCTTTAGCCCTCATTAGACCTTTTTCCGGTAGTGCTTCAACGGGAATAATGGCTGAATTAATCCATGAACATGGAGGGAATTCGCTGATTGGCAAGACCGCAGCAACAATGATGGGAAGTACGGAGACAACCTTTTATGTCATTGCTGTTTATTTTGGTGCAATCGGTATAAAACGGACAAGACATGCAATTCCGGCCGGTTTATTGGCTGATCTCGCAGGTATTATTGCAAGTGTGGCTATTTGTCGTTATCTCTTTGCCTGATTAGCGGGAAGGCTATCTTTTTTTATCGATGAACTATAATCAACCAATAGGGTTAATTAAATGGTGATTCAGATGTCTAAAAAAGTGAAAAAAGAAGGGGCCAGGCTAAGAAACAAAAAACTTTCTTCCGAAGATTTAAAAAATATCTCTGGAGGTAGCAAGCCTGGAATAAATGTGAAGCCCGGTGCCAACCAAAATCCTGCCGTTGCCCCTAGTTCTAAAAATTGATGAAACGGCAACGGCTACTTTTATTTCTTGAATTCGAAATCCTGCAATATCAGCTATATACTGAAAACATAGGCTAATCGATCGGCATGATTTATGGCAAAATTGTTTCGTGAAAAAAGTCTGCACCGATTAAACAGTCCGGAAAAATTAGATAATCTTTTTCGTATTGTTCCTCCTTTAAATTGGCTCATATTAACAGCCCTGGTTCTTCTTTTGACAATGATTCTGGCTTGGTCTCTATGGGGTACTATTGATACACGGATTTCTGGTAACGGAATTCTGATTAGCGGCGGGCAAAAAATATATGATGTTATAGCGGAAGATTCAGGTCGTTTGCTAACTGTTAATGTGAAAATTGGTGATCTGGTCAAGAAAGGCCAGCAATTGGCCACTATTAAACTACCCTTGCTTGCTTTAGAACTGGAACATAAACAACAGATGCTGGACTCACTGCAAAAACAGCGCGGCAATTTACACCAGTTTATCCAAAAAGATTTTAAACTCGAACAACAGAATAATATTGTACTCCAACAAAATTGGGCTAAAGATTTGGAAAATGCCAATCTTCATGTGCAATATTTGAAAAAATCACTCGATGAGCAAGAGAAATTAGTTGATAAAGTGGTTTCTCGCCAAGAGTTAGCCGAACTAAAAAGTAATTATTTCAAAGAATTACAACAACGTGATGAAATTAGAAAAAAGATGTTGGAGAACATTATCGAATTTAAGCGCCGTACGGAAGCCAATCAACAACGATTAGTGGAAATCAGTAATCGTATTTTACAGGTGCAACTGGACTTAGCCCTTATTCAGAAAAAGCTTAAAGTAGGGAGTATTATCCTAAGCCCTGTCGATGGAGAGATCATTAACATCATTGGCAAACCAGGGGAAATTGTACAAAGTGGGGTCAAAATTATGGACATTGAACCCTACGCTGAAACGGTAGATGCAGTGATTTATGTGCCTGCGGGGATGGGTAAGGTTATTCTGCCTGGAATGCCAGCCCAGGTAGTGCCTAGTACAGTAACGAAACAGGAATACGGTAGTATTGTAGGTGTTGTCGAGGATGTAGCGAATTTCCCCAGTAGTCAGAGTAGCATGATGGCTGTTTTGTCGAATGAAAAATTAGTGGAAGATTTTACAAAGTATGGGCCTCAGTTGTATGTGCGGATTAATTTAACCAAAGCAGATACACCAAGTCATTACAAATGGACTACCTCGAAGGGGCCTAATATGATTGTGACTAACGGTACTTTATGTACAGCAGATATTATTACTAAAAAGCAGCCTCCTATTAGTTTGCTTATACCGGCGATTAAACAATTTTTAGGGATAGACTAATGAATTATGATAATGACTAAATTGTTTTATCGTATAAACAAGACACCCAATATTTTGCAGATGGAGTCTGTTGAATGTGGTGCAGTCGCTTTGGCAATTATTCTGGCTTATTACGGCCGATGGATTCCTCTTGATGTCTTACGTAATGATTGTGGTGTTTCTCGTGATGGCAGTAGAGCCGATAATATTTTTCGCGCAGCAGAAAAACATGGGATGGAGGTGAATGCTTACAGTATTGAACCTGAAGAGATCGTACAATCTCATTTACCAGCCATTATTCATTGGGAGTTTAACCATTTTGTGGTTCTGGAAGGCGCAAGTAAACATCATGTCTATATTAATGATCCGGCCTACGGAGCCCGGGTTTTAACATGGGGTGAATTTGACGAAGGTTTTACAGGTATTATCCTTGAGTTAACACCAAGTCCCCAATTTGTTAAATCTGGCCATAGACCCAAAGCGTTACCCAGTTTATTGAGCCGGCTTCGAAGCTCCACAGCAGCTGTCATTTTCATTGTACTTGCCACATTAGCATTGGCAATCCCGGGGATTGCTATCGCAGGGCTGAATAAGATCTTTATTGATGAGGTTCTCATTCAGGATATGACGAATTGGCAAAGGCCTGTTTTAATCAGTTTAGTAATTGCGGCTTGTTTTAATGCGTTATTAACCTGGTATCAACGAATTATGTTGAGTCGGTTAGAGACTAAAATGGCTCTAATGAATGGTTCTTTCTTTTTCTGGCATTTACTTCGCTTACCCATGTCTTTTTTTAATCAGCGCTATCTGGGGGATATCCTTAATCGTTTGCAGGCTAGCGATACTGTTGCCAATTTAGTTTCGCAACAATTTGGCACGAATATGGTTAATATATTACTGGCTTTCATTTATCTGGCCATTTTGTTCTTGTTAAGTGTACCTTTAACGTTGTTAGTCATATTCTCGACTTTAATTAACGTGTTAATTCTCATTCTTGTTGCACAACGACGAGCCAGTGAAAGCAAACGGCAGACCAAAGCGTTAAATAATCTAATGAGTACTGCGATTAGTGGTTTGCAAATGATGGAAACTTATAAGGCATCTGGTGCAGAGGGTGATTTCTTCCGTAAATTTAGCGGTATGCACGCTAATTATTTATTAGCTGAGCAACAGTTGGGATGGACGAGAGATTGTATTTCGGTAATTCCAATCGTGTTGGAATTATTAACCAATACACTCATCCTGGGGTTGGGTGCCTGGTTAACAATCGAGGGAGAGATGACTATTGGAGCAGTGGTCGGGTTTCAACTGTTATACAGGGGATTTATCTATCCAATCAAAATGTTGGTGATGCTGGCCGGAAAGATTCAGGAAACTACAGCCGATTTATTAACGATAGAAGATATTACCTCGCATAAATTGGCAGAGCGTTATCAGGAGACCACCAAAACCCCCGCCAGGATTGATAAGCTGATAGGACACGTGGTTTTTGAAGACGTTACATTTGGCTATAGCCCTCTCGCAGAGCCCTTATTAACCAAATTTTCCCTGGAAATTAAACCAGGTAAACGAGTTGCTTTGGTAGGAAGTTCAGGAAGTGGTAAATCAACTATTGGTAAACTCTTACTCAGCTATTATCAACCTTGGTCAGGTAAAATCTGGATTGATGGAAAATTATTGCAGCAAATCCCCAACGAGGTAAGGGTACATTCAATTGCCAGCGTGGACCAGGATATCAATTTATTTCATGCAACGCTTAAGGACAATTTAACCCTATGGGATCCTCTGGTTCCGGATGAGGAAATACTTAATGCTTGTAAAGCAGTCTTAATGCATGACGTGATTACTGGTGAACGAGAAAATGGTTACGAAAGCATGATTAACGAAGGCGGCACCAACTTTAGTGGTGGACAACGCCAACGTTTGGAAATTGCCCGGGCGTTGCTCCAAAAGCCGAGTATCCTTATCCTGGATGAAGCAACTTCTGCGCTTGATGCACAAATGGAACAAGTTATTGACACGCATTTACGACGTTTGGGTTGTACCTTGCTAATCATTTCTCATCGTTTAAGTACGATACGTGACGCAGATGAAATCATTCTACTGGAAGGAGGCAACGTCGTTGAGCGTGGTACGCATGAAGAGTTGGTGGCTCTTCAAGGGGCTTATTGTCGTTTATTAGCGAGTGAGGCCTAATAATGACTGGTACTTCAGATAAGCAAGATTCTTTTCCTCGCGAGTTTGATTTACTTGCGACTGATTGCCATTATGAAATTATCAGCGGGAGCGTTGATGTGTTTCTAATCCCTACTCGCGGAAAAGAGTGTGGTAGGCGTTATCCTTTAGGACACTGGAAAACCGGTGAAGTCCTCATTGGATTGCAGGGGGGGGATAAACAAGAGAGCCTGCAATTATTAGCCTCTTGCTCTGTTAATACTACCTTAAAGCGCTTACGCGGGGATGCTCTTGACAAGCCATCACGATTAGAGTCTTTACAACAGTGGAAGCAACACTTTATTACTTATTTACATCAATATAAAAGTGACTATGCCAAACAGCCTACTGCCGATATCGCTGCCGGGTCGCCCGACCAATTACATGATGAGCTCTTAAGTTTTTACCATCATATTCAGCCGCAATTAATGGCTACTATCAAGTTGGCGCGTTACAAGGAAGCGCAACGTATCAGCGAAAGGAAAAAAATTGAAAATAATGTACTCAAACGTGCTCATATGCAAATGCTTTCAATTCTGCATCACTATGGCTCTATTGGTAAAATAGGACGAAGCAATACACTGACGTTTTGTATACAAAATGCAGCTCAGTTTTATCAAATCGCCTTGGCTGAACATATTACTTTTACGAGAATAGAGGAAATCGCATCAAAAACAGACATGCAAACGCGCCAAGTCCGGCTGAGTAAAAACTGGTGGCAGACTGTTACACACCCCCTGTTATTAAAAAAAGAAAATGAAGAAGGATTTTATCTGGTACTACCTAAGGGGGCTCGTGGTTCCATTTTGATTGATCCCCTCAAAGGGTTAAGGAAAAAATTAACCCTCGAGGACGCAGAGTTATTTTCAATGGAAGCCTGGCAAATTTATTCTTCGCTACCTAAGGAAAAACTAAAAATTAGAGATTTATTTTCTTTTGCATTCCAAGGTTGCCAGCGGGATTTAATTCGCTTGGTAGTGGTAGGTTCTTTTGCTGCGATACTCAGTTTGGTTACCCCATGGTTTACTGGCATTCTATTTGAACAAGTAGTGCCTGCCGGCGATAAATTTCAATTGCATCAGATCGTATGGGCTTTGGTTGTCGCAGCTTTGGCTGCTGGTTTATTTGAGCTTGTTCGAGCCATTACCGTGCTTCGGGTCGGCTCTAAGTTAAATCTTAATCTTGAAATCGCTATTTGGGATAGACTTATTCGCCTTCCTGTTACTTTTTTTCAGCAATTTACTACCGGTGATTTAGCCCAAAGGGCCATGGCAACTAGTCGTGTTCGGCAAATTATGGCTGGCGTCGTTATTAGCTCGCTTTTAAGTGGTATTTTTTCATTCTTTAGTATTGCACTATTATTTTATTACGATGTTAAATTGGCCTTAATAGCTATTTTCCTCATATTGTTCGTTTGTGCTTACACACTGTTTATTAGCATAAAGCAACTTTTTCATTATAAAGCGATAGCATCTCTTGGCGGGGAGCTCTCTGGTATAGTGGTACAACTATTAGGGGGTATTGGTAAAATCCAGACTAGTGGTCGCGAAAAAACAGCTTTCTCGTTGTGGGCTATAAAAAACAGTCAGATAAAAAAGGAGACCTATAAGTCCAATTGGTATAACGCGTTGTTATCCAGTTTGAATGCTTTATGCCTGACTATATTGTATGTCATCATTTTTGCCCAATTTGTTAGCCGTGAACATCCACCCAGTTTGGGAGTATTTTTGGCGTTTAACGCGGCTTTAGGACAGTTTACCGCGAGTATGCTCGCAATGACCGATGCAATCAGTACTGTTATCAACAGTATCCCCATTATGAAACGCATTAAGCCTATTATTGAAAACATTCCTGAAATCTACGCCGGGAAGCTTGATCCCGGGATGTTACAGGGTAAGCTTGAGGTAGACCATTTACGATTTTCTTATTCCTCTAAAGAGCAGACAGTTGTTAAAGACGTTTCTTTTATAATTGAGCCTGGGCAATATATTGCTATTACTGGGCCTTCCGGTTCAGGGAAATCAACACTTTTGCGCCTTTTACTGGGTTTTGAAAAGCCTGTGCAAGGCAATATTTTCTTTGATGACCACGATATTAAACAGTTAAATATACAGCGTGTTCGCGAGCAATGCGGAGTAGTATTACAAAATAGTATATTAATTTCAGGCACCTTGTTTGACAATATCGTCGGCTCTGCACCTTTAACTCAGGAGGATGCCTGGCATGCTGCGGAAATGGCTGGTTTGGCCGATGATATCCGTAAAATGCCAATGGGGATGCATACTATTGTCTCTGAGCGTGGAGGAACCTTATCGGGAGGCCAACGCCAGCGTGTACTGATTGCAAGAGCAATGGCTAGAAAGCCAAGAATTCTATTCTTCGATGAAGCAACCAGTTCCCTGGATAATCTTACCCAGTCTGTTGTTATTGAAAGTTTAGAACGATTAAAAGCGACTCGCTTAGTCATTGCCCACCGTTTAACGACCATCGAGAAAGCTGATTTAATCCTGGTAATGAATCAGGGGGAAGTTATCCAATCAGGAACCTACTCCGAATTAATGCAGCAGGATGGTTTATTCCAATCGATGGCTAAACGCCAGCTTTTTACCTAGGTTGTCTATTGTTGCGCTATCTTCCTCTAGGCAGCCAAGGGATACGCGTTGGACTCAATCTACCGCCACTAACCTCTTTTAAATTCTCAGAGCCAAGCTTTTTTTTCTTGGTAGTAGTTACTTTTTCAGCCTTAGGGGTTTTCTCTTTTCTGCTCATTTCTTTCTCCACAGAGTTTATGCTTGCTTTAATGCATCAAACCTTAGAAGTATAGTCTATTAGTATAAAAAATGAACAGATGGGTGCTGGTCAGGTTATGCTATTTTGTGGGGTTTATTAGGACCTTTACTGGCAAGAGCAGCTCTCTCATACTGTTTTAATTGAGCTAATAATAGGTTGCTCTTGGTTTTAAAAGTAGCCATTTCTCTGGCGGGAACGGGTAATCCGCGTGGTAAATCAACGGTGGTAGGATTCTTGGGTTGCCTGTTGATATGAAATTCATAATGGCAATGCGGACCTGTTGCCAAACCTGTTTGTCCGACATAGCCAATAACTTGACCGCGTTTGACATAGGAGCCTCTGGATAAGCCCTTTTGAAATCTCAACATATGTCCATAAATAGTACTGTAAAGTTTATTATGGCTTATCTTTATCATGTTGCCATAACCACTCTGACGGCCAATAATTTCAATACGCCCATTACCTGTTGCGGTGATCGGCGTACCGATTGGCGCTGCCAAATCCACCCCTTTATGAGGACGCCTGTAATGTAAAATGGGATGTGTTCTTGATAGGCTAAAAGTGGAGCTGATATGGCTAAAGCGAAGCGGGTAGCGATTGAACGCCTTTTTTAAACCGGTCCCTTGTGGGGAATAATACTCCGTGTTCCCTGATTTATCTGTGTGGCGAATAGCCTGATAAGTTTTGCCGCGGTTTTTGTAACTCACTGCAATAATATTACCCGTGCCAACTACTTTATTTTCAATATAAAAAGCTTCGTAGATGATAGTGAATTGATCCCCCGCTCGCACTTCTTTGGCAAAATTAATATCCCAGGTAAAAATTTCAGTCATTTGCTGAATGAGTTTATAAGGAATGTTATTTCGCTTGGCGGTACTATACAAAGAACCGCGCACAGTGGCAGTGACGTAATGATTGTAGCTATTCATCTTGCGCGAATTCACTTTGCTTTTATAACGCTGCCCTTCTTTGGAAACAACTAAATACTGGGTTTCGCTAAAAGGAATTATCATTTTTTGCAAGGTGTGTCTTTTGATCAAAAATTGTAATTGTTGATTTTGCTTGAGGTGGGTGAGGGTCCTTGCATGCGGATTATCGTGAATAATGGCTTGCAATATTTTTGGACTTAACCCTAGTCGATTAAATACGGTGGCGAGGGAATCACCACTCTTTGTAATAACTGTCTTCCACTCATTTTCAGGCGCCGGTGGTGCTGGCGTACGTGTGGGCGCAACCGATTTAGGCTTTGTTGCTGCGGAGGCGTGTTCCGTTGTTTTAGAGGGCTGGGTTACCTTCGGTGCTGCTTTTGCAGGTGTGTTTTGAGTTCGTACGGTGGCGGCTGCTTGCCGTACAGCAGTTACTGGAATAGAACTGGGTTCTTCTAATTCTGGGACCGACAAACGGTTTTCACTGTAACCTGTTCTGTGTTTGTGGGGAAAGGATTTGACTAAAACAAAAGGCAGAGCAAAAGCGATCACCAAGGCAATAAGTGCCAGCAATTTAGAGGGCTTTGCAGAATTTTCTAATGAGACATTGGGTCGTTGATCCATGTTTCGCCTTTACTACTGTCATCCTGGAGAATGCTGTTATTTAAAATGCTACAGTAAATATATTTACAGTCATCTTCTGGTTCTGACCGCTTAGTTAAGGTGCCTCAACCCAATCGGTAGATTGATGAATCAGTCACAACTAGTCATTACCACTTAAGCTTTAACGCTTCTAATCTCTTCTGATTATCTATACTCTAGCGAGAAGAGAATAACCGGGCTAAGATACTCGCTGTAGGATGTTAGGTCAATCATTAAAAATAAGGTTTTGTTGTTATGATAATCGAAAAATCAGTATGCACCGAATTAAAACGCGGTTGTGAAGAGGTACTTCCAGAGCAAGAACTGGAAAAAAAAATACAAAAAAATCAGGTGTTAACAATTAAAGCAGGCTTTGATCCTACCGCGCCTGACCTTCATTTAGGACATACTGTTTTGCTCAATAAACTACGCCAATTTCAATTAATCGGCCACAAGGTAATTTTTTTAATCGGTGATTTTACAGCCATGATTGGTGATCCAACCGGAAAAAATGTAACTCGCATGCCTTTAAGCCAGGAAGCAGTCATTGAAAATGCCAAAACTTACCAACAGCAAGTATTCAAAATTCTTGACCCGGAAAAAACAACCGTGGCTTTCAACTCTGAATGGATGGGGCGTTTAAATGCAGCAGATTTAATTCGTTTAGCTGCGACTCATACGGTAGCACGAATGTTGGAAAGAGACGATTTCAGCAAGCGCTATAGTACAGGACAACCTATTGCTATTCATGAATTTCTTTATCCCTTGGTACAAGGCTATGATTCTGTTGTTTTAAAAGCCGATATAGAATTAGGTGGAACTGATCAAAAATTTAATCTTTTGATGGGACGTGAATTACAGAAGCATTATGGGTATGAGCCACAGGTCGTAATGATGACTCCTTTAATTGAGGGATTAGATGGTGTTAAGAAAATGTCGAAGTCCCTCAATAATTATATTGGTATTAGTGAGCCAGCAGAAACGATGTTTGGCAAAATCATGTCCATTTCAGACGAATTAATGTGGCGTTACGTTGATTTACTTAGTTTTAAATCCAGTAGTGAAATTCAGCAAACCAAAAAGGCAGTTGCTGAAGGTTTAAATCCGCGGGATGTTAAAATTGATTTAGCCAAGGAATTAATAGCACGTTTCCATGATACAACTCAGGCAGAGATTGCCCATCAAGCTTTTATCGAGCGTTTTCAAAAAGGGGCGATTCCGGATGATCTGGTAGAACAAACCATTTCCTGTGAAGGCTCAATCGTTATGGCGCAACTTCTCAAACAACTTAATTTGACAAAAAGCACTTCTGAGTCTATTAGATTAACTAATCAAGGTGCGGTGAAGCTAGATAGCGAGCGGGTAACAGACGCTGCGATGACACTCCATGCCGGTCAATCTTATGTTATTCAAGTTGGTAAACGTCGAATTGCCAAAGTGCGCTTACAAAAAGCAGACTGAAATAAAAAACATTTTTTTGATGAAAAATGAAAAAAGTGTTTGACAAGGAAGTGAGGATGAGTAGAATACGCATCACGCCTTCGGGGCGGGTTCATTAAGAAGTGGAAGACAAACTGTGTGGGCGCTTCGAG